>DASSRN010000332.1:0-9938 GCA_035701785.1 Acetobacteraceae bacterium | reverse complement strand
CTGCGACACGCCAAGCACGGCGTAGGCGTCCGGCTCGTCCACGACCGGCTGGCGCGGCGCCGCGCCACGGGCTCGGTCCCACGCCATCTGGTCCAGCCCGAAACCGCGATGCGTGCGCGACAGGAAATCGAGCTCACGGCCGTTCACCGGGCCGTCGGCGCGCGCGATCACGAACAGGGCCGTCAGCACATCCTCGAGCATGCCGCGGTTGTCGGCGAATGCCTCGCCCAATTGCCTGGCGTACCCCTCGAAGCCGTCAGCGCTGTCGCGCGCCTGGTCGAACAGCCGGCCGATGTCGCGCACCGATTCCGGCGGGATGCGGAACTGGCGTTTGAACGCGTCGATCTCCTCGCGCCGGACCCGGCCGTCGCACTTGGCCAGCTTCGCTGACAGCACGACCACGCAGATCGCGAACAGCTGATCGCGACGGCCGACCATGGCGGCGAGCCGTGCCGGGCTCCAGCCAATCTGCTGGCCGAACTGGGCACCCAGGTTCGGCACCGAGCCAGAATCCGCGGCATGGCCCAGCGCGGCGCCGACCACCGCCCCCATGGGGCCGCCCACGGCGAATCCAGCTACGCCGCCAATGATCTTGCCCCAGTAGCCCATCGCCTGCCCTTACCACGCCGAGGTTGACGCGGGCAAAACGCTTGAACAGGCGAGCGGGTCCCGAGCTGCTACAGGACATCCACCTCCAGCGCCTCGCCGAACCGCCGAGTGGCCTCCAGCGGATCGCCGTACTTGCGGTGCGCCGCGCAGTGCTGCGCACAGGCGAGTAACAGCCGCTCGCGGCGCGAACTGCGATTCTTGCCGAAATCCTCCAGCAGGTTTTGCGGGATCTCCTGGTTGTGCGGGTCATTGCCCAGCTTGCAGGCGGCCAGCGCCAGCGTTCGCACCAGCGGGTCGTGGTTGGCTATCGTATCGCACCAGGCCTGCACCCAACCCAACGCCTCCGGCGCCTTCAGCGCACAGATCGCGCCGTCGATCCGCTGCAGCAGTTCGTCCACGCCGAACCGGCTGGCGCAGGCCGGGGCATGCACCGGCGACGGGGCGAACGCATCGGTCAGCCGCTGGTGCCACGCCGTCATGTTCACGAATTCGGCCGCAACATACAGCAGCCGCAGCCGGCGCGGATGGTCGAACGTGTCGAAGAACCAGCCCAGAGCGTTGGTATACTCGTAGCAGTGCATCGGCATCGAGAAGTTGTTCGCACCCTGCGTCGCCAGCACAATCTCGGCGGCTGCGATCTGGATGGCGTCGACGATGCGGCGCGGGTCCTTGCCGGCTTTCAGCAGCCGCGTCACCGCATCGAGGTTGGCCGGCGAATGCTCTTCCAGCAGCGCGCGCAGCAGTGCCGCCTCCTCCGCCTCGGACAGGGGCGCCGCGTTGTGCAGCAGCGCCAGCTCCTCCTCGGCCACCCCGCCATACGGCACCGCATGCAGCGCGACGCCCTCGATCTCCTCCTTCACCGTGTTGCACGCCATCTCGTACAGTGAATGCCAGCGCGGCCCCACCGCCATGTCGAGCGCGCCGGCGTACAGCACGTCGTGCGCGTTCTGCCAGCCAAGCGCGCAGCCCAGTTCCACGGTTGCCCGCGCACGGTATGCCTTGTGCCCTGTCGTGTAGGAGCGGTTGCGGAACATGCGGTCCTGCACGTCGATCAGCCCGGCGAACACCAGTTCGGCGAGCACGCGCCAGCGGTTGCGGCGGTCCTGCATCAGGCCCAGGAAGTAGCGATAGGCTTCCAGCACCTGGCCGCGCTGCACCAGCGTCAGCCATTCGCCCAGGCGCTGCGCCAGCGGCCCGTCTGAGTGCCGCGGCTCCTGGTCCGGCCAGTAGACCACCGGCATC
This sequence comes from Acetobacteraceae bacterium, assembly GCA_035701785.1. Classification (GTDB taxonomy): domain Bacteria; phylum Pseudomonadota; class Alphaproteobacteria; order Acetobacterales; family Acetobacteraceae; genus JAMXLO01. Next base: position 8,087 of record DASSRN010000332.1, on the reverse strand, counting down.
GGCGGGTGCTCGATCGTCCCGGCGAAGCCGCGGGTATAGTGGCCCGGCGCCAGGTTCATCTTCTGGTTCCAGATGTCGAGCCCGGTCGGGATGTACCAGATGGTCTGCGCCATCGGCAGCATCGCGAGTTCCGGCGGCAGCAGCCCGGCCAGGTGCAGCGTGGCGCGCGCCGATAGCAGGCAGTGGTCGTTGTTGACGAAGTTCGGATAGCCGTCGTCCAGCCGCTCGTGGTACGGCACATGCGTGTACGGCGCGTGGATACGGACACTTTCGGCGATGATCTCGGTGAGCGGCTGCCCGGCACGCACCAGGCCATAGAACACCTTGCTCGCCCCAGCCTGGTCGCGCGCGAGTATGCGCTCCTCAAGTGACGTGTAGAGCTGCGCCACGCCGTGGTCCGCGGCGGCGCTGATATGCGTGTCCATGCCGGTATCCTGCTGCGAAGTGAGGACTCGGCACGTTAGCCGAGCAGCGCCGACAGCACTTTGATTCAGATCAAACCGTCAGGATGCCTGCCGTTCGGCCGCGGGAAAATCTACTCCCTCGTACAGCTCGGCGAGTGCGAGCTCGATGCCGATCTCCGGCATCCGCAGCACGCTGTCGGCGGCCAGCAGGTGACCGACCCAATCGTCGCCGATCCGCTCGAACATGGTGCCCGCCATTGATTCCTGTGCCAGCACGACGTAGCGGCGCACGCTGTGGATCGCGGCGTATTCCTGGTTCTTTGTGACCAGGTCGGTGCGGGCGGTGCTGTCGCTGAGCACTTCGAAGATGACGACAGGATCGCGTATGACGGTTGCATCGGCCATGACGGTCCCGCACGCCACGAAACCATCCGGGTAGCGGATCCCGTGCGCCGTCTCGATCTTGAGGTCGCTGCCATAGAACCGGCATGGGGTCCTCCGCAGGCGGCTGCCGATCGCCATGTGCAGGTTGTTCTGGATGACGGAATGCGCCACCGTGCCGCCCGTCATCGCGACCGGCTGCCAGCCATCGAATTCGTAGCGCAGCTCCTGCCGCTCCTCCCAGGCGAGGAACTCTTCGCGCGTCATCGGCGTACGCATGGCAACGGACATACCCGCAGCCTAGCACACACCTCACCGGACCCACAGCGTCAGCGGTGCGCGATCGACACCGGCTCGCCCACCGGATCGGCGGTGAGGAAGCCCAGCGTGTCGCCTTGCAGCACCAGGCAGGTCAGCTTGCCGCCGAACACCGCGCCGGTGTCGATGGCGATGCGATTGTGCCGCACCACCGGCGCGCGCACCGGCGTGTGCCCGTGCACCACCACCGCGCCGAAGTCCATCTCAGAATACAGGAACGGCTGGCGCATCCGCAGCAGGTCCTCGCGCGCCTGCCGCTCCAGCGGCACGCCCGGACGCACCCCGCCATGTACGAAGAGATAGCCGCCCTCCTGGTGGGTCAGCGTGAGGTTGCGCAAAAAGTCGAGATGCTCTGCGGGAACCCGCTCCGGCCAGCTCTCGCGCGGCGAATTCGGGTCGATGCCGTAGCTTTGCAGCGCCGGGGCGCCGCCGGCGAACAGCCAGTCGGTCGCCGCCGCCCGATCGCCGGACAGCGCGTGCAGCATCGTATCGTCGTGGTTGCCCAGCAGGTTCACCACCGGCACGCCTGCGATCGGCGGCCCCGCCAGCAGCCGCCGCAGCACGCCGGCAGTGTCGGCGCCACGATCGACATAGTCGCCGATATGCAGGAGCAGCGGCGCCGCCACCGGACGCCGCGCGAGATCGTCCGCGATGATCGCGTGCAGGTTGCCAAGCTGGACGTCGCAACCATGGATGTCGCCAATCGCATACACCCGCCGCCCCTCCGGCAGGGTCGCCGGCGCGCGCGTAAGGTCCAGCACGTCAGCGGCGCGTGTGCCGGGGCACGCGGCGATTGCCGCGCTCGTAGACGATCATGCTGTCGAAGAAACTGATCGCCTTGGTGGTGCGGCAGAACACCGACACCGCGTTGGCCAGCGTCGTGTTCTGCTCGGTGCCGAGGACCTGGAAATTCTCCTGTCGCCCGGTCCACTCCATAAGCTGAGCACAGTGGGCGAACGAGTATTGCAGGAAGCTCTGCTGGTCCTGCCGGTCGAGGAACTGCCCGCGCCATAGCGAGGTGTGCGTATCCTCAACGATATACAGGCCGTTATCGCTGAGCGTCGGATACAGCGCCTCGAATGCGGTGATCTGCTGGTTCGCCGTGTGGCCGCCATCGTCGATCACCACGTCGGGCCGGCCGATCTCCTGCACCACCGAGCGCAGAAACGCCTGGTCCCGCTGGTCGCCGATGAACACCTTGGTGACGACATCCTCCTGCTGCTTGGCGTCGGGGTTGATGTCGATACCATAGATGCGCGCCGCTGGCCCGAAATAGTCGCGCCACATCTCCACCGACCCGCCAAGCTGCACGCCGATCTCCACCACCACCGGGTTTGTGCGGCGGATCGGCGACAGGAAGCGCTCATACACTTCGAAGTAATGATCCCATTTGTGCATCACCTTGGTGTTGCGATGCTGGGCATAGAACGAATAGAGGTCGTTCATCGGGCTGTCCTCGAGGCTCGATTCCAGTGTGTCACGTCGTCTCCGGTTCCTCCAGTTCGATGCTGAGCTCACGCAGCGAGGCGGTGTGCGGGTGCTGGGTCCGGCCGGCACGCAGGTCGTCTGCCGACAGCAGCTCGACCATCTCGCCCGCCTGCATGACGCCGACGCGGCCACAGAGATGCGCGACCACCGCAAGGTTGTGGCTCACCAGGATATAGGTGAGCCCACGCGCCTGCTGCAGATCCACCAGCAGGTTCAGCACCTCGGCCTGCACCGACACATCCAGCGCGCTGGTCGGCTCATCCAGCAGCAGCACCTGGGGCTCCGCCATCAGCGCACGTGCGATCGCCACGCGCTGGCGCTGTCCGCCGGACAATTGGTGCGGATAGCGGAAGCGCACGGTGGCGGGCAGCGCAACCTCGTTCAGCCCGCGCAGGATGCGGCGTTCCGGGTTGTCCATGCCGTGCACCTGCAACGGCTCCGACAGCAGCCGGTCCACCGTCTGGCGAGGATGCAATGAGCCATACGGGTCCTGGAACACCATCTGCACCTGCCGATGGAACTCCTTCGAGCGATGCGGCGTCAGCGCCTGGCCATCGATCACCATGCGCCCGGTCCAGTCCGGATTGAGCCCCGACAGCGCCCGCAGCACGGTTGACTTGCCCGATCCCGACTCGCCGACGATGCCGAAGCTCTCGCCGCGCGCCACGCCGAACGACAACGCTTTCACCGCCTCGACCCGGCCGAACCGCACCGACAGTCCGTCGACCTCGATCATGTCTCGAGCCACGACGGGTCGCGCTGCATCACCGTCAGCCGCGCCTGGCGATGGCCGAGCGTCGGCAGGCAGCCGAGCAGACCGCGTGTATACGGATGTCGGGCACGCAGCAGGTCGCCCGCCGCCAGCTCCTCGACGATTCGGCCGGCGTACATCACGGCGACGCGGTCGCAGAAGTGCGACACCAGCGGCAGGTCGTGGCTGATCAGGATCAGCCCCATGCCACGGCGCGACACCAGGTCCTCGATCAGCCGCAGGATCTCCGCCTGCACGGTCGCGTCCAGCGCGCTGGTCGGCTCGTCCGCAATCAGCAGCTCGGGGTCCGGCGCCAGCATCATCGCGATCATCACGCGTTGGCCCATGCCCCCGGACAGCTCGTGCGGATACGACCCGGCGACGTGCTTGGGATCGCGGATCTGCACCTGTGCCAGCAGATCGATCGCCGCCTGCTCGGCCAGTTTGCGCCCGCCGCCGCGATGCGCCCGCCACGCCTCGGCGATCTGCGCGCCGGCGGTCATCACCGGGTTCAGCGAGTATTTCGGGTCCTGGAGGATCAGGCCTGCCCGGGCACCTCGGATGCGGCGCAGTGCGTTCTCGTCGGCACGCAGCACGTCGATGGTGTCGAAGGTGAGCTTATCGGCCGACAGGATGGCGTTGGACGGCAGCAGCCGCAGGATCGAGCGGGCGGTGAGCGACTTGCCGGATCCCGACTCACCGACGATGCCGAGTTTCTCCTGCCCCAGGGTCAGCGACACATTGCGCACGGCGTCGGACAAGCCGGTGGCGGTGGGGAACTGGACGCGCAGGTTGCGGATCTCGACCAGCATCTAGCGCTGCCGCGGATCCAGCACATCACGCATGCCGTCCCCCAACAGGTTGAACGCCAGCGACGCAACGAAGATCGCCACACCCGGGATCGTTGGCACCCACCACTGATCCAGGATGAAAGCCCTCGATGACGCGATCATGGTGCCCCATTCCGGCATCGGCGGCTGCGCGCCCATGCCGAGGAAGCCAAGTGCCGCGGCGGTCAGGATAATGCCGCTCATATCCAGCGTGACCCGCACGATCACGCTGGACAGGCACAGTGGCATGATGTGGCGCAGGATAATTCGCGCGCTGCCGGCGCCGGTCAGCCGTACCGCGGCGATGAAGTCGCTCGAGCGCACCGTCAGCGTGTCGGCGCGCGCCAGTCGCGCATAGGGCGGCCACGCGGTCAGCGCGATGGCAATCACCGCACTGCTGATGCCAGGCTTCAGCGCGGCGACGAACGCCAGCGCCAGCACCAGGCGCGGGAATGCCAGGAACACGTCGGTGACGCGCATCAGCACGCGGTCGACGATGCCGCCCAGATAGCCGGCGACGCTGCCCACGACCAGGCCGATCGGCGCAACCAGCAGCACCACCGCCACCACCATGCCCAGTGTGACACGCCCGCCGTACAGGATGCGCGCATAGATGTCGCGGCCCAGCTCGTCGGTGCCGAACCAGTGCGCGAACGACGGCGGCGCGAGTCGGCCGGCGAGGTTCTGCGCGCTCGGGTCCTGCCAGGCCAGCAGCGGTGCTGCGAGCGAGGCGATGATCATCACCAACGCGGTCACCAGCCCGACCATCGCCAGTCGGTTCGCGCGCAGCTGAAGCCAGCCGCGATAGCGCCGCACCCATGCCGCCTGTCGGCGCGACGCCGGCGTCTCGCTCAGCAGCCATTCGCGCGACAGCACCCCGCTCATGTGACGCGCGGATCCAGCAGGCGGTAGAGCACGTCCGACAGCAGGTTCAGCACCAGGTAGATCAGCCCGACCACCAGCGTCGCACCCAGCACCGCGTTCATGTCGGCGTTCAGCAGCGACACCGTCAGGTAAAGCCCCAGCCCGGGCCAGGAGAACACCGTCTCGGTGATCACAGCGCCTTCCAGCAGGCCAGCGTACGCCAGCGCCAGCACCGTCACCAGCCGCACCGAGATGTTGCCGAACGCGTGGCGCCACAGCACGCGCGTGGCCGACAGTCCTTTGGCACGTGCGGTGATGATGTACTCGCCCGACAGCGATTCGATCATGAATGCGCGCGTCATGCGCGTGATATACGCCATCGAGAAATACGCCAGCACGAGCGCCGGCTGCGCGAGATGCGCCAGCGCGTCCCACAGCGAATCCCAGTCACCGGCGATGATGGAATCCACCACCAGCATGCCGGTCACTCGCGGCACCATGCCTTCATACGCGACATCGAGCTGGCCGGTGCCGGGTGCGACGCCCAGCTTCACGTAGAACACCAGCAGGCACAGCAGCCCCAGCACGAACACCGGCACCGACTGGCCCGCCAGGCTGACTACGCGCACCACGTGGTCGAAACGCGAGCCCTGCCGCGACGCCGCCAGCACGCCAAGCGGCACGCCGACAATGATCGCGATGATGATCGCGGTGGTGGCAAGCTCGAGCGTCGCCGGGAAGAACTGCGCGATGTCTTGCGTCACCGGATGGGTGGTCATCACCGACCGGCCCAGATCGCCGTGCGCCAGATTCACCAGGTAGATCCAGAACTGCACCATCAACGGCTTGTCGAGGCCAAGCTGCTCGCGCACCGCGGCGATCACGTCGGGCGGCGCATGGTCGCCGGCAATGGCGATCACCGGATCGATCGGCATCACCCGGCCGATCAGGAAGGTGACCAGGACCAGCCCGAACAGCGTGAGCGGAATGCTGGCGAAGCCGCTCGCCAGCATCTGCAGCCGCGAGTTCACGCCTTGCGGATCTGCGAATAATGCGTGTAGTCGGCCATCGGCCCGACGACGAAGCCCGACACGCCCTTGCCCAGCACCGCGACCGCATTCTTCTGCAGCAGCATGGCGAACGGCGCGCGATCCATGAACTGCTTCTGCATCGTCTGGTAGAGCGCGATGCGCTTGGCGGCATCCAGTTCGTGCACCGCGGCCTGTGATTCGGCGGTGAGCTCCTTGTCCACGAAGTGGCTACGCCAGGCGAGGATCTTCAGCTTGCTCTGGTCGCTGTCGTCAGAGTTCTCGCACCAGGCCTGTGCGTTGGAATTGGGATCGAAGTAGTCGGTGCCCCACACCAGCATCGCCAGCTGGTGCTGCCGCGCACGGGTCTTGGTGATCACCTGCTTCTGCTCACCCGGCAGCAGCTGCACCTTGATGCCGATCGCGGCGAGGTCGGCCTGGATCGCCTGCGCGATATCGCCGGACGGTGCCGCTGTGATGTAGTCCATCGTCACGGAGAACCCGTCCGGCAGTCCGGCCTCGACCAGTAGCGCCTTCGCCTTCGCCACGTCCTTGTGGAACGGGTTCTGCTTGAGCGCGCCGGGCAGCGCGTCGGGCAGGAACGCCTGGCACACGCTCCAGGTGTTCGGCGTGATGTTCTTCGCGATCGCATCGTAGTCGATCGCCCACTTGATCGCCTGGTGAACCTGCACCTTCTGCAACTCGGGCACCGACTGGTTCATCGCGATGTACATCGACGTGCCCTGCGGCGAGGCCGACACCGTCAGGTCCTTGTTGCCGGCGATCGACCGCAACTGGTCGGCGCCGAGGTCACGCGCGATGTCGGCGTCACCTTTCTGCAATTGCAGAAGCTGCACAGCCGGGTCTGCGACGTGCTTCATCACGATGCGCGGGATGTTCGGCTTCTCGGTCGCGTGCGGATTGGCATCGGCGATGACGACATCGCTCGCCTGCCACGACGACAGCCGGTACGGCCCCGCACCGGCGGTGTGCGCCTTCAGCCAGCCGTTGCCCAGATCACCGTTGGCCTGGTTGGCCATCACCGCCTTCATGTCCACCACGCTGCCAACCGTAGCCGACAGGCAATACAGCACGAAGCTGGTCGCCTCGGCCTCGCCAGGCAGCTTCAGCTCCAGCGTGCTGTCATCCGTGGCGCGGATGTACTTCTCCACATTATCGGCGTTGAAGCCGAACTGGGTGATGATGAAGCCAGGAGTCTTGTTGAGCTTCACCACACGCTGAAGGCTGAACGCGGCGTCCTGCGCGGTGACCGGATTGCCGGAATCGAACTTCGCGTCGCGCCGCAGCCGGAAGGTGAAGGTCAGGCCATCGGGGCTCACGTCGTAGCTCTCGGCCAGGTCGCCAGCGACCTTGGTGTTGTTCGCCGGATCCGGCCGCACCAGGCGACGATAGCAGTTGCCGTTCACCTCATTGTTGGTGAACTCATAGGATTCCGCCGGATCGAACGAGACGATGTCGTCGATCTGTTTCACCATCACCACGGCGTTCTTCGGCGTGGCGGCACGCGCCACATACGGCGCGCCCAGCGCCGCGGTCGAGCCTGCCAGCAGCAGGCGGCGGGTCAGCATGGTTATCGTCTCCCGTTGGCGGATTGCCGGCATTTTGCCAAGGCCGCGGGCGGGACGCTAGGTTCGCCGCCCATGCAACGCTCCGTCCGTCACTCCGCCTGCCCGCACGACTGCCCTTCCACCTGCGCCCTCGAGATCGAAGTGCTGGACGGCGCGCGCATCGGCGCAGTGCGCGGCGCGGCGGCCAACAGCTACACGGCGGGCGTGGTCTGCGCCAAGGTCGCGCGCTACGCCGAACGCATCCACCATCCCGACCGGCTGACCCGGCCGCTGCTGCGCACCGGGCCGAAAGGGTCGGGGCAATTCCGCGCGATCTCCTGGGACGAGGCGCTGGACCGCACCGCCGAGGCGTTCGTCGCCATGACGCAACGGCACGGCACACAGGCGGTTTGGCCATATTACTACGCTGGCACCATGGGGCTGGTGCAGCGCGA
>DASSRN010000331.1:0-8326 GCA_035701785.1 Acetobacteraceae bacterium | reverse complement strand
TCGAGGATGCGGTCAAGCAGTACCGCACGGATCGGGACCCCCGGAACGTGACGCTCAGCCAGCGGACGCTGGTGCATTTCGCGGTCGACCCGGACCTGGTCGCGATGACGACGCGCTTGGAGGGCCAGCAGACCCGCTTTCTGCCGTTCAATCTCGGGCACAACCTGGGCGCCGGCAACGACACCCTGAACGGCGGTGCCGGCAACGATACGCTGAACGGTGGTGCCGGCATCGACAGCATGGCGGGCGGCGCCGGCAACGACTCCTATCTGGTGGACAACGCCGGCGATGTTGTGACCGAGAAGGTCGGCGAAGGGACCGACACGGTGTTTGCCAGCGTCAACTACACGCTGACCGCCGGTTCGGAGATCGAGTTCCTACGGGCAAACGCGGGCGCGACGCCTCTCGCGCTTACCGGCAACGAATTCGCCAACACGATCGTCGGCGGCATCGGCAACGACACGCTCGTTGGTGGTGCCGGCAACGACACTCTCAATGGCGGAGCTGGTGCCGACAGCATGGCGGGCGGCACGGGTAACGACTCCTACCTGGTGGACAACGTCGGCGACGTGGTCACCGAGAACGTGGGTGAAGGCACAGACACGGTGTTTGCCAGCGTCAACTACACGCTGACCGCCGGGTCGGAGATTGAGTTCCTGCGGGCGAACGCGGGCGCCGCTCCCCTCGCGCTCACCGGCAACGAATTCTCCAACACGATCGTCGGTGGCACCGGCAACGACACGCTGGTGGGTGGTGCCGGCAATGACACGCTGAACGGCGGGGCAGGTGCGGACAGCATGGCTGGTGGCACTGGTAACGATGTCTACCTGGTGGACAACGCGGCCGACGTGGTGACCGAGAAAGCCGGCGAAGGCACCGACACGGTATACGCCAGCGTCAACTATGCCCTGCGCGCCGGTTCGGAAGTCGAATTCCTGCGGGCGAACGCGGGCGCCACGCCTCTCGCGCTCACCGGCAATGAGTTCGCCAACACGATCGTTGGCGGCACCGGCAACGACACGCTGAATGGCGGCGCTGGCAACGATACGCTGAACGGCGGCGCGGGCGACGATACGCTGAACGGTGGCACCGGCATCGACAGCATGACGGGTGGTGTCGGCAACGACACCTACCTGGTGGACAACGCCGGCGATGTGGTGACCGAGGCGGTGAATGGCGGCACGGACACAGTTTACGCCAGCGTCAGCTACACGCTGGCCGCCCATTCGGAGGTCGAATTCCTGCGGGCGAACGCGGGCGCTACTCCCCTTGCGCTCACTGGCAATGAGTTCGCCAATACGATCGTCGGCGGCGGCGGCAACGACACGCTGGTGGGCGGTGCGGGCAACGACACGCTCAACGGCGGTGCCGGTGCGGACAGCATGGCGGGCGGCACCGGCAACGATACCTACCTGGTGGACAACGCCGCCGACGTGGTGACGGAGAAGTCGGGCGAAGGCACCGACACGGTATTTGCCAGCGTCAACTACACGCTCACCGCCGGTTCGGAGATCGAATTCCTGCGGGCGAACGCGGGGGCTACGGGCCTCGCGCTCAATGGCAACGATCTCGCCAATACGATCGTCGGTGGCGCCGGGAACGACACGCTGGTCGGTGGCGGCGGAAACGACACACTCAACGGTGGTGCTGGTGCGGACAGCATGGCCGGTGGCACAGGCAACGACACCTATCTGGTGGACAATGCCGGCGATGTGGTGACTGAGAACGTGGGTGAAGGCACCGACACGGTGTTTGCCAGCGTCAGCTACACGCTGACCGCCGGTTCGGAGATCGAATTCCTGCGGGCGAACGCCGGTGCCACCGGTCTCGCACTCACCGGCAACGACCTTGCCAACACGATCGTTGGTGGCACCGGAAACGATACACTGGTGGGTGCTGGGGGCAACGACACGCTGAACGGTGGCGCCGGTGCCGACAGCATGGCCGGCGGTTCTGGCAACGACGTGTACTTCGTGGACAATGCCGCCGACGTGGTGACCGAAAGCGTGGGGGGCGGCACCGATACAGTATACGCCAGCGCCAACTACACGCTGACCGCCGGATCAGAGATCGAATTCCTGCGGGCGAACGCGGGCGCCACTGGCCTCGCGCTCACCGGCAACGATTTCGCCAATACGATCGTCGGTGGCACCGGCAACGATACGCTGACCGGCGGGCTAGGTAACGACACGCTGACCGGCGGCGGCGGCGGCGATGTGTTCAGCTTCGTCGCGGGCTTTGGCCAGGACACCATCAATGACTTCGCCGCCCACGGGTCGGCCGGTGCGGATCTGCTCGACATCCACACGTTTGGCATTACGGTCGCAACGTTCAACGCGTCGGTGAAGATCACGGCGGGCGCCGGCGGCTCCACGATGATCGCGATTGGCAGCGACCGGATCCAACTGCTGCACATGGCTCCGACCGCGATCAACGCATCGGATTTCAGGTTGCAGTGAGGGGACAGAACACGCGGGGGATGTGGGTGTGACAGGCGTCGGGCCGGGTGCGGCCCTCGGGTGCCCGGGGAGGTGGCTTTAGGACGCGCTCAGCGCACCGCCATCGCTGCATAGCGGTCCGCCAGGCGATGCAACGCTGATCTCACGCGGGTGGATTGCTCCACCCCGGCGAGCGCCTGGAGCGTCGGGACCAACTCGGCCAGTTCCGTGCGGGTGACGTAGTCGGCGGACGGGACGGCATCCTGGCCAATGTCGTCATCCGGCGTCGCGGTCAGCGAGGCTTCGAACGCCTGTTCGAGGCCGGGCTGGTCCGCGGGGCTGGAGGTCGCCGGATCGCAATCGAAGAATGCAGTGACACGGCGCGACCCGACGAGAGTGGCGATCACCGACACGCGGGATGGGCCTCAGAAGCCGCGCTTGGTCGACTGTGACGGCTGCTCGATGGCGACGGCGTAGCGTGTGGGACAGACCGTGACCCGGTGATGCGAGAGGAATTCGGAGACCAGACGCTCCGCCTCGCCCGGTCGGACCGGGGGCAACTGCCGGCACCGTTTCCCATGCGCGGTGCGCATCGGCGAGACGTAGACCGGGGTGGCGGGACGCGTTTGTTCGGCTGTCTGCATGGGAGGCTTCCTCGTGGCAAACCGCTTCGTTGCTGTCGCGCTGGGGTTTAGAGATCCGACCGCGAGGAGAGAATCGGGTTTACAACGTACGGTGGTCTACGCACCTACTCTTGCTGGCCGATCTGCTGGATGGCGGAGCCGACAGCAACCGAGCCGAACGTCACGACGAAACCGAAAGCCAGGAGGACGCCGCCAAGCCAGCCCTCCGGGCTGTGCTGCATCAGCGCGAGGAGTGATCCGAGGTCGGTAGCGACGATCGCGGCGGCGGCGACCAGACCGGCGAGGCAGCCGGCGGCAAAATGGGGCAGCAGGTAGCGCACCAGCTCCATCCCCGGGAGTTGCGCCCGCTCCGATCGCACCGCCGCACACGACAGCGACAAACACCGCAAAGTTAACTTAATGTTCGTTTTTTGTTCGTAGGATCCCGCTCGTCCGGATGCGAGGGAGGTTCAAGCCGGAATGGAAATGCAGTCGTACAATCGTCCGGGCATCGAGCTGGCCCCGTTTCCTGCAGCCTTGCGGCAATTGCAGGCGCTGATGACGGCAGCTATGCCCGCTGCCGAAAGCGCTGATGCGCTGGATGCGGTGCGCGAACTGTTCGAGGCGCTCGCGCCGCGCGACGCGGCCGAGGCCTACCTCGCAGCCATCGCCGCGGCAGCGGCGCATTCGTCGCTGGACAGCTTCATCCGCGCCGCCCGGCCGGGACTTTCGGACGAGACCGCCGCTCGCCTGCGCAGCGCCGGGCTGGCGGGCGGACGCGCCTATGCCAGCGCGTTTCGGATGCTCCGCCGGCGGCCGGAAAAGCCGAAGGCGGAACAAGCACCGGCGCCCGAAGCGGCCAAAAAGGACCGACCGCCTGGTCCGTCGCTAGAGGATGAAGGCGAGTTCCAGCCGCGCGACCGCTTCGGCAAGCCGATCCCGACGCACCGTACCGACCTGATGACGCGCAAGCAGGTGGAGGCAGTGCTCGCCTATCCGCGCGATGCGGGACTCGAGGCTGCCGCGGTGGCCGAGGAGGAAGCGATGATCGCCGAACAGGCGACGCGCGACGTGGGTGCCGCGCCGCCGCCTTCCGGCTGAGCCGCTAGCCCGCGACCACCTGAGCGACCTCGGCCGGCGACTGGCGCACCAGCGCGTCGTAGCCGCGCAGCAGGGTTTCAGTGATCCGCGTCGGCGTGTAGCGGTGGCCGGCGATCTCGCACACCGGCGTCACTTCGGCCGCGGTGCCGGCCAGGAAGACCTCGGTTGCGCGGGTGATCTCGCCGACCTCGATCGGCCGCTCGATCACCTTCATCTGCTGTCGCCGCGCGAGGCTCATCACTGAGCGGCGGGTGATACCGTCCAGGAAACAGTCGGGCTCCGGCGTGTGCAGTTCGCCGTCCATGACGAAGAAGATGTTGGCGCCAGTGCTTTCCGCCACGCGGCCGCGCCAGTCCAGCATGAGCGCATCGGCATAGCCCTGCTGCTCCGCCCGATGCTTCGACAGCGTGCCGATCATATAGAGGCCGGTCGCTTTCGAGGCGGTGGGCGCGGTCTCCGGCGACGGCCGCTTCCAGTCCGCCATGCCCATGCGGATGCCCGCCATCCGGTTGTCGCCGAAATAGCTGGGCCACGGCCAGGCGGCGATCGCCAGATGGATCTTCGTGTGCTGCGCCGCCACGGCCAGCATCTCGCTGCCGCGCCACGCGATCGGGCGGACGTAGGCCTCGGTAAGCCCGTTCGCTGCCAGCACCTCATTGCAGGCGGCGTCGATCTGGTCGGCCGACCAGGGGATGTCGAACCCTAGCAGGCGGGCAGAGTTGACCAGCCGATCGGAATGGTCACGCAGGCGGAAGATGTTGCCGGCATATGCCCGTTCGCCTTCGAACACGGCGCTGGCATAGTGCAGCCCATGCGTCAGGACATGCAGCTTCGCCTCGCGCCATGGTACCAGGGCGCCGTCCCACCAGATCCAGCCATCGCGATCGTCGAAAGGAACCAGCTCCATGAGCGCTTACTCCGCAATATTGTTTCGTGCCATGGCCTGACGCTATGCGCCGCCAGCCGATAAGTCAATATTACTGACGTAATTTCCTCCCGGCCCCAGGAATGCCTGCCATGCCCGAATCGAAGGTCGATCCCGTGGAGACCGATCTGCGCATGGCGCAGGACCTGCTGTTCTTCGCCTATCGCGACTTCACCAACGCCGCCGACGTGGCGCTGGCCGAACTCGGGCTGGGACGCGCGCACCATCGTGCGCTGCACTTCATCGGCCGCAATCCTGGCATCACCGTGTCCGACCTGCTGGGCATACTGCGCATCACCAAGCAGTCGCTGGCCCGGGTGCTGAGCGAGCTGATGGAGCGCGGCTACGTGGCGCAGTCGCCGGGCAGCACCGACCGGCGGCAGCGGCTGCTGCACCTGACCGGCGCCGGGATCACACTCGAGCGGCGGCTGTTTGAACGGCAGCAGGATCGGTTGCGTCCGGCATATCGCGCGGCAGGGCCCGACGCGGTAGCTGGCTTCCGGCGGGTGATGAGCGGCATTATGGACGATGCGGCGCGTGCCTATGTCGACGCGCACCACGCCAAGGGGGACTGATGGCGGAGGATGTCCACATCCTGGTGGTGGATGATGACGCCAGGCTGCGTGCGTTGCTGCAGCGCTATCTGTCCAGCGAAGGCTTCCGCGTCACCACTGCCGAGACCGCGACCGAGGCGCGCGACAAGCTGCGCTTCATGCATCCCGACATGATGGTGCTGGACGTGATGATGCCTGGCGAAAGCGGACTGACACTGACCGAATCGTTGCGTCGCGAGCAGGGCAGCGAGGTGCCGGTGCTGCTGCTCACCGCGCGCGGTGCGCCGGAGGATCGCATCGCCGGCTTCGAGGCGGGCGCCGACGACTACCTGGGCAAGCCGTTCGAGCCGCGCGAACTGGTGCTGCGGATCCGCGCGCTGCTGCGCCGTGCGCCGTCGGCGGAACCGGCGCAGGGGCCGGTCCAGCTGGGTGCGCTGCGATTCGACCGCGAGCGGGGCGAGCTCAGCGGGCCGGAGGGCGTGGTGCGGCTCACCGGCGGGGAGGCGGCGCTGCTGACCGCGCTCGCGCGCAAGCCGAACGAGGTGCTGTCGCGCGAGGACATCGCCGCGGCGCTGGAGATGGACGATGCCGGCGAGCGGGCGATCGACGTGCAGGTGACAAGGCTCCGGCGCAAGGTGGAGGCCGATCCTCGCGAGCCGCGCTTCCTGCACACCGTGCGCGGACGCGGCTACGTGCTGAAGCCCGGCGCCTGACATGCTGCCGCCTGAGATCCAGCCCGCACGGATCGTCAATCGGGGCATACGGAAGGTGCTGCCGCGCTCGCTGCTGGGGCGCAGCCTGCTGATGATCCTGCTGCCGCTGGTGTTGCTGCTGGCGGTGGCATTGCAGATCTTCTACGGCAGCCATCTGGACGTCGTCTCGCGCCGTCTGTCGGGCGCAGTGGCGGGCGAGATCGGCTACACGCTGGAGATGCTGCGGCGGTTTCCCGATCCGGCGGACCGCGAGTGGATCCTGAGCAAGGCCAACAGCGAGTTCGATCTGAGCATGACCATCGAGCCGGACGCCACACTGCCGGACATGCCGCACACCAACATCCTCGGGCCGATGGACGACGACCTGGCGATCTCGCTGCGCGACCGGACCGGAATGCCGTTTGTCGCCGACTGGCTGTCGGACAGCCGCAACATCCTGATCAGCGTGCAGTTGCCGGAGGGCGGCGTGCTGAAGGTGGTGTCGTCGCGCAAGCGGCTGTACGCCGGCACGATCTACATCTTCGTGCTGTGGATCGTCGGCATGGCGGCGGTGCTGTTCCTGATCGCGGCGCTGTTCATGCGCAACCAGGTGCGTGGGATTCGCCGGCTGGCGAGTGCGGCCGAGGCGTTCGGCATGGGACGCGATATCGGGCCGATCAAGCCGGAGGGTGCGACCGAGGTGAGGCAGGCCGCCTCTGCATTCAATCGTATGCAGGAGCGTGTGCGCCGGTTCCTGGTGCAGCGCACCGAGATGCTGGCCGGCGTGTCGCACGACCTGCGCACGCCGCTGACGCGGCTGAGGCTGGCGTTGGCGATGCTGCCGCCGCGCGACGACCTTGTGTCCGAGATGACCGCCGATGTCGAAGAGATGGAGCGGATGATCAGCGGTTATCTGGCGTTCGCGCGCGGCGAGGGGACCGAACAGGCGGAACCGGTGAACCTGTCGGCGGTGCTGGAGGAGGTGGCGGCCGGGGCACGGCGGTCGGGTGCGGAGGTGGCGGTGGACGCGCCGGCGGCGCTGACCTTGTCACTGCGTGCCGATGCGGTGCGGCGCGCGCTCACCAACCTGGTGGACAATGCACGGCGGCATGCGCATCGCGTCGCGCTGGCGGCGATCCGGCAGGGGCGGATGGTGTTCGTCACGGTGGACGATGACGGTCCGGGCATTCCGCCTGACCGTCGCGAGAGTGTATTCCGTCCGTTCGAGAGCGACAGCAGCGGCGGCACCGGCCTCGGTTTGACCATCGCCCGCGACATCGTCCGTGCGCATGGCGGCGAGATCGTGCTGGAGGACAGCCCGCTGGGCGGGCTGCGTGCACGGATCAGGCTGCCGGTGTAGTTACTTTAATTGCTACACGGCCTCGTACTCGGCCGAGATCTCCTTGTTGGTGTAGTCGGTGAGCATCGATGTGGCGATGATGCCGATGATGGCGCAGAGCGCAATGTAGAATGCGATCGGCCAGGCCGAGCCGTAGGTCGCGAACAGCCATGTCGCGATGAACGGCGACGGGCCGCCCGCGATAACCGACGCAAGCTGGTAGCCGATCGAGGCGCCGCTGTAGCGCAGCCTGGGCGTGAAGCTTTCGGCAATCAGCGCCGCCTCGGGGCCATACTGCGTCATCACAGGCAGCAGCGAGACGGCGATTGCCGCGAACACGACCCAGGGTATGCCGCTGTTCAGCATTGCGATGTAGACGAAGCCGAACACGCCCATGAAGGTCGCGCCGATGATGTACATGTTCTTGCGGCCGACGAAGTCCGACAGGTAGCCGGCGCAGACCACCCACATGAAGCCGAGCACGGTCTGCGAGATCACGCCGAGCAGCACGAAGTCGCGCGAATAGCCCAGGAAGCCGTGCGCGTAGGTGAAGATCCAGGCGCCCACGATGTAGCCCGGCGCCTGTTCCGGCAGCCGCAGCAGAGCCGTCAGCACGATCTGCTTCGGCTGCCGCCGCAATACCTCGAGCACCGG
>DASSRN010000330.1:0-8059 GCA_035701785.1 Acetobacteraceae bacterium | reverse complement strand
CTGCTGGTCCGCCGCGCCGACGATGTTCTAGGCATCGTGACCGACGCGGATCTCGCCAATGCCGCCCTGGTCCGAGCGCTGCCGTTCGACGCGCCGATCGAGCAGGTCGCCTCGTTCCCGGCCGTGACCATCGACCACGACGCGTTCCTGTTCCGCGCACAACTGCTGATGACGCAGCGCGGCGTGCGGCACATGCCGGTGCTGCGCGACGGCACCGCGATCGGCGTACTCGAGCTGATCGACCTGGTGGGCCACATGTCGAGCCGCTCCTACCTGGTCATGGCGGAGATCGAGCGCGCTGCCAGCATCGACGATCTTGGCCGGGCAGCCACTGCGATAGGGCCGCTGCTGGAAGCGCTGCACGAGACCGGCATGAGGATCCAGGCGATCGCCGAGATGGTCAGCGATCTCAACCGGAGCATCCTGCGGCGGCTGTTCGCGTTCCTCGCGCCTCCCGATCTGCTGGCGAACGCCTGCCTGGTCGTCATGGGTTCGGAGGGACGCGGTGAGCAGCTTGCCCGCACCGATCAGGACAATGCGCTCATCGTCGCCGACGGTGCCGCGGTCGACGACGCGGCGCTGCATGAGGTATGCACTCGCTTCACCGAGACACTGATCGGCTACGGCTACCCGCGCTGCCCGGGCAACATGATGGTCTCCAACCCGCAATGGGCGCAGCGGGAGGCTGCATTCCGCGCCAATATCGATGGCTGGCTGGAGCGGCCGAGTGGCGAGGGCTTCCTCAATCTGGCGGCCCTGACCGACGCGGCTGCCGTGGCGGGCGACCCGACGGTGCTCGAGCGCGTGCGCCGCCACCTGTTCGCGAGCATCGGCAATGCCGGCGGCTTCCTGTCGCATTTCGCCCGGCCGATCCTCCAGTTTGACACCCCGATCGGGTTCTTCCACCAGATCCTACTCGGCCACGGTGAGCATACGGGCGAGATCGACGTGAAGAAGGGAGGCGTTTTCCCGATCGTGCACGGCGTTCGGGCGCTCGCCCTGGAGCGCCGCATCGAGGAGACCAACAGCTTCGCCCGCATCGAGGCACTTGCCGCTGCCGGGGCATTGGAGCGGGACTTCGCCGAGGACCTGGCGGAAGCGCTGCAATACCTGATGGAGCTTCGGCTCAGGGCGCGCCTCGGCAAGGAGCGCGGCGGTGCCGGCGCGGCAGCGGATGATTTCGTCCGCGCCCAGGAGCTCTCGCGGCTACAGCATGACGGGCTGCGCGACAGCCTGCTGATCGTCAAGCGCTTCAAGGAGCGGATCAGCCGTCATTTCCGCCTCGATGCGTTCTGACTGGTGCAGGCTCTATAGACGCTCAACTCGGCGGGTGATCTTGGCTAGCGGTCCAGTTTTGGCACTGGATCGCGGACGTCCGCCCTCCATACTGTGCTTCTCGACCACGCAATGCTGGCACAGGGGGAAGAATGATGAGTGGGATCATCCAACAGCGTCACCGCATCGCTGCCAGACGCCGTGCCTTCCTGGGATTGGCCGCAGCGAGCCTTGCCTTTCCGTTAGGAGGGATGGCGCCAGGCTCCATGCGCGAGTCTCGGTCGTTACGGGATACGCTTGATCAGCAGCCGATCTGCCGGACGGCGGCGGACGCATACGCGATCGCGCCAGGAGCCTCGCCTCGCGAAATCAAGATGATGTGGAACTCCAACGCGATATGCACCGCGGGGGTGCCCGTCGCAGAGCAACTCGGCCTGTTCGCCAAGCGCAATATCAAGATAGAAAAGGTCAACATTGCGGCCACGGCAGACCAGATCCTGGAGGCACTTGCAACTGGTAAGGCCGATGCGGGTTATGGCATGGCCTGGATCTGGCTGAAGCCGCTGGAACAAGGGTTCGATGTGAAGTTGACGGCGGGAGTGCATGGCGGATGCATTCGACTGCTCACCGCTCCGGGGTCGGGCATAACGAGCATTGCCGGACTGAAGGGAAAAACCGTTGGGACATTCAACATGGGGAGCCCGGACAGGATCTTCATGTCGGTTCTTGCATCGAAACGCGGCATCGATCCGGTGAAGGATATCGAATGGCGTGTGTATCCGCCGGATCTACTTGGCGTCGCCTTGCAGAAGGGCGAGATCCAGGCGTTTTCGACAAACGATCCGATCGCATCGATTCTCCGCGACCGCGATCATCTGGTGGAGGTGACCAATAATCTGTCGGACGAATATGACGACCGAACCTGCTGCGTACTGGGAATACGAGGCAGCCTGGTTCGCGATGAGCGTCCGGTCGCCGCCGCGATTACCGCGGCACTGATGGAGGCGCAGGAATGGGTGGCCGAGAACCCTGAAGGGGCTGCCGAAATTTTCGCCGGCGTGAGCAAGGTGGGCAGCAAGGAACAGTTGGCCGCGATGCTGCGCACGCATACCCATCATCATCATCCGGTGAATGTTGCGCTGACGCGGGAGGTCACGCTGTTTGCAGAGGAACTGAAGCAGGCATCGGTATTGCGGCGGAGCACCGATCCGGCGGAGCTCGCCGCCCGGGTCTGTGTCGACGTCCTCACCACGTGATACGTTGACGTTGGCGCGGAGGTCCGACGCGCGCAATTCGATCTCAGATGCAGGACAGCATCTGCCGCACTGCCGGATTTGGGTGGTGCGGCGTCCGCGCCGCGAGGACCCAGCTGACGCCTGCCCGGTTCACGAAGCAATGCCCGACGCGGGCGATGCAGCCGTGCCGCCAGGGTTTTTTGAGGTGTCCTACCGATGTGCTGGTGAAGGAAAGCGAGGTGCGAAAAAGCTCCACACGACGACTACAGCGCCGTGCTGACTCTACTTCTTCCCGCTCCAATCGCGTCAGAAACACGCTGTGTCACTGGCCTGCCTTGCGCTGTCTCGTTATTCATCGCTCGGATCGGAGCCAAAAGGAGCCACGAACGCATCCGCTCCCTCAACCGACGAGAACCGATCACTTCGACCGCGCCGGACCGAATACCGGCGTCCCATGTCATCCGGCCGAACCAGATGGATATCATCGTGCGAATGTCGATCATTATGTAAAGATCGACGGGGAAACCCGGATCGAAAGGGCAGAGATCGACGGTGCCTCTGTCATTCACCAACCACCACAACTTCTTGCCCTCCGCGGCGTCGGGAAATTCAAACCGCACTGTGGTGCGCCCGTCGGGGAAACGCCGCGGGGTCGACGCGCTTGTGAATGTTCCATACGAGCACGGTGACATCCAGATCGCCCTCTTCGAGCGGGTTCTGGGCATATTCCAAGCCCCACTCGCTGAGCTTATCGAGCGCCGGCCCCAGCGCCATCCCTGCCTCTGTGAGGTACCATCCCGATGCATGTTCGCCATTACCGCGACGCTCGACGAGACCGATACGCTCCAACTCCTTCAAGCGTCTCGATAGCAGCGTCCGTGAAATCAGCGGAATACCGCGGCGGATCTCATTGAAGCGGGAACTTCCGCCGCGCAGTTCCTGTACCACCAAGGGTGTCCACCGCTCGGCAACGATTTCAGCAGCCTTGGCGAGCGGACAGAACAGATGGTAGTGCATCATGGTACGGCCTCTCTGGTGTCGCCCGCGCACCATACGGTCTCGCGGCGGCCAGTGCAGGTCCCAATTCTGGACTATCCCCGGCCAATCGAACTCCAGAATGTTCCAGCTCACCACAGCTGAGAAGGCCTCGGAACCAGCGGGAGGCGCCGGTTTCTACCCCAAGGCGAGGCTTGGACAGCTGCTGCCTGGACGTGCACCCTGCCCAGGCGCCTCTGAGACCGGCATATGCGTCAATTCCTGCATCGCTGGCTATCCCAACGTGCCCGCTCGCGGGCGCGCCTGCGCGATCCCGACTATGCATTCCTGTTCGAGCCGGAAGATTCAGACGAGGCGGTCGTATTCGATACGGAAACCACCGGCCTCAGCCGGAAGCGCAGCGACATCATCAGCATCGCCGCCATCCGCATTCGCGGCAATCGCCTGCTGTTGAGCCAGCGCCTCGAGCTGCTGGTGCGCCCCTCCGCCACAATCGAGCACGCCGCGGTGGCGGTGCATGGGTTGCGCCCGATGGATGTCGCGGACGGGCTGCCGGCGCGCGAGGCAGTTGGCCGCTTCCTGCGGTTCATCGGCTCGCGACCGCTGGTCGGCTACTACCTCGAATTCGACATCGCCATGATCAACCGGGTGATCCGGCCCTGGCTCGGCATCAGCCTGCCGAACCGCGCGATCGAGGTCTCGGCACTGTATTACGACCGGGTGATGCGCGACGGTGCCGCCCGCGACGCGCACTATACCGGCACCGTCGATCTCAGCTTCGCGCGCATCCTTGCCGCCCTCGACCTGCCGGCCCTGCCCGCACACGATGCGCTGAACGACGCGCTGATGACCGGGCTGATCTATCTCAAGCTGACGGCGCCCCTATGATCGGTGGCGACCGGCGTGTCTTGCCGTCCAGTGAGGCAACGATGCTGACGCCGCAGCCCGGCGCTTCGAAGTTGCGCGCGAACTGTTCGAGGCCCGAGCAGAAGTAGCTGTTGCACACGTCCGATCGCAGCGTGCGATCCAGCGTGCAGCCCGTTGCGCCATGGAACAGGCAGGAGCCGGCATAGCCCTCCCGCGGCACGCGCTCGACGTAGAGCCGCATCACCGCGCGCGCATCGAGGTCTGGCTGCGCATGACGCACCCGTGCCATCACGCGTTCATCGAGGTAGCCGTGATCGCCGCCGCCCTTGCAGCAGTAGCCGCGGCACAGTGCACACGCCGCGCGCGCCACCTTGCCGACGAACCCGGCCGGTTCGGGCCGGATTGGCGAGGCCGACTCGACCGGTCGCTTCATCGTGCGCATCGCGCGCAGCGACTGCACCAGGTGGCGGCGCAGGCGACGCACGCGCTCGGGATCGAGTGGCGCGAGCGCACGGTTGTTCAGCGGCACCGTCACGACCTCGGGGCCATCGGCTTCGTCGTCCCACTGCGGAGGTTTCGACCTTGCGCGCACGGTGGCATCCTGCCCGAGCTTCGGGCAGGACACCAAGGTGGCGATTCCGATCATCCTCGACTGCGACCCCGGCACCGATGATGCGTTCGCCATCCTGCTGGCGCTCGCCGCGCCGGAGATCGAGGTGCTGGCGATCACCGTCGCCGGCGGCAATGTCGGGCTGGAGCGCACGCTGCCGAACGCGCTGGCGCTGGTGGCGCTCGCTGGTGCCGATGTCCCGGTCTATGCCGGCGCCGACCGGCCGCTTCTCGGGGCATTCGTCAACGAGCCGCGAGTACATGGGGAGGACGGCCTGGGCGGTGTGGCGCTGCCGGCGGGCGGGGCTCCTGCGCCCGGCGTCGCCGCCGATGCGATCCGCCGCCTGCTGCGCGAAGCGGAGAGGCCGGTGACGCTGGTCGGCATCGCACCGGCGACCAACCTGGCGCTGGCGCTGATGACCGAGCCGGCCCTGCTGGCGAACGTCGAGCGCATCGTGCTGATGACGGGCGCCTGGGGCGAGGGCAATGCCACGCCGGCCGCCGAGTTCAACGCCTACAACGACCCTGAGGCGCTGGCCGTGCTGTTCGCCTGCGGCCGTCCGGTGGTTCTGGCGACGCTCGAACTGACCGCACAGGCGCTGTGCACGCCGGCGCACCTGACAGAGTGGCGCGGCGCGATGACGGGACGCTGTGCGCAGGCTCTCTGCGACATCCAGGCGACCGTGCCGCTGGGGCCGCGCTTCGCCGGCACCGGGGCCGCACTGCACGATCCGTGCGCCGTCGCCTGGCTGATCCGGCCCGAGCTGTTCGCCGCGCGCGACTGTGCCGCCACGGTCGATCTGGGGCCTGGACCGAGCCGCGGTCGCACGGTCATCGACCGCTGGGGACGCACCCGTGCGCCGCACAACGTCACGGTGCTGGAGACGCTCGACGGCGACGGCTTCTTCGCGCTGCTGGGCGAGTGCTACGCGCGACTCTGCTGAGAGGACGAAGACAACGATGGACCCCAACGCCCTGCCGTTCGACGCCGACGCAATGCTGGACGGGCTGCGCACGTGGATCGAATGCGAAAGCCCGACCTATGACGCAGCGGCGGTGAACCGCATGATGGATATCGCGTCGCGCGAGCTGGTGATCGCCGGCGCGCGCATCGAACGCGTCGCCGGGCGGATGGGGTTCGGCGACTGCGTGCGCGCCACCTTCCCGCATGCCACGCCGAACGTGCCGGGCATCCTGGTGATGGGCCACCTCGACACGGTGCATCCGATCGGCACGCTGGAGAAACTGCCGTTTCGCCGCAACGGCAGCCGCGCCTGGGGGCCGGGGATACAGGACATGAAGGGCGGCAACTACCTGGCGCTGGAGGCGATCCGCCAGCTGGCCCGTGCAGGCATCGCCACCAGGCTGCCCGTCACCATGCTGCTGACCAGCGACGAGGAGGTTGGCAGCCCGTCGACCCGCGATCTGATCGAGGCCGAGGCGTCGCGCCATCGCTACGTGCTGGTGCCCGAGCCAGCGCGTGCGGACGGGGGCGTGGTGACCGGCCGCTACGCGATCGCGCGCTTCAACCTGGAGGCCACCGGTCGGCCCAGCCATGCCGGCTCGCGGCTGTCCGACGGCCGGTCGGCAATCCGCGAGATGGCCCGCAAGCTGATCGAGATCGAAGACATGACCACCGAGGACTGTACCTTCTCGGTGGGCGTGATTCATGGCGGGCAGTGGGTGAATTGCGTCACCACCACCTGCACCGGCGAAGCGCTGTCGATGGCCAAGCGGCAGGAAGACCTCGATCGCGGCGTCGCCAGCATACTGGCTTTGTCGGCATCGTCGAACGACGTGCAGTTCAAGGTGACGCGCGGGGTGACGCGCCCGGTATGGGAACCGGACGGCAAGGTGATGGCGCTGTATCAGACGGCGCGCGGGATCGCCCGCGGTCTGGGATACGACATCAGCTCGCAGAGCTCCGGCGGTGGTTCGGACGGCAACTTCACCGGCGCGATGGGCATCGCGACGCTGGACGGACTGGGCGTGCAGGGTGCCGGTGCGCACACGCTCGATGAGCACATCGTGGTCGATAGCCTCGCCTATCGCGGCAAGCTGTTGGCGGGCCTGCTGGCCACGCTGGAGTAGGGGTGGCGACACAGACCTCCGGTATGATGCTGCCGTGGCGCGTGGTACGCGGGCGGCCGCGACTGTTCATCGGCATCCTGTGCGGGCTGCTCGCCTGGCCGCTGCTGCCGGACGCCATCAATCGGACGACCCGCACCATCCTGGCCTGGGACATTGGCGTGATCGTGTTCCTGGTGCTGTCCGCTCTCCTGTTCACCACCGAACGGCTGAACCGCATGGCGGCCGATGCCGAGGCGCAGGAGGAAGGCGAGTGGACGGTGTTCTGGCTCACCGTCGCTGCCATCACCTTCAGTTTCGTGGCGATCTTCGGCGAGTTCGCAGGCTTGAAGGACCTGGCACCCGGGCAGCGCAATCTGCGGGTGATCCTGGTGGCGGTGACGCTGTTCGTGTCATGGCTCATGACGCACACGACGTTCGCGTTCCGCTACGCGCATGAGTTCTACGAGGTCGATCCTGGCGGCACGGGCATCGTCGGTGGCCTGGACTTTCCTGGTGAGAAACGGCCGGACTACCTCGACTTCATGTATTTCTCACTGGTACTCGGCATGACGTTCCAGGTGTCCGACGTGCAGATCACGGCGCGCAAATTCCGCCGGCTGGCCGCGGCGCACGGTCTGCTGAGCTTCCTCTACAATACGATCATCCTGGCGCTGACAGTGAACATCGCAGCGGGGATGCTGTAGCCGCGGGCACACGCCGCGATCAGCGCGGGTAGCGACGCAGCGCTCTCGGCAGCCGAGCCCGAGCGGGCTCTTTGCGCTCATTCTGACGCTCGGGGCGTCCCACGCGGTGCGACGCATGAGATCCTAACGTATTCCGATCGAATTTGCTTGATAACGATTTTGTGATCTGGCAAATTGCCCAAAGACAAATCCCCCGGAGAGACTTGGATGAGCCCGCTTTTCGCCGCTCGCAATGTGCGGCGGCTGTGTCTCGACTTGCGTCCGCGCTGGCGCCGGACTTTGCTGGCCTCCGCAGCGGCGTTG
>DASSRN010000329.1:0-7376 GCA_035701785.1 Acetobacteraceae bacterium | reverse complement strand
CCAAGCGGAGGAATCGTTTGGCCGTTTCTTTCGCGGTCTGGGTGCGCGTCAGGACTTCAGTCAGGTGCGGTTCCAGCATGCGCCCGAGCTCAGTGAGATGCGTGTTCCCACGTTCGCGGGAGAACAACAGGCCGCCGAGTTCGTCTTCCATCTTCTGGATGGCGCGCGTCAGAGCGGGCTGGCTGACATTGCAGATTTCCGCCGCCTTGGTGAAGTTCAACGTCTTGCTGAGCGCAAGAAAGTAGCGAATCTCGTGAAGTTCCATACTGGCCTGCCTCCCCTCCTGCGTGATTGACGCCCCAGCAGGCTAAACGTGACGCTCGATTTGGGCTCATAACAGCAGGGCATCGGCTTCATTGCCACCCGGCATTGGCTTCGGGTCTCCCGAACAAGCAGGTTCGCGGTGTCAACGCCCCGGTGGGCGCTACATCAAAAAGGATCGCTGGCTATGCACAATATCCTGGCTTCAGCGGGTTTAGCCCGCGCATCGGGTCCGCGACCGCTGGACGGGCGCGTTGCCGTCGTCACCGGATCGACCAGCGGCATCGGTCTGGGCATCGCCAAGTCTCTTGCCGCCGAGGGCGCCATGATCGTGCTGAACGGGATCACGGAGCCGATCGAGGCTGAGAACCTGTGTCAGGTCCTCGGTGCTGCTTACGAAGTGCCGGTTCTGTTCGACGCCGCCAACATGGCGAACCCGGCGTCGATCCGCGACATGGCGGAACGGGTCGGCCGAAGCTTCGGAGCGGTCGACATCCTGGTGAACAATGCGGGCATCCAGCACGTCGCCCCGGTGGACGAATTCCCTGAGGGCAAATGGGACGCGATCTTAGCGATCAATCTCTCAGCCGCGTTCCACATGTCCAAGGCGGTGCTGCCGGAGATGAAACGGCGCGGATTCGGTCGGATCGTCAATGTCGCGTCGGCGCACGGGCTGATCGGATCGCCCTTCAAGTCCGCCTATGTTGCGGCGAAGCACGGCATAGTCGGCCTGACCAAGGTGGTCGCACTGGAAGCAGCCGAGTATGGCGTGACCTGCAATGCGGTATGTCCTGGCTATGTATGGACGCCACTCGTTGAGAGCCAGGTAGAAGGCCAGGCGAAGGCGCATGGCATCAGCCGCGATGAGGTCATTCGCAAGATCCTGCTGGCGGAGCAGCCGACCAAGCGCTTCGTGACCGTCGAGGAGGTCGCGGGAACTGTTGCCTTCCTTTGTGGCGCAGGCGCTGCGTCGATCACCGGCACTGCGCTGCCGATCGACGGCGGCTGGACGGCACACTGACATGCCCGGTCAGGCGCCGGCCAGCAGGTGGTGCGACGCCTCGCTGGCCGCGCGGGTGTGGGAACGGTCGCCGGCACTTGCCTGGCGGCTTGCAGTCCCGCCACCCGCCTTGCTTCGCGCGGCAGCGGAGCACTGGACACATCCACATGCGCAAGAGGAGATGTCAGATGCCCGACATCCGGAATGACCAATCCGCACCCGCGCCGGTAGAGCTACCAGCCGCCATCGGCCAGACCGTGCTGGTGCTGCAAGGTGGCGGCGCCCTTGGAGCCTACCAGGTGGGAGTCTACCAGGCATTGCACGAGGCCGGCATCGAGCCCGACTGGGTCATCGGCACTTCGATCGGCGCGATCAATGGCAGCATAATCGCCGGCAACAGGCCGGCCGACCGCATGCCGCGCCTCAAGGAGTTCTGGCAGAGCGTCGAGCACGGACCTTTACAGCAAGCGCTCGGAGCGATGCCGTTGTGGGGCACAATGGCATCGAGATGGCTCACCATGGCCGGGGGCATTGCGCCGTTCTTCAAGCCGAATCCGCTTGCTTTCATGGGCACCCACATGCCGCTTGGTGCCGATGGTGCAGGTTACTATTCGACGATGCCACTACAGGCCACGCTGAACGAGTTGGTCGATTTCGATCTGATCAATCGGAATGCAACGCGGCTCACCGTCGGCGCCGCCAATGTGCGAACCAGCGAGATGCGCTACTTCGACAGCCGTGCAATGCCGCTCGATGCGCGACATGTCATGGCATCTGGTGCCTTGCCGCCGGCATTTCCCGCCGTTCGCATCGATGGCGATCTCTACTGGGATGGGGGGATCCTGTCGAATACGCCGGTGGAAGCGGTGTTTGACGATTATCCACGACGAAACTCACTGGTGTTCGCCGTCCACATCTGGAAGCCTGACGGGATGGAGCCAGAGACGATCTGGCAGGTGTTGAACCGGCAGAAGGACATACAGTATTCCAGCCGGGCGGCGACGCACATCGCGCGACAGAAGCAGTTGCATCGGCTGAGGCATGTTGTCTCGGAATTGGTGAAGCGCATGCCCGAACAATTGCGGCAGAACCCGGACGTGCAGGACCTGGCCGGCTATGGTTGCCTGACCCGAATGCATGTTGTGCGGCTGCTCGCGCCGACACTCGATGGCGAGGATCACACCAAGGATATCGACTTCAGCCCAGCAGGGATCCACGCGCGTTGGGAAGCCGGCTACGCAGATACGCAGAAGGTCATCGCGATGGCACCATGGCAGGGCGAATTTGATGCCATCGAAGGCTTCATCTTGCACGAGGCACGGGCCGGAACCGAAGTCGTCAGCAGTTAACCCTCTGGAAGAAATGGTGCCGGCACGAAAAAGCGAGCTCCGACCGTCTTCAGCGCGTTGTTATCGCTTTGCAGAGCCAACGATCGCAGCGCGATCAACAACTGTCCGGCGATGGTTCTGGACCAGAACCAGGTGTCGATCTGCCGGCTCGATGGTGGCATGTCATCGGCCTGCGCTGCCTCACTGTACATCGCCTTGATGTCATCACACAGGAACCGCAGCGTCAGCGCGGCAGTCTGATGTGGCGGCACGATTGGTAGCTCTCCTGCCAGGAAGCGGCCGATACAAGAGGGCCAGAGTTCTGGAGCCTGTCCGCTGAGCCCGGTCGTTGTCCGCCCATAGCGCGCGACGGCACGCCGCCACGCGGGGTGTAATGCCGCCATTTCGCGCCCCAGAAATTCCTCACACCCTTCCGGAGCACCAGGAGCCTCGATCGGTGGCAGTTGCGGCGGCTGCCAGGCTGGGGCGTCGGACCAGTTTGGCGGATCATCCGGAAAATCTTCCAGGATCACCGGACCGTCGTGCCGCTCGAGCAATCCGAGTGCATGCATCAGCACGCGGCGCTGGAAGTCCGGATCACCCGGCTCGCCCAACGGTCGACCAAGCTGGAAGGGCGTCGACAGCCCGCGTGGCGGACGCGTACGTTCTATCTGCGGCCGCACCAGGCCGATAGCCACGGTCGGCGTGCCGCGCGTCTCCAACATGTGTGCCAGCGCGCTCACGGCGCGCGTGCAGACGGGTCAGACGGGGCTCAGCAGCACCGCGTCGATCCGCTCCTGCCGCAACTGGCCGCTGATCTGCTCCGCAGAGGCCTCCATCATCGAAGGCTCGGTGGACCCCATGACCGTGTAGTGCGTCGGGGCGACATCACCGATAAGGCCCGCCCCTGCGAGCTCGCGCAGGCGCTCGATCGGATAGACCGTATTTATATCACGCTGATAGCCGCTGCGATCGAAATTGATCGAGACATGGCCGATCAACAGATCCTCCAGCGGCGCATCGGCTGGCAGGAACCGCACCTCTGCGCTGCCAAATGGGAACGGCCTATCGCCACGCCGGATCAACGCGGCGCTGCTGACGATGGCGACCCGGCGCTCGGCCAAGGGCGGGCCTGACACGAAGGGCGCGCGGTCGAACGAAGGGCACGGCGCGTTGGCGACGGCATCGCGTGTCGGCTGCGGAATGTCCTCAAGGCGCGCCATGGCAACGTGCTCTCCTGCTTCGATCATGCCTGCCGGCGAGTATGGACTATGTGCCTGCGCGCCGCCATGTGCAGCTTGCGGATAGCAGCGATACGCGCTGGCTGGTATGCGGGCTCTGGACACGATGGCTGAGGCGGAACCAAAGGTCGGGCGGCGGTCGGTCGACGAATGGGTATTTCCTGACCCAGTGGTTGTCCGACGGCTTGTGTTTTGGTGCTCACGTTCTGACCTCGGCAACGACAAGACGGCGCGTCGTGGCAATACCCATGATCAGGGCTAGTCCGATGCCACCAACACAGGCGGTCCAGCCCAGGCGATCAAAAGCCTGCCCCAACACGGCGCTGCCGATGAGGCCGCCCAAGAAATAGCTGGCAAGGTACATCCCACTTGCCGCCGCACGGTCGGTGCGCGTTGCACGACCGATAAAGCCAGTGGCAACGGCCTGCGCGAAGAACGTACCGACACTGACCAGAACGAGGCCGGCAAGGACCGCTGACAGATGCGGAAGCAACAGCAGCGGCAGGCCGAGGACGGCGAGGATCAGTGCCGCTGCGCTGGTCGTGCGTGTGCCAAAACGGCGTGCCACCGGGCCGGCAAGCGGGGTGGTCACGATGGATGGTAGAAAGACCAGGTAGACAAACCCAAGCCTCATCATGCCCAGCTCGAAGGGCTGCCGCACCAATAGAAAGTTCACGTAGGTAAAGGTTCCGATGAACGCGAAGAGGAGACAGAAGCCGAGGATGAAGTCTGCCCTGAGTGAGCTGTCGCGGACGGTGGCGAGCCAGGCACTGAACGCGCTCATCATCGTCACACCTTCAGGCGGGTTCGGCGCCCTGCGCCTCAGCGCCAGCAATGCAAGCACTGCTCCGCACAGGTTCAGCGCGGCAAAGACCGAGAAGTTCCACACCAGGCCGAAGTGGTCCGCAATGGCGGCTGATAAGAGCCTGCCGAACAGATTACTGGCGACGTTGCCCGTGATGTACGCCGCGACGGCCGACGTTGCCTCGCTCGGGCTGCTGGTCTCGGCAATATAGGCCAGTGTCAGCGTGAAAGCGGTCGCCATGCACAAGCCCTGGAGAATCCGCAGGATTGTGAAGACCGGGATGCTCGGCATAGCGGACAGCAGCATGGTCGGCAAAGACAGCAGCAGCAGCGACAGAAGGATTCCGCGGCGCCGCTCAATGCGCCGCCCGACCCCTGCCATTGTGAGCCCGGCCACTGCCATTCCAATCGTGCTGGCATTCACGGCGAAGCTCATCACCGCGGGTGTCGTCGCATAGGCGCGTGTCAGTGCAGGCAGGATTGCCTGTGTCGCAAATAGATCTACCACGGTGAGGAAGGCTACGAGACCGATCAGCAGAATATTGAATGCTACCCCATGCGCGCCGCGCTGCTGGCCGGCGGCTGTCGGGAGTGCAGCGACGATGGTCATCGGCATCATGGCACCGGCTCATTTGTTAGGATTGAGTGGAGGCGCGATCGCTTGGGGCGACCGCGCTCCTGGGCGGGCAGACCCGCCTACATCATGTGATGATCGGCTGCCCGAGTGGGGAAGAGGTCAGCGGACAGTAGCACGACGGTTTCCTGGCCGAGGTTTTTCCACCAATGTGACGTGGCGTGTATCTCGGTTGCGGCTTCGCCTGCGCGGTGCACAATCGGAACGGCGCAGGTGCTGGCATATTCGACGATTTCGCCACTGACGATATAGATAATCGCTGGACGGTTGGCATGCTCATGCCACGGCACGACGCCGCCTGGCTTGATCTCCAGACGCCGGAGACGCAGCAGACGGTCCTTCACAGCGGCAGGTTCCTTGGCGAGGTCTACCGAGGTAAGGACCGCATCGGTCACGTCCTTGGCAGGCGTGCTGTTGATCTTTTCACCGCTGCCATCGGGGCGCATCTTGTCAGCGGGGCAGCTCCCGGCCTGCGCTGCGGTGGCGGATATCACAGCCGCGGCGACCACGGCAGACATCGTGATGTGTCGGCTGAACTTGCTGATTGTACGGGTCATTGTGACTGCTCCATTCCGTGTAACGCGCCTGACCTGCTTGGACGGGCGAACGCGGGCACATTTCCTGAACCAGGCGGCGAACGAAAATGCTGATCCATTCTTGACTTGATGCGCTGGGATTATCGTCCACCGATCCGACACGCATGGTCGAACTGCGTGCGGCGGTGACGATCTGTGTCGCCTCCGCCGCACGCATGTCGATCGATTGCCGCTTGAGGGCGCTACCTGGCCCTCACACTCGAGGTGATTGATGCGATCACCTCTGATGCCTTGCCGAACGCGGCGTCACGATCCTTGATATGATGGCGATGCTCGATCCACTGGAAGTCGGTATAGGCCGTCCACACCGCGCCGCCTTCGTCCTGAAACACGAGCAGACGCACCGGCCAGTCGAGGCCTGCCACTGGGTTGGAAGAGATGAACTGAGCTCCAAGAGCTGGATTGCCAAAGACCAGTAGGGTCGAGGGGCGCAATTCCACCCCGGCGTCACCAGCAAGCTTCGACTGCTCGATGGCAGCGAAGAATGTGAGGCCCTTGCCGGCGATATCTTGTCTCAACCGTTCGATCGTCTCTGCCATGGGATAGGCACTGCGAACCGCAACAGCGCCATCACTTGGAGCCGCCGGGTCATTTGTTGATGGTGCCGCCGCGGCAGTAAACCCTGCTGACACCAGGAGAGCGCCGATCAGAAAAGTCCTGGCAAACATGAATCCCTCCGCCGGTAGCGCCCACACCATTGCGGAGCGCGACGTAATGTCGGGCCGAGGCTGGCATGGTTGGAAATGCCGGCATGTTACCGACGTGATAACCACAGCCTATCAGCCCCACCCTTTCAGTCGCGATCTGAGCTGATTCAGCCCGACATGGCCTATCGCTCCGGCTGAGGCTGGCGGGCTCGTGTCTCACTCGCTACAGGAGTAGCTGGCATTTGGGCTCGTTGGTCACGGAGACATTGATGGAACGGATCGACCTGCGCTCGGACACAGTGACGCTGCCATCCGATGCGATGCGCGCGGCGATGGCGAGCGCGCCGGTGGGCGACGACCAGTATGGCGAGGACCCGACCGTGCGTGCGCTGCAGGAGCGCATCGCCGGCCTGCTCGGCAAGGAGGCGGCGGTGTTCGTGCCCAGCGGCACGATGGCAAACCAGATCGGGCTGAAGCTGCTGACTCGGCCCGGCGATGACGTGGTGGTGGGCGACGAGGCACACGTGGTGTGGCACGAGTCGGGCGCGGCGGCGGCGAACTCCGGCGTGCAGTTCACCGTGGTCGGGCGCGGCGGCCTGTTCACCGCGGCCGATCTACGGGCGGCGTACAAGCCGCCGGGCCACATCATCTTCCCGCCGACCACGCTGGTGGCGGTGGAGAACACCCACAACCGCGGCGGCGGCGTGGTGTTCCCGCAGGACGATGCGGTGGCGATCTGCGCCGCCGCACGCGAGCTGGGCGTGGCGAGCTACCTGGATGGGGCGCGGCTGTTCAACACCGCGGTCGCCACCGGGCAGTCGCTGGCGGAGTTGGCGGCACCGTTCGACGTGGTGTCGGTGGCGCT
>DASSRN010000328.1:0-5372 GCA_035701785.1 Acetobacteraceae bacterium | reverse complement strand
CCCTCGCTGAAGCTGGCCAAGCGTATCCGCCCAGTTCTGATGCTCCCGATCATTGTCGTTATACGGCGTCTCATGCATCTCGCATCTCCTGCGGCGCTCATCGCCAATTGATCCAGTCCGGTGCCTTTCGTAGCATCGGTTGTACGAGACCAGAAGGAGAGCTGTCATGGCATTCTCGATGTTCCAGGCCGCCGTGCCGATCTGCACGCAGATCCTCGGCAGCACGTCGGCGATCATCGACAAGGCAGCGGCGCATTGCGCGGCGAAGAAGTACGACGAGGCGGCGCTGCTGAGCGACCGGCTGTTCCCCGACATGTTCACACTGGCGCGGCAGTTCCGCCAGGTCAGTGATTTCGGCCGCAACATTCCTGGTCGGCTGGCCGGCGGCACGCTGCCCGACTTCCCGGCGACCGATCCGACGACGTTCGCCGAGGCGAAGGCGCGCATCGACCAGTCGCTGGAATATGTGAAGTCGTTCACGCCGGCGCAGATCGACGGGTCGGAGGACAAAGATATCACCTGGACCGCCGGGCAGCGACAGATGTCGTTCAAAGGCCGGGCTTACCTGCTGTATTTCGGGCTGCCGAACTTCTTCTTCCACGCGACGACCGCGTACAACATCCTGCGGCATCGCGGCGTCGAGTTGGGCAAGCGCGACTTCCTGGGATCGTTCTAGCTGGCGCGGCCGCGCGTCGCTGCGCCGGTCGGTGCCGAGGCTGTCGCGGCGATCTGCGACGTGATCCGACAGATCCCCAAAGGTTGGGTCGCCACCTATGGTCAGGTGGCGGCCCGCGCCGGGCTGCCGCGACGTGCGCGCCTTGTCGGATATGTGCTGCAACGGCTGGATGGCGGCACGGACGTGCCGTGGCATCGCGTGGTGAACGCAAAGGGTGAGGTGTCGTACTCGCCATCGCGCAATGGCGGTGACGCGCTGCAGCGGCGCCTGCTGGAGCGGGAGGGCATCGTGTTCGACCGGAACGGGCGGTTCGACCTGGAGCGCGTGCGGTGGCTGGGTTAGCGCGGCCGCTGCTGCATATCTGTCCGCGCGCGGACTGGCAGGCACGCGACGATGTCTATCGCTGCGCGTCGCTGGTGAGCGAGGGGTTCATCCATTGCTCGTGGCCCGAGCAGGTGGTGGCGACCGCGTCTCGCTTCTTCAAGGGCCAGCGCGGGCTGGTCCTGCTAGTGATCGATGCGGCGCGCGTGGTGCCGGAGATCCGGTGCGAGGCGGCGGCGAACGGGGAGATGTTTCCGCACATCTACGGGCCGCTCAATGCGGATGCCGTGATCGAGGTGCTTGCATTCAATCCGGGGGTGGATGGGTCGTTTGCCTTGCCAGACCGGCTCCGCTGACGACGCGCGATCGCAGCCCTCGGATCGGCATCAGACAGGCTTGCCTGCGCTGCTCGGCCAGTTCGGCATCAGCGTGTTGCTGGGCAGGGTCTTGTCGAGCGCCTTACGCGCCGTTTCGGCGCCGGCCACAGGCAATCCCTGCGGGTCCAGCAGGCCGATCTGCACAAGAACCGAGGCCTGATCCCAGTAGATGTGCTCGTGCACCAGTTTGTCGCCACTGAACTGAACGATCGCCACCAGAGGAATCTCAACTTTGCGTCCAGTCGGCGGAATCCCGGGCAGCATCCAGTCGATTGCCGATGTATGGGTGAACGAGAACAGCACTTCGTCCACCAGGCTGTTCTCGCCGACAGTACGACTGATAAGCCTCATGGCAGTGTCGGGCGGATTCGCACCGATGAAGTGATACTTGTAGAAGCGCTTCAGTTGGTCATGGCCGACGCCGCCTGTCATCGTGGGGATATGGTTGACGTAGGGCTGCGCCATCATGGTCGCCATCGTCCCGTCCACGTCGCGCGTTTCGAATTCGGTGCGAGTGTGCGCTTCCCACAGCGCGACAAGATCATGTTCAGGCATGGAGTGGCTCCCTTGCGGCGGTTCTTACCAACGCACAGTCTCGCCGCGGCAGTCGAGGTCGTGAAGACTTGGCTTGCCGGGACCGGCCATCGTATCAGCGGTGGCGCACTGTGGAGGCTTACGAGCATGGAGGCTGGTGGATCGCCATGATGCAGCGCATGGTGATATGCGCTGGTGTCGAGGAGCGTCGGCTTGAGGAGGAAATGATGACCGACCTGCCGAAGCGGGAACTCGGGCGAACGGGACTGCATGTCACCATGCTTGGTTATGGTGCGATGGAATTGCGCGGTGCTCCTCGGGCGCGTCCCACGACTGATGAGCAGGCCGAAACCATCCTCAATGCTGTACTCGATTCCGGCATCAACTTCATCGACACCTCGATCGACTACGGTGTGAGCGAGGAACGCATCGGCCGGTATATCTCGCATCGGCGCTCGGAGTACTATCTTGCGAGCAAATGTGGCTGTCTGGTGGGCGCCGCAACCGCGCCCGTCGGCCAGGTCAGCCCCCACGTCTATACGCGCGACAACATCGTTGCCGGCGTCGAGCAGAGCCTGAAACGGATGAAGACCGACCATCTTGATCTGGTGCAGTTCCACATTTCTCCATCGAAGCAGACATTGGAGGAGAATGGCTCCGTCGATGCCCTGATGGAACTGAAGAAGGCCGGCAAGGTGCGGTTCATCGGCATGTCTGGAACGCTGCCTCACCTGCGCGACCACATTGCGATGGGCGTGTTCGACGTATTCCAGGTTCCCTATTCGGCCCTGGAACGCGAGCATGAGGCGGCCATCGCAGCGGCCTCGGAGGCCGGGGCTGGTATCGTCATCCGTGGTGGGGCCGCGAAGGGCGCGCCATCGGAGGGAAAGCAGAAGGGACTACAGTGGGATCGGTGGCAGCGCGCGAGGTTGGACGACCTGCTTGGTGACATGCCTGCAATGGAATTTGTGCTGCGATTCACCTTCACCAATCCCGATCTGGATACCACGATCGTCGGCACCGCGAACCCGGCGCACCTGCATAGCAATGTGACGATCCTGCAGAAGGGTCCGCTGCCGGTCGAGCTGTACGCCGAGGCAAAACGACGTCTTGCAGAAGCCGGATCGCGCCCCGCAGAGGCATAATCTCTATCTCGCCAGCTGCCCGTTCTGGCACGCGGCGCCATCGAACTAAGGGGAGGTCCACATCTACATGGCACGCGCGCCACTCGCAACAGCAACGATCATCATTTGCAGCGCTCTCGCCATGACGACGCCGGTGCATGCGCAAACCCCCGATATCAGCAAATATGCCAAAGCCGTGGACGAAGCATCTACCACATTGGAACAAGCCTTGAGCACGAGCGCGACGAACGGCACGCCGATCTCGGCGCAATACATGCTCAAGGACGAGAAGCTGCAGATCATGGTCTTTACCAAGGCGGCGAACGGCTTCATGGAAGTGGTCATCGCGCCGGCAACAGGCTCGATCGTGTCTGCCCAACAAGTCACCGACGCGGATGATCTGGAGGAGGCGGAGAAACAGGAACTTGCGATGGAGAAGGGATCAACAAGCTTGCTTTCGGCCGTCAAGGAGGCAGACAAGCAAAATCCTGGTGCCCGTGCAGTCAGGGTGGTGCCCTCAATCCGGGGTGGCCAGCCGATGGCAACCGTGTTCCTGCTGAAAGGAATGCAGGCCACGGTCAGCTCGCAGAAGCTGAATTAGGTTTCCCCAGCGGCCTGCATCTCGCTATCGCAGCGGCCACTCCAGCAGGATCAGCGCGGTGCCGCAGACCGCGACCAGGATGGAAAGCGGCAGTCCCAGCCGCCAGTAGTCGCTGAAGCGATAGCCGCCGGGTCCCATCACCAGCGTGCTGTTCTGGTGCCCGATCGGGGTCAGGAAGTCGGAGGCGGCGCCGAACGCCACCGCCATCAGGAACGCGTCGGGTGCCAGGCCCAGGTTCTTCGCCACCGCGGCTGCGACCGGTCCCATCAGCAGCACCGCCGCGGCGTGATGCAGCAGCGGCGTCACCAGCATCGACACCACCATGATCAGGCCGACCGCAAGATACGCCGGCAGGTGCGCGGCCAGCACCGTAAGCCCGTTCGCCAGCAGCGTCGCCGCTCCCGTGTCTTTCAGCGCCTCGCCCACCGGGATGAGGCAGCCCAGCATGACGATGATCGGCCATTCCACCGCGTCATACGCCTCGCGCGGCGTGATCAGGCGCAGCAGCACGATCAGCGTTGCAGCGACGAAGAAGCCGACCTCGACCTGCACGACCCCGATCGCGATGGCGATCATTGCGGCGAGCAGGATCAGCAGCGGCAGGTAGCGCCAGCGCGGCCGGCCGAATGCCAGATTGCGTTCGGCGAGCGGCAGCAGGCCGAGCTCGGTCAGCGCGCGCGTCAACTGGCTTTGCCGGCCTTGCAGCACCAGAACGTCGTTCGGCGCGAACCGGCTGCTGCGCAGCCGCGTGGTGGTGCGCTCTTCGGCGCGGCTGAGCGCCAGCAGGTTCACCTCGTAGTTCTGCCGCAGATGCAGGTCCTGCGGCGTGTTGCCGATCAACAGCGAGTCGGGCGCCACCACCGCTTCGACCGTTTCCAGCACGTCATCCTTATCGCGTGGCTTCCGCTCGGCGATCTCCTCGGCGCCCAGCAGCTTCAGCTTCGCCTGGTCCACCAGCGGCTGAAGCGCGGTGGGATCGCCCTGCAGCACCAGCACATCGTCGGCGTACAGCGTCCAGTCCGGTCGCGGCACGTACTGGTGCGACTGCTCGCGGATGATGCGGGTGACAGTGACTTCGCCTTCGGCAATCGCCTCGAGGTCGCGCACCGTCTTGCCCACCTGCGGCGAGTCTTCGGGCAGGATCGCTTCGCTGGTGTAGTCTTCGATGGCGAAGCGCTTTTCCGGCGTGGGCTGGCCGCGGCGGTTGGCCGGCAGCAGTCGCCAGCCGACGCTGAGGAACGCGATCGCCATGCAGGTCAGCGGCAGGCCCACCGGCGTGTAGTCGAACAGGTGGTAGGGCTGACCCAGCACCTGCTGACGCACCTCGGAGATCAGCACGTTCGGCGAGGTGCCGATCTGGGTGATCGTGCCGCCGACCAGCGAACCGAATGCCAGTGGCATCAGGTAGCGGGAGACCGGACGATTCCGCCGCTCTGCCGCCTGGATCGCCACCGGCATGAAGACACCAAGCGCACCGACATTCTTGACGAATGCGGACATGAAACTGACAGCGGCAGTCAATGCGCCAACCTGCAAGGTTGTCGAATCAAGCAAGCGCATGACGCGCCGCATCGCGTTGTCGACCACGCCCGAGGCGGCGACGGCGCGGCTGATCACCAGCACGGAGGCGATAATGATCACAACGGAGCTGGCGAAGCCTTCGAACGCCTTCTTCGCTGGAACCACGCCGGTAAGCACGGCCGCCGACAGCGCGAGCGCGGCGACAAGGTCGTAGCGCA
>DASSRN010000327.1:0-5312 GCA_035701785.1 Acetobacteraceae bacterium | reverse complement strand
AAGCATCCCCAGGCGGTTCAACTCGGCGATCGCCGCGCGGCCCAGCGGGCTCAGCCCACCGTGCTCGGCCAGCGCGTCACCGAGGTCGGTGCGCGGATTGCACGAATCGCCCAGCGCGTTGTGACCGTTGTGGGTCAGCGTCAGATAGCGCGCGCCATGCGCCCGGAATCTGCCCAGCCGGGACAGATTGGTGCCCATCGCGAACCCGTTCTCCACCACTGGGATGACCGCCAGCACGCCATCCCGCCGGGCGGCCTCGATCTCATCCGCGGTGACGGTGACCCGGGCATCGACGCCGTTCTCGCTGCGTCCCATGGCGCGGATCGTCTGCAACATGCCGATGGCACGCTCGAATGCCGCTGCCTCGGTCTCCGGGGTCCGGGCGGCCTGCGGCACGTAGGCGACGAAGCAGCCGGCCGACAGGCCGCCGCGGCGCATCTTCGGCAGATCGACCCGGCGCGGGCCGTCCTGGAACGGGTCGGGTCCGGTCGGCCAGGGAATGTCGATGTGGGTGTCGAGTGCCAGCAGCGTGCGGTGCAGCGCGAGCGGGTCGGTGGAGACTGTGTCGTTCATGGCAGCGGACGCTGGCAGATATCGAGGTGACGCGGAAGGGTCCGGGTGCTGTAGTGTCGTGTCACGCGATCGGAGGAGCCATGACCGACACGCTGGACGGCGGCTGCGCCTGCGGCCGGCTGCGCTACCGCATGGCGGCGAAGCCGATGTTCGTGCACTGCTGCCACTGCAAGGACTGCCAGCGGCAGACCGGCACCGCCTTCGTGCTCAACGCGCTGATTGAGGTGGACCGGGTCACGCTGCTGTCGGGCGAGCCGCGGCCTTATGCGATGCCGACCGACAGCGGGAAGCCGCACACCGTATATCGCTGCCCGGACTGCGGCACCGCGGCGTGGAGCGAGTACGGCGGGCTGACGAGGCTGCGATTCGTCCGCGTAGGTACACTGGACGACCCGACGACGCTGCCGCCGGACGTGCACATCTACACGCGCTCGAAGCTGCCGTGGATCACGCTACCGCCGGGCGTGCCGGCATTCGAAGCTTATTACAGCTCGCGCGAGGTCTGGCCGACGGAGAGCCTGGAGCGGCGAAGGGTGGCCCTCGGCTGATCCGGGACGGCGAGGACACGGCGCTGCGCTGGCGTAGCAGCCCTTTGCTTTGGGCCCGGTTTCGGTTTCGCGGTGACAGCACATTTGGTTGGCGCAGGTGCGGGCAGTTCGGTTTCCGCCATATCGAGCCCGAAGATCGCTGACAGATCATCCGACTTCAGCACCTTGGCGGTTCCCGTGGCTGCGGTCGCCTTCGGGAAGGCCTGGTCGATTCCGGCCAGCAGATCTCTCTCGTCAACGGCACGCAGCCGAAACAGCAGTTCTGGCTGATGATCCAGTCGCGCGCCGACGCCGTACAGCACGGCCGCCACGTGCTTGACATCGACGCGTAGTCCGGGCAGCTACAGTCGAAGCGGATTTGCTGCGGGTCTGGGAACAGGCCGAGGCCTTGATGGCAGATGCGCTGCATCACCCTCTGCGACAGTCGCCCCTGGAGCAGTTCAACCAGCGAATCAATGCTGCCCGCGCAGTCCTTGCAGATCGATTGCCAGCGCGCCCGCGGCAAAGGGTCGATCTGCACCTTGACCCGATAGAGCGATGTGCCACTAACCATCGCCGCAACTTCGCTCGGTGCGATCTGCAGATCGAGTACCGAGCCATTGCGCACATAGGTGCGGCCGCGCGACAGGCGATTTGCCAGATCGCGATAGCTCTCCAGATTGTCACCCCACGCCTTGCCCCAGAAGGTGGTGGTGATGGCGCGTCCGGCGATCACCACCGGCGAGACCGGTTGGCCTTTCCTGGCAAGCTTTGCCAATTCGCGTGCGGCGCGGCGGCGACGTTCCGCCACAGGCACGTAGGGCACCCAACCGTCGTAGTACGACATGGGTCTCAGTCCCTCATCGCCGAATTCAAGTCCAGGGCCACCAGCCGCAGCAGATCGTCATCGCGCATCTCGGTCAAATTGATCTCCCCGCCGCCTGCGAGCAGTTCATCCGACACGCCCTGCTTCGAGTCGATCAATTCGTCGATCTTCTCCTCCACCGTGCCGCGGCAGACGAACTTATGCACCAGCACGTTGCGCCGTTGGCCGATGCGGAAGGCACGGTCAGTCGCCTGGTTCTCCACCGCAGGATTCCACCAGCGATCGAAATGCACGACGTGGGACGCGGCCGTCAGCGTCAGCCCCGATCCGCCTGCCTTCAGCGAAAGCACGAAGAACGGCACATTCTCGTCCTCCTGGAACGTGCGCACCAGGTCGCGACGGCCGCGCACGGCGGTCACGCCGTGCAACACCAGTCCCGGCCGGCCGAACACGCCGCCCAGGAACGTGGCGAGCGGCCCGGTCATCTCGCGAAACTGCGTGAACACCAGCAGCTTTTCCTGACGCGACGCCACGACCTCGGCGATCTCGCGCAGGCGCGCAAGCTTGCCGCTGTCAGCCTCGGCCCAATTGCTGTCGTGCAGCCACTGCGACGGATGATTGCAGATCTGCTTGAGCCGCAGCAGCATCGCTAGCACGATACCCTTGCGCTGGATGCCGTCGCTGTTCTGCAGCGCGTCGCCAAGCTCTTGCACCGCGTGCTCGTACAGCGCCGCCTGCCGGCGGCTGAGGCCGCACCACGCTTTCACCTCGGTCTTGTCCGGCAGATCGCTGATGATCGTCCGGTCGGTCTTCATGCGGCGCAGGATGTAGGGTCGCACCAGTTCGCGCAGCGGCCCGTACGGGTTGCTCTCCCGGTCGGCCAATGCCTTGGCGTAGCGGCGGAACTGCTGCGCCGATCCCAGCAGGCCGGGATTGATGAAATCGAAGATCGACCACAGATCGCCCAGATGGTTTTCCACCGGGGTGCCGGTCAGCGCGATGCGTGCAGTCGCCTTCAGTGCCTTCGCCGCGCGCGTCTGCTTGGCGTTCGGGTTCTTG
Source organism: Acetobacteraceae bacterium (assembly GCA_035701785.1). Lineage (GTDB taxonomy): Bacteria > Pseudomonadota > Alphaproteobacteria > Acetobacterales > Acetobacteraceae > JAMXLO01. Next base: position 2,327 of record DASSRN010000327.1, on the reverse strand, counting down.
ATCGCCTGCGCCTCGTCCAGAATCGCATAGCACCACTCGATCTCTGACAGCGGCTTGATACGCAACAGCGAGCCATAGCTGGTTATCACGAGGTCGAGCCGGTTGGCCTGCGCCGGGCCGAATCCATTGACCTGCTCCGCCGTCATCGCCGAGGGATGAACGATTGCCACCTTCAGGCCGGGCGCAAATTTTTCCACCTCCGCCACCCAGTTGGTCAGCAGCGACGCGGGTGCCACCAGCAAACTCGGGCCGCCCCGCTGCGCCAGCAGCAGCGCCAATATCTGGATCGTCTTGCCGAGCCCCATGTCGTCCGCGAGGCACGCGCCGAGACGGAGGCCCGAGAGCAACCGGAGCCACTGCACGCCGGCGCGCTGATACGGCCGCAGCGTGTCACGGAGCGCCAGGTCCGGATCGATCTCCGCACCATCCGGCGAGCGCAGCCGTTCCAGCGTTTCGCGCAGCCACGGGCCTGCGGTCACATGCGACCAGTCGGCGACGGCAGCATGATCCTCCGTGCCATCGATCGCCGCCCCGGCCAGCATCCGCATCGCCGCTGCGAAGCTCAGGCCCTCGCGTCTTGCCAGTTCCTCGGCCTCGCGGAACTGCCGGATCGAGCGCTCGAGGCGCTCCCGATCGACCTCGACCCACTGGCCCCGCAGCAGCACCAGGGAGTCGGTGCCGGACAAAAGGCCGGCGATCTCCTTCGCGCTCAGGGTCTTGCCGTCCAGCGTCACGGACATACGAAAGTCCAGCACGCCTTCCAGGCCGAGTACGGACGGCTTGCGTACTCCGACCGTACCCGTCACCTGCGGACGTGATGGACGACTGGCACGCCATGCCGGCGGCATGCGCACAACGACGCCGGCTTGCTCCAGGTCGGGCACGCTCGCCAGCAGACGAGCGGCCTCGCGCGGGGTCCAGCGCAGTGGGTGGTACAGCTCGCCCTGATCGACCATCGGCCGCAGCCAGTCGCAGGTCTCCGCAGCGCGCTGCACCGGCAGCAAGAGCGTCAGGAGCTTCTCGCGGTTCGCCGCGCCGGCATATTCGCGCAGCGCCTGGCCGAGTGGCACATGCTGTGCGCGTGCCTGCGCAGACAGCTGGGTCGTGTAGGTGGCGAGAAAGGCGAATGGCGCATCGGCGTCATTGCGGTTCTCGGCCAGGTTGAAGTGCACGCGTCCGACAAGGTTCCAGGCAGGGTTCAGACCCTTGAGGAGGCTCTGCAGATCGGTCTTGGCTGCCGCCAGCGATGTGGTGAGCGCTGCCAAGATTTCACGCCACAGGGTGCGCAGCACCGCTGGCGTCAGATACTCCGCCCCAGCCATCATGGGCGCCGTCAGCACCAAAGATGTGAGTTCTGCCTCACCAGGTTCCGCTATGTCAGGGACGACCGCCCCTTGCTGCGAAGCCCGCAGGCACACCGCACCTACGTATTGCGTGGCAAATCCGCGCCACCACACGAAGAGCGGCGGCAAGGGCCGACCCACCTCGCCGGCCCCCAGTTGCAGCAAGCCGGCGCCGCTGCCGCGGGTAAAGGCCTCGGCCAATCGCGCGGCGACGCGCTGGTCCGTCTCCTGTGCGTCCGACGTCTCCTCGAGGATCAGATGTCCGTGTGGGGTTAGTCGCAGACTCGGACGCAGCATACCGGCAGTACGATCGACCGGCAGATCGCGGTCAAGGAGGCGTGCCGTCCAGGAACTGTAGCACCGTCGTATTGAACAGCGCCGGGTTCTGCAAAAACGCGAAGTGGCTTGTATCGGGCAGGATCAAGAGCTTCGCCCCTGGGATCGTCGCGGCGATATACTCGGTGTGCGCGCGCTTGATCGCCTCGTCGTGGTCGCCGTCCAACACCAGCACCGGCGCCCGGATCGTCTTCAGTTGCGCGTCGGTCCAGTTGGGCTCGGTCTCCCACATCTTGCTGATCTGCGCGACGAACGCGTTGTACTGTTTCGGCGTCGCCGACAGCCGCGCGTATTCCTTGCCGGCGCGCGCAATGAAGCGGGCGAAGGTCGGGTTCTTCTCTACGCCTTCCTGCACTCCGCTGGTCTGCGTGTTGGCGGCGAAGGCAACCACCTTGCCGACCCGATCGGGATGACGCAGCGCGAGATCCAGCCCGAGGATGGCGCCATCGCTCCAGCCCACCACGTCGGCGCGGTCGATATGCAGCGTGCCGAGCAGCGCCACGACGTCGTCGGCCATCAGGTCGTAGCCGTATGGCCGAGAGTCGCGCGTGCTGCGGCCGTGACCGCGGCTGTCCACCAGGACCACCGTGTGGTGCTGTGCCAGCACCGGCACCTGCTTGCCCCAGTAGTCCGAGTTGGACAGCCCAC
>DASSRN010000326.1:0-9849 GCA_035701785.1 Acetobacteraceae bacterium | reverse complement strand
GCACAATGCGGGAGACCCCGCCACTGGACGGTGCTGGCGTGATCCGGCGCGCCTTCAATTACGCGCCGGCGATCGGATACTACGTTCGCACGGAAGAACAGGTCGGCGACCAGGTTCCACGCGTGGCCGAGCTCACCAGCTTCACCTCGTCGGACCCGGTGCTGCCCGACAGCGCGCTACGGCGCCGTTCTGCCGAGATCCAACGCGTGCTCGAAAGCGAACTCAGCGGCACCAGGGCAACGTGGAGCGACGGGCGAAGCGGCGCGGTGGGCAGCCTGGACCTGCTCGATACCCGGTACTCTGAGCGCTACGGCTGGTGTCGCGATTTCAGCGAGCAGATCCGCTACACTGGCCGGCTGTATCAGTTGCACGGGATGGGATGCCGCGACCCCGAGAAAACCTGGCAGCTGGTGATGCTGGCGCCGGGCACTGATTGACCCTGGCTTGACGCCGCACCGGCGGCGGTTCGGAGTAGGGCCGTGCGCTGTTCCGGGCAACTGGTCCTTTCGATATTCCGTGGGCCACGGCTGGCATCCGCGGATTTCCGCCCTGCTCCCTCCAATGAGCAGGCCAGTGCCTGGCTGCGCCGCACGGTCGAGTGGCCGGATCGCAGGCTGGCGCTCTGGGGCGACGCTGGCTGCGGCAAGACGCACCTGTTGCATATCTGGGCTGAGAGGACCGGCGCGGTGCTGCATCTTGGCGCCGAACTTGCCGGCGTGCCCGGCCCGCTGACCAGCGGCGTTGCGGTCGACGAAGCTGACGCAGCCGGCGAAGAGGCGCTCCTGCACCTGCTGAATGCCGCCCTCGAGGCACGGCAACCGGTCCTGCTGGCGGCCCGCACTCCGCCCGCGCGGTGGCCGGTTCGCCTGCCGGACCTGGCCAGCCGCCTGCGCGCGGTCACCGCGGTCGAGATCGGCCCACCGGAGGACACGCTGATCCAGGCCCTGCTTGCGAGGCTCCTCCACGATCGCCAGCTTCGCCTGCCGCCAGCCCTGCTGGACTGGCTTGCGCTCCGGGTTCCGCGGAGTGCTGCCGCCGTGCGACAGGCCGTGGAGCGGCTGGATGCGATGTCGCTCGACTCGCACCGCACCATCACTGTGCCGTTCGCCGCCGAAGCGCTGGCCGATCTGCTGGCACCGGATGAAATTTCCGGGACAGCCGCCCTGCCCTCGCAGAACGGTGAGGTGCTCAAGTAGGATCGCGATATGGATACGACTCTGCAGCAGACCTCTCTGACCCAGCGGCGCGGGTCAACGCAGGTGCTGGAAAGGCCGGCCGCCGCTCCTGCGATCGCGCCAGACAGCCCAGACCGGTTCATCAACCGCGAGCTTTCCTGGCTCGACTTCAATCACCGCGTGGTGGAGGAGGCGGAGAACCCGAATCACCCGCTGCTCGAGCGCGTGCGCTTCGTCTCGATCAGCGCGTCGAACCTGGATGAGTTCTATTCCGTGCGCGTCGCCGGGCTGATCGGTCAGGCGAAGGCGCAGGTCACCGCGGTATCGCCCGACGGCCGCTCGCCGGCGCAGCAACTGGCCGAGATCAAGCTGCGGGCCGAAGCGCTGCTGGCCGAGCAGCAGCGGGTCTGGCGCGAGCTTCGCGGCCTGCTGCGTGAGGCCGGCATGGAGGTGTGCGAGCCCGAGGAACTGTCGGCTGACGATGTGAAGTGGCTGGACGGCTATTTCATGCAGCGGGTGTTCCCGGTGCTGACGCCGCTCGCCATCGATCCGGCGCACCCGTTCCCGTTCATTCCCAACATGGGCCTCGTCATGGCGCTGCTGCTGCTGCGCGAGGAGGATGGCCAGGGGATGCGTGCCCTGCTGCCGCTTCCTGCGCAGGTGGAGCGGTTCGTGCGGCTGCCAGGGACAGCGGGCGAGCCGATCCGGTTCGTGCTGCTCGACGAACTCGTGGGGCTGTTCCTGGATCGGCTGTTCCCCGGCTTCCGCGTCACCGGCCAAGGTACGTTCCGGCTGATCCGCGACACCGACGTGGAGTTCGAAGAAGAGGCCGAAGACCTTGTGCGCTCATACGAGAGCGCGTTGAAGCGCCGCCGGCGCGGCGTGGCGATCCACCTGGGCATGGACGCCAAGATGCCGGAGGAACTGCGCGCTCTGGTCGCCGCCGAAACCGGAGCCTCGCCCGACGAGACGCATATCACCGACGGCGTATTGGGCGTTGTCGACCTGAGGCAGCTGATCGTCGACGATCGCCCGGACCTGCTGTTCCCGCCCTACACGCCCCGCTTCCCCGAGCGCATCCGCGACTTCGGCGGCGACCGTTTCGCCGCCATCCGTGCCAAGGACATCATCGTCCACCATCCGTTCGAGAGCTTCGACGTGGTGGTACAGTTCCTGCGTCAGGCGGCGCAGGACCCCAGCGTGATCGCGGTGAAGCAGACGCTGTACCGCACCAGCCGCGACAGCCCGATCGTCAAGGCGCTGATCGAGGCAGCGGAGGCCGGGAAGTTTGTCACCGCCGTGGTGGAGCTGCGCGCGCGTTTCGACGAAGAGATGAACATCCGCCTGGCGCGGACGCTGGAAGCGGCCGGCGTGCAGGTGGTATACGGCTTTGCCGAACTGAAGACGCACGCCAAGCTCTCGCTGGTGGTGCGACGCGAAGGTACTGGCGTGCGCTCATACGCGCATTTCGGCACCGGCAACTATCACCCGATCACCGCGCGCACCTACACCGACCTGTCGTTCTTCACGGTTGATCCCGACCTGACGCGCGATGCGGCGCGGTTGTTCAACTATATGACCGGCTATGCGCGTCCCGAACTGATGGATGCCCTCGCATTCAGCCCGCTAACCACGCGCAGCGTGCTGGCCGAATTGATCCGTCGCGAGATCGCCCTCGCGCATGCCGGCCGGCCGGCGGGTATCTGGGTCAAACTGAACTCGCTGGTCGACGAGGCGCTGATCGATCTGCTGTACGAGGCCTCACGCGCCGGCGTAAAGGTGATGGCTGTGGTGCGCGGCATCTGCTGCCTCCGCCCAGGCGTACCCGGACTGTCGGAGCACATCCGCGTCAAATCGATTGTCGGTCGTTTCCTGGAGCACAGCCGCATCTGTGTGTTCGGCAACGGTCATGCGCTGCCCAGCCGGCATGCGCGTGTTTATATCAGCTCGGCCGACTGGATGGCGCGCAACATGGACTGGCGGGTCGAGACGCTGGTGCCGATCCACAATCCTACGGTGCACGCGCAGGTGCTGGACCAGATCATGGTGACCAACCTGAAGGACTCGATGCAATCCTGGGAGCTGAACGGCGACGGCGTGTGGCGACGCGTCGCACCGGGCAGGAAGCCAATCTCGGCGCACGACTATTTCATGACCAATCCGTCGCTGTCGGGCCGCGGCTCGGCGTTGCACGGAACAGCGATCGCCTCACCGTTGGCGGCTCAGCGCCGCCAGGACCGCGTCAACCAGGACTGATCCAATGCCGTTCAAGCCGCCTGCCGATATACCGCGCTGCGCGGTCGTCGATCTCGGGTCGAACTCCGTGCGACTGGTGGTGTACGAAGGCCATTGCCGCAATCCGGTGGCGATCTTCAACGAGAAGGCGGTGCTGCGTCTTGGCCGCGGCCTGCAGGCGACCGGACGGCTGAACGAAGAAGGCATGGGCCAGGCATTCACCGTGCTGCACCGCTACGATGCGGTGGCACGGGCGATGGGTGCCGCGCCGTTCGAGGTGCTGGCGACCGCCGCGGTGCGCGACGCGAGCAACGGCGCCGATTTCGTCGCCGGCCTGCAGTCGCGGCTGCCCGGCGTGCGGATTCGCATCCTTTCGGGCTTGCAGGAGGCGGAACTCTCGGCCGATGGCGTGCTGTGCGGCATCCCGATTGCGGATGGCATACTGGCCGATATCGGCGGCGGGTCGCTCGAGGTGGTGCGGCTCGAGCGCGGCACGCGGGGCGTCTCACAGACGCTCGGGCTGGGCGCCATCCGCCTGGCGGAACGTGCAGGCGGCGATCCAGTGCGGGCGCGGGCTATCGCCGAGACCGATCTGGCAGGCGTGCCGTGGCTGATCGACGGAACCGGTGGCGACCTGTATCTGGTCGGCGGCGCCTGGCGTGCGCTGGCCCGCATCCACATGGCTCAGACCGGCTATCCGCTCCAGATGGTGCACCACTACACGATCGGTCGCGAGGAGGCGCGCGACCTCACGGGCGTGATCGCCGGCGCCGGCCGACGTGCGCTGGAGCGCCTGCCGGGCCTGTCGCGCCGCCGCATCGACGATCTTCCCTACGCGGCAGTGGTGTTGCGGCGGGTGCTGCGTGCGACCGGGGTGCGACGGGTCATCTTCAGCGCCAGCGGACTGCGCGAGGGCTGGTTCATGCAGCGCATGCCCGAGACGATCCGGGGCGAGGATCCGCTGCTCGCCGCCGGTCGCGATCTCGCCATCCGGCTGGGGCGCGATCCGAACCTTCCGCCGGCGTTGCTGGCCTGGACCGATCCGCTGTTCCCCGGCGAGACGGGCGAAGCGCGCCGGCTGCGCGAAGCGGCGTGCTGGATGTCGGACATCGGCAGCCACGACCATCCGGAGTTCCGTGCCGAACAGGCGTTCTTGCGCGTGTTGCGCCAGCCCGGCATCGGGCTTGACCATCACGCGCGGGCGTTCCTCGCGATGGCGATCGCTATGCGCTACGAGGTGGACGACGAAGCGCCGTTCCTCCGGCCGGCGCGCCTGCTGCTGGACGTGTCGAGCACGCATCGGTCCGAGGTGCTGGGCGTCGCACTGCGACTTGCCTACACGCTGTCCGCCGGCACGCCCGACCTGCTGGCGGGAACCGCGCTGCGGCTCGCGGGCACCCGGCTGACCCTGCAGCTCGAGGAGGACAGCGGGGTGTTCGCCGGCGAGAGCGTGATGCGGCGACTGGACCGGTTGGCACAGACGCTGGGGCTTGAGGCCGAGACCGAGGCGGCGCGCGAGCGTGCGGCATGATCCGCCTCGCCCGTCCGGGTGAAGATGCCGCGGTCCGCGACGTCGTGCACGCTGCCTACTGCCACTACATCACGCGCATCGGTAAGCCGCCTGGCCCGATGCTCGACGACTATGTGCGACGCATCGCCGATGGGCAGACCTGGGTGTTGTGCGACGATGACCGGATCGTCGGTATTCTGGTGCTCGAGGAGACGCCGGCGGGCTTCCTGCTCGACAATGTCGCGGTGCTGCCGGAAGGCCAGGGCAAGGGCTATGGCCGCCGACTGATTGAATTCGCCGAGGCCGAGGCGCGGCGCCGTGGGTTCACGGAAATCGTGCTGTACACGCATGCGCTAATGACTGAGAACATCGCGCTCTATCGGCGCGTCGGCTTCGTCGAGACCAGCCGGATCAGGGAGAAAGGCTACGACCGGGTGTACATGGCCAAGCGCCTGTGATACGGGTTCTATGACAGAACTGTGACTGTCTGAGCGGCACGCGGCGCCAACATTGTTGGTCCATGCCACCGATCGAGGCGCGGGTTAAGGATCTGCTGGACGAGACGCGCCTGGCGATGCTCGGAACTCAACTGCTACTCGGCTTGCAGTACCGCGCGGTATTCTCGGCGCGCTTCACGCGGCTGCCCCAGGCCTTGCAGATGCTGGATTGCCTGGCGCTGCTGTGCATCCTGGCGACGGCCGGCCTGTTGCTGGCAACGCCCTGCTTTCATCAGATCGCGGAAGGCGGCCATGCTACCGAGCGCCTGGTGCGGCGTGCGTCTAAGGGTCTGGAAGTGGCATTACTGCCGCTGACGGTGGCACTGGGCAGCGACGTCGCGATCGCTTTCCAGCCGCATGCCGGCGCGATGGTCGCCGCGATTGCAGGCGGCACATTCGTGCTCGCGGCAATCCTCATCTGGTACGGTGTGCCGGCCTGTTCACCGCTGCGTCGCAAGCCTCGGGAGGACCTCGTGCAGGACAGACAGCAATCGCTTGAGGCCAGGATCGTGCAGGCGCTGACAGAACTGCGTGTGGTCCTGCCCGGCGCGCAGGCGCTGTTCGGGTTCCAGGTCAGCGCGGTGCTGACCGAGCGGTTTGCCGATATCAGCGAGGTGTCGCAGGCAGTGCATCTGGCAAGCACAGGGCTGGTGGTCATCGCGATCATCCTCTTGCTCGCACCGGCCAGCTATCACCGAATCGCCGCTTCGGGTGAGGCGGAAGAGTCGGTGCTCCGGTACACCGTCAGGATGATGCTGCCGGCCGAAGGACTGATCGCCGTGGCACTGATCGGGGATGCGTATGTCACGCTGCGCATGGTGATCGGAGATGCAGTTATGGCAGCCGTGCTCAGCGGAGCTGCGGCAGTGGGTTTCGCGCTGTTGCTGTACGGGCTGCCGATCGCGGCACGGATGCGGAAGCAGCGGCGCACCCTGATGGCAGCCGGTTGAACAGTTCGTGATTAATGCAATCGCCGCACAGGAGATTTGCTCTCTCTGAGATGAATGCCTGATTGCCGGGCGTTCACACGGCCTTTCCGTTACAAATGAAACAAACAGGGCCTTCCCTGTTACGATGCGACATGCCAACGGCACATGCGGCGGTTGCATGGCAGTCAGCGCGAACCTCAGCGGTGCGAATCACTGCCACAGGACCACATCACGTCTGGCGTTTGCGCCGATTGAGGAGCCACAGGAGATACAAATGAAACGATTTCTGATTGCAGCAGCCGCGCTGCTCAGCCTGTCCGCCGGGGCTGCGTTCGCGCAGAGCGCGGCACCTGGGACAATGACCACCAATCCGTCGGTCGCGGGCGCAGGTGGCTATCTGTTCCCGAACGAGGCGGAAGAGCCGTTTGCACCGCAGACTATCGCTCCTGCGCAGGAACCTGGCGCGATCTCGCACATCTTCCTGTTCCCGCCGGCTGATGACGGCGAGGCAGCGTCTGGCTGAGCCGGTTTCGACCAGACTCGCCATTGCGTACGAAGCGATCTCGATGGTCGAATTGACCCGGGATTGCTTCGTCGCTGGTACCCTTCTCAATTAGCCCGAGAACCAGATCAGACAGCGCTTCCATCCACTGACACCCAATCGCCATCGCAGGTGAGCCGTGCGCCAAGCTCCGCACTGTGGCGGATGATGTCGTGAAGTTCGGCGGCCTCGTCGACCAAGGCACAAGCGACCGTCTCATTGTGCTCGTTGTGTCGTACGAAACGAAATTTAGTGCCCCCGCCCAGCGTCATTTGGGCCATCATGCCGATCCAGTCACCGTGTCGTCTTCCGCCATGCCCGGTATGGAACGAGAAGCTGCCGAGGCCGTAGAAGATGCACTTGCCACGGTAGATCTCGATCGGCAGGGAATAGTGCGGGCCGTGGCCGATGACGATGTCGGCACCCGCGTCGATCGCGGCATGGCCGATTTCGTGCATATAGCCAAGCACTTCTTTGTGCAGGCCCCAGTGACATGACGCAATGATGACGTCTGCCCGCTGGCGCAGGGCCGCGATGTCGTCACGGAACCGGCGCAGGTAGTCGGGGTCGGTCCAAGTGACGATGATCGGCGGTCTGCCGGGCCGATTCATCGGTGGAATCTCCGGGCGTGTCTTGTGCATCGGCACCTGATAGGCGGTGTGTGCGCGGATCACGGCGATACCGGTGGAGTTCTGCCCCGCCTCGTGGTTGGTCGGCCAGTAGACTGAGCTTCGCTGCAGGAACCCGTATCGCACACCGTCACGCAGCACGATCGCCGGCGCGCCCGCCTCGGTCACGTTCACGCCGGCGCCAGTATGCGCGATGCCCAGTTCATCCAAGCGGCGGGTCGACGCGGTGATCGCCGCCTCGCCGTAGTTGACGTTGTTGGCGATGCCCACCGCGCCGATGCCGGCCTGACGCAGCGCCTGGCCCGCGATCAGCGGGGATGCGAAGAAGCCCTCGTTCTCCACCGCTTGGGCACCGGGCGGGTCGTACAGGCAGCACTCGAGGTTGCCGAACACCAGGTCGGCGTTGTGCAACGTTTCCTGCACGCGTCGGAACGGAACCGTGGCGTCGTCCACGTGCATCAGGTTGATATCGCCGGTGAGGATGATGGTGGGCATGAAGCGGAGCATGTCGCCTGGGCCAGGGCTTTGCCAACCGGGCGCGTTGCTGCACAAAGCTCCTCTGTGACCGTAAGGCAAGGCAGGCAGGGATGGAACGACACGCCGGCAGCATCGAGAGCCGTTCATCGTGGATCGTCGCCACGGTGGCGCTGATCGTGCTGAGCGTATCCTATGGTGCGCCGCTCACCACCGTTGTCGCGCTGAAGCCGATTGCCGCCGAGTTCGGCGCGCCACGGTCAGCACCCGCGCTGGCGGTCTCGCTCACCTTCATCGGCGCCGGCTGCGGCGGCATCGCGATGGGATGGCTGGCCGAGCGCATCGGCGTGCGCTGGGTCGTCGTGTTCGGCGGGGCGATGATCGGCACCGGACTGACGCTCTCGTCGCTGGGTGGGCTTGCCCAGCTTTACGTCAGCAGCTTCCTGTTCGTCGGGCTGCTCGGCGCGTCGGGCATGTTCGCGCCGCTGATGACCTATGTCAGCCGCTGGTTCGACCGCCGGCGCGGCACCGCGATCGCGCTGATCTCCGCCGGCCAATATATCGCCGGCGCGCTGTGGCCCGCAGTGTTCCAGCTGGGCATCGATACAATCGGCTGGCGGCACACCATGCTGGTTTACGCCGCGTTCGCCGTGCTGTGTATCCTGCCGTTGGCCGCGATCTACCTGCGCCGACCACCGGAGGAGTCCAGCTATGTCGGCGCGCACGCCGAACCGCGGGCGGGCGAGCCGGTGCTGGGACTGCGGCCCAATCTGGTGCTCGCCGCACTGGCGTTCGCCACATTCTGCTGCTGCGTCACCATGTCGATGCCGATGGCGCACATGGTCGCCTTCTGTAGCGACATCGGCATCGCACCCACGCAGGGAGCGGCGATGCTGTCGGTGCTGCTGGGCTCGGCATTCTTTGCGCGCCAGTTCTGGGGATGGCTGGCCGACCGCATCGGTGGGCTGCGCACCATCCTGTTCGCCTCTGCCGCCCAGGCGACGGCGATGACGGGCTTCCTGCTGACGCAGGACGAGATCGGCCTGTTCACCATCTCGGCGGCGTTCGGCTTCGGCTTCGGCGGTCTGATCCCGGGCTATGTCCTGTCGGTGCGCGAGCTGTTCCCCGCGTCCGAGGCGAGCTGGCGCATTCCAACCATGCTGTTTCCCGGCTCTTTCGGTATGGCGATGGGAGGCTGGCTGGCCGGCGTCATGTACGACCACTTCGCGTTCTATGCGCCGGCCTTCGCGGTGGGCGTGCTGTTCAACCTGGTGAACCTTGCGGTGGTCGGAACGCTGGTGCTGCGGCAGCGCCAGAGGCCTCTGCGGCCCGCCCTGGCCTGACGTTCAGCTGACAACCACGATCAGCAATACGCCGGCCACCACCAGTACCAGGCCGGCGATGTCGCCGGGCTTCAGTATCTCCTTCAGGTAGAAGCGGCTGAACAGCAGGGTGAATACGATCTCTATCTGCCCGACCGAGCGCACGAGGCCGATCGGCGCCAGCGCGAACGCGGTGAACCAGCACGCCGATCCCATCGCCGACAGCGTCCCCACCCAGGACGAGCTGCGCCAGGTGGTGAATGCCTTGCGGAGCTCGCGCGGCTCGCGCCACGCCAGGAAGCTGCCCTGCATGATGATCTGCAACGTGTTGGTCACCAGCAGCACGAACAGCGCGCGGACGAACAGGCTGGGACCGCTCAGCGCCTGATTGGCCAGCTTGATGAACACCGTGGTCACCGCGAACAGGAGACCAGCGCCGAGACCTGCCAGTGCGGCGGGCTGCACCGTGGCGCGCGCGAGCTCCGCCGGCCGCATGCCACGCCCGGCCAGCGACAGCGTCATAACGCCGGCCAGTCC
>DASSRN010000325.1:0-11528 GCA_035701785.1 Acetobacteraceae bacterium | reverse complement strand
TTTGAACCGCCCGGCTTCCCATGATCCGCGCCGGGCTCGATCGACCCACTGGGCGGAAACTGCCGGGCCGTTGGCAGACCACATCGCGAGGGGAGCAGGGATAAGGCTTTCCTTAACGGCTCTGGCGCATCTTTGTTGCGCGATCGCATGCAGGAGCAGCCAGTGGCCACAGCCGCGGCAGCCGAGGGGCCGAACAGCGAAGCCGGCACAACGGCGGCGGCGGAACCGAAAGCCTCGGGCGGCGGCAAGCGCAGGCTGATTCTTATCGGCGCCCCCGTGGCATTCGTCGGCGTTGGTGCTGGCCTATGGTTCACCGGAATACTGCCTGGTCTCCTGGGCATGCGGCATGACGAGAAGTCCGCGGAGAGGGAAGCTTCCTCCGCGCCGATCTTCGTCGACCTTCCGGAGCTGATCGCCAATCTCAACAGCAATCCCCAGCGCCCAAGTTATGTGAAGCTGACTGTGCGGCTTGAAGTACGGCAGCAGCAGGACGTCGAGCGCGTGAAGGCGACCATGCCGCGCCTGCAGGACCTGTTCCTGACCTACATCCGTGAGATGCGCCCGCAGGAGCTGCGCGGGTCCGCCGGCACTTACCGCCTGCGCGAGGAGCTGATCGCTCGCGCCAATCTTGCTGCGGCTCCGGCGAAGATCACCGACGTGCTGTTCACCCAAATGCTGGTGCAATGAGCGACCAACCCGAACAGCAGCAGACCGACGAGGAACTGGCCGCAGCCTGGGGTGCCGAAACCGAGTCGGACAGTGCGTCGTCAGCGCAGCCGGCCCGCGTACTCAACCAGGCCGAGATCGACAGTCTTCTAGGCTTCGACGAAGGGCCGGTCGGCGGCGAGAACCGCACCGGGATGCAGCAGATCATCAGCTCGGGGCTCGTCTCGTACGAACGCCTGCCGATGCTGGAGATCGTGTTTGACCGGCTAGTCCGCATCATGTCCACCAGCCTGCGCAATTTCACCTCTGACAATGTCGAGGTCGGCATCGACAACATCCTGTCGCTGCGCTTCGGCGACTACCTCAATTCCATCCCGCTGCCGGCCATGCTTGCGGTGTTCAAGGCGGATGAGTGGGACAATTACGGCCTGATGGTGGTCGATTCGGCGATGATCTACTCGATCGTCGACGTTCTGCTGGGCGGCCGGCGCGGCACTGCGGCGATGCGCATCGAGGGGCGGCCCTATACGACCATCGAACGCACGCTGGTGGAGCGCCTGATCCAGGTGGTGCTGGCGGATCTCTCGGCCAGCTTCGATCCGCTGTGCCCGGTTACCTTCCGCTTCGAGCGGCTGGAGGTGAACCCGCGCTTCGCCACAATCAGCCGACTGTCGAATGCCGCTGTACTGGCGCGGCTGCGCATCGATATGGAGGATCGCGGCGGCCGCATGGAACTGCTGCTGCCGTACGCAACGCTGGAGCCCGTGCGCGAGCTGTTGCTGCAGCAGTTCATGGGCGAGAAGTTCGGCCGCGACTCGATCTGGGAGACCCACCTCGCCGAAGAGCTGTGGAATACCGATGTCGAGCTCGATGTGGTGCTCGATGAACAGACCATGCGACTGTCGGATGTGATGGCAATGCAGCCGGGCAGTCGTATCGTGCTCAATACCATCCTGGGTGCACCGGTGCTGGTCCGGTGCGGTGCGGTGCCGTTGTTCGAAGGTCGCGTGGGCCGGCGCAAGAGCCGTGTCGCCGTGCGGATCGAACGCGACCTGCCGCGTCTGCAGCAGACCGAGCGGTAGCACGTGCGCAGGTAGGGGTTTCCTAACTCTCCCGCGCGACAATCCGGCCATGGAATGGCTGCTCGAACTGGCTCTGGTAGCGCTGCTTGGCGCGACGTTGTTTCACGCCATTCGCCTGGAGCGTGCGCTCGGTGTGCTTAAACGCGATCGCGTGCAGCTGCAGGAGATCGTCGCTGGTTTCAATTCCAGCACTCGACAGGCGGAGGCTGGCATCGAGCGGCTGCAACTCGTTGCCGACAGCGCCGGCCAGGACATTTCCCGCCAAGTGGATGCCGCGCTGTCACTGAAGGACGATCTGGCGCTGCTGATCGAGCGTGGGGACCGATTGGCCGATCGCCTCGACGCCTTAGTGCGCGCGGGGCGACCGCTCGCCAGCGCGCCGCCACGGCTGACCGTCGTCGCCGATGCCGACGCCGGCGAACCGCGCGTGCGCAGCCAAGCGGAACGCGACCTGCTCAAGGCGCTGAAAATGGCACGATGATGCTGCGCCTGCCCTCACCCTCTGTGCGGCTGCTGCCGCTGACGATATTCGCCATGTCGAGCCTGCTGGCGGTGAAATCGGCGCAGCTCGTACGCGCTGCGGTCGCACCGCACGAGAACGGAACCACAGTTGTCACCGTCGCCCAGGCGGCCACGCCGGCCGAGCATTCGGCGCCGCCCTTGGCGGAAGCGCCGGCAGCGCCGGTGGAGACCGCCCCGCCGCCGGTCGCCGATGCCGAGAAGGCGATCCTGCTGGAACTCCGGCAGCGGCGACAGGAGCTCGAGGAGCGGGACGCTGCCTTGAGCTCGCGCGAGTCGCTCATGGCGGCCGCGGAACAGAAGCTTGCGGCACGTGTGGCCGAGTTGACCGCGCTGCAGAAGAAGCTCGAGGCGCTGGAAGCGTCGCGCAAGGAACGTGAGGACGCCAGCTGGCAGGGTCTGGTGAAGCTCTACGAGGCGATGAAGCCGCGCGACGCCGCCACGATCTTCAACGACCTCGAGATGCCGGTGTTGTTGCAGGTGGTCGATCGCATGAAGGAGGCGAAGGCAGCGCCGGTGCTGGCCGCGATGCAGCCGGACAAGGCACGCGACCTGACGGCAAAGCTCGCGCAGATGCGCACGCAACGTGACGGACCGGCCGGCAGCTGACCGCCAGCGGGGGCAAGGCGAAAGGATTGAGAGACATGCCGATCGACAAGTCCATGAACGTGCTGATCGTCGATGACTACAAGACGATGCTGCGCATCATCCGCAATCTGCTGAAGCAGATCGAGTTCAACAACGTCGAGGAAGCCACCGATGGTGCAGAGGCACTTGCCAAGCTGCGTGCCGGCAACTTCGGGCTGGTGATCAGCGACTGGAACATGGTGCCGATGACCGGGCTGCAGTTGCTTCAGGAAGTCCGTGCCGACGCCAGGCTGAAGGCGACCCCGTTCATCATGGTCACGGCCGAGAGCAAGACCGAGAACGTGGTTGCCGCCAAGCAGGCGGGCGTCTCTAACTACATCGTGAAGCCGTTCAACGCCGAGACGCTGCGCGACAAGATCGAGAAGGTGCTGAACCATGGGTGACGCCGACCGGCTGGCGGAACGGCTGAGCGAGATCCGTGTGCGCTATCCTGGCTCGCAGCCGGAGATGGTGGCCGATGTGGTGCATGCCGTGCTTGCGACAATGAGCGGCGATCTCTCGGCGCAGGAGACCTCGCTACTGGCCGAGGTCGAGGCGCTGGGCAAGACGATCGCCTCTGCCAAGGCTGAAATCGCGGCGCTGCGGGTAGACGACATCACCGACAACCACATTCCGTTCGCCACCGACGAACTGGATGCGATCGTTGAGCACACCGCGACCGCGACCAACGCGATCCTCAACAGCTGCGAGACGCTGGATGATGTGGCGGGCAGCCTGACCGGAGAGCCCGCTAGCAAGCTGCAGGACGCGACCACGCAGATCTATGAGGCGTGCAGCTTCCAGGACATCACCGGCCAGAGGATCACCAAAGTGGTCGCAACGCTGAAGACAATCGAGACGAAGGTAGCGCAGATCGTCGCGACGTTCGGCGGCAGAAGCGGCGGAAATCGCGCACCGGTCGAGGCCGAAGAGGCTCATCCGGAGGCAGCACTGCTGAACGGGCCACAGCACCCGACCGTTGCCATGGACCAGTCCGATATCGACAAGCTGCTGGCCAGTTTCGAATGATCCGCCTGCCGGCATGCTGGCTTGTCGCGGCGCTCGCGTCGGCCGTGCCGTCGGCGACCGTGCAGGCTGACGCTCCGCCCACGGCTGTGGTGCGCGTCGGCACGCATCAGGGCTACAGCCGCATCGCCTTCAATTTCAGCAGCCACACCGAGTATGCGCTGACGCAGGAAGGTGAGCACGTCGTTATCCGCTTCCCCGACAATGCGGTCGTGGGGGCGGCCAACGCCGTGCCGCGCGACGTGGTTTCGATCACCGGCGGCGTTGGCAAGGCTGAGATCGTGCTCGCGGCGGGTGCCGCGGTGCGACACTGGCGTGCCGGCAATCTGGTGGTCATCGACATTGCGCCAACGGAGACTTCCGCGGAGAAGCCGGCGGCCGGGCAGGCCGGCGCGGTGTTACAAGCGAAGCCGGCTCAGAGTCCGGCATCGCTATCGCCTGGCCCGCCGACAACGGCATCACCCGAGGTCGCTGCCAAGGCCACAGGCCCCTCCGCGCAGCCGCTGCAGGACGTGGCATCGGGATCGTCTGGCGCGTCGTCGAAGCCCGTAGCGGAGGCGGTCTCTGACGCCAAAGGATCGCTGGCAAAGCCATCGCAGGACTCAACCATCAGCACGCCAGGCGCATCCGTCACAGTGCCGCCGCCCCGGGCCAAGTCCGAAGCAACCGGCGTAGCACATGGAGACACTTCGCCGCCGCCGGTGCCAAATCAGGCCACCGCGCCCGATGCCACGCTGGCGCCTCCGCCTGCCGCATCCCCGCCAGAGGCCGCCGCCCCTGCCCAGGCAACGGCTGACACGGAGGGCCTGCTCGTGCCGGCTGGCATCCAGGTCGGGGTCGCCGTGCTGCGGCGCGGGACGACAGGGCTGATCGTATTCGATCAGCCGGGCGCCATTGACCTGTCCACTGTCCGCGATGATCCGCACTTTGGCTCGGCGACTGTGCAGACGCTGCAAACGGCGACTGTCATCCGGCTACCGCTGGACGCCTCCATAGCGCTGACGCCAACCCGCACCCGTGACGCCTGGCGCATCACGGCCGCGCCGCTGGAACCTGCGCTGCGGCCGATCCAGGCATCGGTTGCCGATGACCGGCTGGTACTGCGGGCCATGCAGCCCGGCGCAGTGGTCAGTCTGCTGGACCCAGAGACGGGAGCGGCACTGCTGGTGGGCACGCAGCGTCAGCCGGGACAGGGGGTGCCTGCGTTGCGGCGTTCGGCAGAGTTCAATCTTTTGCCCACCTGGCAAGGCGTCGCAATCGAGCCCAACGCCGACACGATCGCTTTGCGGCCCGGGCCACAAGGTTTCATCGTGTCCGGCGCGACTGCCATTTCGCCGCCGTCGGACATTGCCGAACAGCTGTCCCACTCTGTGGGCCTGGCACGATTGTTCGACTTCCCGAATCAGTCGGTCAGCGCACTGCTCCAATTGCTGGCGCGGCAGGTATCCGACAATGCAGCGGCGCCGCCGCTCGCTCGTGGAGCGCGTCGGCAGGCGGCAGCCCGAACCATGATTGCGCTTGGCATGGGAGCCGAAGCGAGCGCCATGCTGGCCCTGGCGGCAGCCGATGATCCGCACCTGGCCGACGCGCCCGACAACGCAGCGCTTGGGGCTATCGCTGCGCTGCTCGCGCATCGGGCCGAGGATGCCGCAGGTATCGCCGATCCGCGCCTGCCGGCATCAGACGATGTGGCGCTGTGGCGCGCTATGCGGCAGGCCGAGTTGTCGCAAGATCCGGCGCCGGCCGCCGCCATCTTCGCCACAACAATGCCGCTGGTGCTCGCCTACCCTGCACCGCTGCGTGACCAGCTGCTGCCGTTGATCGCCGAGACCCTGGTGGCCGGTGGCGAGACGGCTGCAGCGATGGCGCTGTTGGACGCATGCAAGGACGATGCAGCGCTCGATCTGGCCCGCGCCATGCTGCAGGAGTCGAAGGGCGATGTTCCGGGGGCGCTGGCTGCCTACGACCTGTTGGCGCGGTCACGCGACCAGTCGGTGCACGCTCGCGCCGCCGTGCGCGCGGCGGAGCTGCGACTAGCCACCGGCGCAATTGACGCGAAGCAGGCTGCCGACCGCCTGGAGCCGCTGCTGTATGCTTGGCGTGGCGACAGCCAGGAGCGTGCATTACGCAGCCGTCTTGCGGCGCTCAAGGCGAGCAGCGGTGTCTGGCGTGCCGCCTTCGCCCTGCTGCGAGACGGAGAGACGCTATTTCCGGAGGACAAGGCCGCGATCCATCGCGAACTGACCGATCTGTTCGCCAGTCTGCTGCGTGACGGCGCAGCCGATGCGTTGCCGCCCTTGGAGCTTGTAGCGGCAGTGGAGGAGAACGCCGATCTTCTCCCGGGCGGTGCCGACGGCGAGGCACTGCAAGCCAAGCTGGCCGACCGACTGGTTGCACTGGAACTGCCGAAACGCGCCGCGCCGGTGCTGGAGAAGCTCATGAAGGCCGCCTCGGGAGGTGCCCGGGCGGGCTTCGGTGCGCGCCTGGCGGCGCTGCGCCTGCGCGAGGGTGACGCCGGCGGAGCCATGGTGGCGCTCGAGGCTTCGATAGCCAGCGATCTGCCGGCCAGCGTGACGGAGCGGCGCGCCTTATTGGCCGCCGCAGCGGACGAACGGCGTGGCGATGTCCCGCACGCGCTTGCGACACTCGGCGCACTGGACAGCCCCGCAGCCCTGGAGGCGCGGGCCGCCATCCTGGAACGATCCAACAATTGGCCAGGGGCCTTGCAGGCGTTGACCGACTACGCGACAAAGACCGTGCCGAGCGAGGGGCAGCTGGACGACGGCCAGCGGCGAACGCTGGTGCGGCTTGCCACCGCGGCGGCTCGGGCAGGGGACGATGCGGCGCTGGCGAGCATGCGCGAACAGGCGATACCCCGGATGGGCTCTGGACCGCTCGCCGATCTCGTCAGGCTGCTCACCGCCGAGAAGGTGCGCGGCACAGCGGACCTTAGGCGGTCGGGGCAGGAAGCCGCATTGGCGCGTGACCTGGCCAGCCAGCTGCCCCCCCGGCCGACGGCGCCCCAGACCCCATAAATCATGGGCCGGGGGAATTAGCCCCTTGCGTGCCGCCCCCCCTTTCCCCATGTTCCGCGACCTTGGCCCAAGGGAACGGACGTGGGGGCGCGGCCGTTCAACAGGCTGTCTGCTGGTTGGAATAGGGTACGCAATGGACGCACTCAGCCCGCTGGGGATAGTCTCCGACGCTTCGATCGAGATCGAGCAGAAGGACTACTTCGTCGACAAGGACGGCGTGAAATTCGCCGGCACGCATCTGCTGCTGGATCTGTGGGGAGCGAGCAATCTCACCGATCCCGCGCTGATCGATCGTGCGCTGCGCGATGCCGCCGAGGCGGCTAACGCGACAATCCTGCACAGCCACTTCCATCATTTCGGTCCCGATGGCGGCGTGAGCGGCGTGCTCGTGCTGGCCGAAAGCCACATCTCGATCCACACGTGGCCGGAGCGCGATTTCGCTGCGGTCGACATCTTCATGTGCGGCGCGTGCAATCCGTACCACTCGCTGCCGGTGCTGAAGGACGTGTTCGCGCCGACATCGATCCTGTTGTCGGAGCAGCGCCGCGGGTTGATCCCGTAGCATCGTGGCGACTGACAGCTGGATCAACGAGACGCTGTACCCGGAGTGGGGTCAGCGCTTCCTGGTGAAGCGTGAACTCGCCCGGGCACACAGCGAGTTCCAGGACATCGTGGTGTTCGAGAGTTTCTCGCACGGCCGCGTCATGGTGTTGGATGGGGTGATCCAGATCACCGAGCGTGACGAGTTCGTTTATCAGGAGATGCTGGCGCACGTGCCGTTGCTGGCGCACGGGGCCGCGGCGAACGTGCTGATCATTGGGGCGGGCGATGGCGGCGTGCTGCGGCGGGTGTTGCAGCATCGCACCGTGCGGCGCGCGGTGATGGCGGAGATCGATGGCGAGGTGATCCGGCTGGCGAAGGAGTTCCTGCCGGCGATCGGTGGCGACGCGTGGCACGATCCGCGAGCTGAGGTGATCGTTGGCGACGGAATCGACTATGTGAAGCGCGCGCCGGACACGACCTTCGATGCGATCATCGTCGATTCGACCGACCCGATCGGCGTGGGCGAGGTGCTGTTCACCGACGAGTTCTATGCCAATTGCGCCCGCATCCTGACTGCGCGCGGCCTGGTGGTGAACCAGTGTGGCGTGCCGTTCATGCAGGCCGACGAGTTGCGCGAGACCAGCGCGCGCCGGGCGAAGTTTTTCCCGCTCGTCACCGCCTATGTGGCTGCGGTGCCGACCTATGTCGGAGGTCTCATGACGCTAGGCTTGGCCGCGAAGGACCCATCACTGACCAGCGTAGGCTTTGCTGCGATACGCGAGCGCGCCCAGGCGGCCGGGATCCTGGGCAGGACGCGCTACTGGACTCCGGAGATCCATGTCGGCGCATTTCACCTGCCGCCTTACATCGAGGAGCACCTGCCCCGGTGAGCGATACGGTCGTTCTCACGCGCGATGGCGCGGTGTTGGAAATCCGGCTGAACCGACCGGAGAAGAAGAATGCGCTCACCCGCGCGATGTATGACGCGATGGCCGATGCCTTCGCGCAGGTCGACGCAGATCCGACGCTGCACGTTGCGCTGCTGACCGGTACCGGCGACAGCTTCACGTCGGGCAACGACATCGCCGACTTCCAGGCGCGCGCGGCAAACGAGGGCGAAGCATCCAGTTCGCGGTTTCTGCCTGGCCTCGCATCAATGCGGAAGCCGCTGATCGCTGCGGTGAACGGCAATGCAATCGGCGTGGGGACGACGATGCTGATGCACTGCGACCTGATCGTTGCAGCGCGCTCGGCCCGGTTTGTCATGCCGTTCACCAGCCTGGGTCTGGTGCCTGAGGCCGCGAGTTCGCTGCTGTTTCCACGGCTGCTCGGCCATCAACGTGCCGCTGCGCTCCTGCTGCTGGGTGAACCGCTGGATGCGGCGACGGCGCACGAATGGGGGTTCGTCAACCGCGTAGTTGACGATGCAGACCTGATGAGGGTCGCGCACGACATCGCGCGGCGCCTCGCCGCGTTACCAACTCAGGCGGTGCAGTCGACCAAGCACCTGATGCGGCACGGCGCGCCGGATGTGACCGGTCGCATAAAGGAAGAATTGGCGCTGTTCCGCGAACGCCTGGGTTCTCCTGAAGCGGCCGAGGCGTTCCGCGCCTTCATGGAGCGGCGACGGCCGGTCGACAAACCTGCACGCTGAATGGCGGTGGCGCCGTGCCTGCTGCATGTATTCTCGACCTTCGCGGTTGGTGGGGCGCAACGTCGCTTCGCGGCCCTGACCGCAGCGTTGGGCACGCGCTATCGGCACCTGATCACGGCACTAGACGGTAATTACGCGTGCCTCTCCCATCTCGCTACGGGGCTCGACATGCGCTGCGAACCGATCGAGATGGCGAAGGGCGCTACGCTCGGCAACGTCAGCCGCTTTCGCCGTCGCTTGCGCGAGATCAGCCCCGACGCTTTGGCGACCTACAACTGGGGTAGCATCGAATGGGCGATGGCGAATATCCCGCGGCTCGCGCCCCATATGCACGTGGAGGACGGCTTCGGGCCTGAGGAACGCCAGCGGCAGCTTCCTCGTCGCGTGCTGACCCGACGGCTGGTGCTGGCGCGGAGCACGGTCGTGGTGCCGTCGCGCACTTTGCAGCGGATCGCGACCGAGACGTGGCGGCTTGATCCCCGCCGCGTGCACTACGTGCCGAACGGTGTCGATCTCGAGCGCTTCGCAGCGATCCCCACGGCCCATGCGGGGCTGGTGATCGGCACGGTCGCAGCGCTGCGGGGCGAGAAGAACCTGGCGCGGCTGATGCGAGCGTTCCGTCGCGTTCTCGACGTTGTGCCGGTGCAATTGGTGATTGCCGGCGATGGGCCCGAGCGACCGAGCCTGGAGCAACTCGGTGCTGAGTTGCGGGTGACGGAGCACGTGCGCTTCATCGGACATCTCGATGATCCAGCACCGCTGTATCGCGAGCTTGATATGTTCGTTCTGTCGTCCGACACCGAACAGATGCCGTTATCGGTCATCGAGGCAATGGCGTCGGGCTTGCCGATCGCTGCGACGGCGGTCGGCGATGTAGCTGCCATGGTATCGCGAGCGAACCAGCCATTCCTGGCCGCGCTGGATGACGCCCCGCTGGCCGAAGCAATCATCGCACTGGCACGCGATGCCGGCGTGCGCGCGCAGATTGGCGCAGCCAACCGTGCCAAGGCCGTTGCGGAATTTGGCGCAGACGCCATGGTGGCCGCCTGGCAGCGTCTGTTCGACGATGTGGTGGCCTGAAGGGTCAGTGCAGCGAATACCACGCGAGGCCTAACCATTCATGCAGTGCGAAATAGCTCTGCCGCCACGCAGAGGTGCTGGGAATGAAGTCACGGAACCCGATCGGCGGGGCGCGATCGATTCTGGTCGGCGCAGCGGTCACCGCGATGCCGGTGCCGGCAAAGGACAGGATCGCGCGGCGCATGTGCCAGGCGTGCGTCACTATGTAGACCGAGCGGATGCCCTGCTCGCGCAGGATCGCGGCGCTGAGATCCGCATTCTCCCACGTGTTGCGTGACTGGCGCTCGATCCAGCGCACCGGGACCTGGAAGTCATGTTCCAGGCTGTCGGCCATCAGGTCGGCGATCGGCACTTCGCGCGCCCGAACCCGGCCGCCGCTGACCAGGATCGGCAGGCTGGTCCTGCGGTACAGTGCCGCTGCCGCACGGTCGCGCTCCAGCGACAGCGGGCCCAGATCATCCGGCGCGTCCGGACCGCCATAGGAAGAATTGTCACCACCCAGCACGACGATCGCCTGCGGCGGCCGGTCCGGCGATGCCACGACCGGCAGGTCGCGCTCAAGCGAGAAAAGCAGGGCATTCGCGACGGGTGGTTCCGCCAAAAGCAACAGGCCCACAACGCCAGCCCACGCCAGAGTTCGGCCCAGGCGGCGGTAGCGGCGCTCGAGCAGCAGCCCCAGCAGAGTGGCGAACACCAGCGCGACCGGAGGCACGAAGAGGGCTACTGCCAACTCTCGCAAGGCAACTGCTCGCTGTCGGCGTCAGCTTGTTGTGCCAAGCCAGTCGAGCACTTTGGCGAGACCGTCGCGCAATGCGACCGGCTCGCCCAAGCCAAGCATGGTGCGCGCCGCGGCGGGCACGCCAATGGAGTGACGGATTTCGCCGGCGCGCGGCGGCGCATGACGGATGTCCAGTCGCGTCTCGGTCAGGGCCGCGATCACACGTGCCAGACCAAGAACCGAGGTCGGATGCCCGGTGCACACGTTGAACACCGGTGAGTCGGATGGGGACAGCGCCATAGCCGCCAGCAAAGCGGCGACGACGTCGGCAACATAGACGAAGTCACGCGTCTGTTCGCCGTCGCCGAAGATGTTGATTGGCGCACCGCGGCGGATGCGTTCGCAGAAGATCGATATCACGCCGGAATAGGGTGAGCGCGGATCCTGGCGCGGGCCGTAAACATTGAAGAAGCGCAGCCCCACTGTGGGTATGCCGTGCACGTGGCTGGCGACACGCGCGTGCAGTTCGCACCCCAGCTTGTCGGCGCCGTAAGCGGACAGCGGGCGGCAGGGTGTGG
>DASSRN010000324.1:0-25732 GCA_035701785.1 Acetobacteraceae bacterium | reverse complement strand
CGTCCGCGAACTGGGGTGGCGACCCGGTCCCGACCTCGGCCGACACAGTTACCTTCGCCGGCAATGGCGGCGCTGCCGCTTACACAGTAACAATTGACACCACCATTAATCCAACCGTCCAGAGCGTGACGTTTAGTTCCGGCGGTGGACTCGTGACGCTGGTCGTCGGTGCCCAGACGTTGACGGTGAGTAACCCCACAAGCAACCTCGCCACCGCGATCAGCATGAATGCGAATGCGAAGCTGACCCTTGCCGGTGGCATCATCAACGTCACCAATGGCGGTGGAATAACAACCGCAACCGGAAGCACCATCAGCGGCGCCGGCACGGTGGCGGCATCCGCTACAAATGGAGTCAGCGGCAGTGGCGTGATTACCGCAACCGGCGGCACGCTGGAACTGAATGCGGGGCTCACCGGCACAACCGCGCTGACGATAACGGGCGCCAACGATACGTTGAAGCTCGATAAAGCGAGCGCCGCGACCTCGCTGAGCTTCGGCTCCACCGGAACCGTGGTGCTCAACACTGCCGCCTCCAGCCTGACACTCACCAGCGCGCTGTCAGTGGGCGGCGCCACCATCTCGATGTTGGGCGGCACACTGACCGACAGCGCAGGTGTCACTCTCGGAACCGGCTCGCATCTGACGGGTTTCGGCACCTTCAACCCGACGTTCACCGGCACCAACGCCGGCACGATCACCGCCTCTGGGGGTACACTTGCTCTGGCAAGCAACATCGCGGCATCCAGTGGCCTGACCTTCAATGTCTTCGACAGTACGGCATCCGTCCTGAAGCTCAACGGCACCGTCGGCGCCACGAACACATTCAACTTCAGCGGCACCCACGGCGCGCTTGAGCTGAACGACGTCACCATCACCCCGAGCGGGCTTCACTTCGCCGGCGCAGTAAAAGGCCTCGACGTCGCAGCCAGTGCTACGCCAGACCTCAGCACGGTCAATTACGTCAATGTTCAGGCCACGATCACCAACGCCGTCCTCACCAACTCCACGCATATCGAGTTGTTCAGCGGCGCCACAGATCTCGGGACTATCACCCTCGCCACTGCCACCACAGCCACTCACGTCGATTGGTTCGCCGACTCAGGCCACCAAGGCAGCATAATCGGCAGCGGCACGGACATTATCCTCAGCAACGTCGTGTGCTTCGCCTTGGGCACACATATCCAAACCGCCACCGGCGAGCAGGCTGTCGAGAGCCTGGAGGCGGGCGATATCGTCCTGACAGTGTCGGGCGATCAACTGGAACCGCGATCGGTGAAGTGGGTGGGCCGTCGCCGGATCGACCTGACGACGCATCCGCTGCCGGACACCGTGAGACCGGTACGCATCCAGCGTGGCGCCTTGGCCGAGAACACGCCACACCGCGATCTGATCGTCTCCCCCGACCACGCCATCTTCGTCGACGGCAAGCTGATCTGTGCCCGCCAGCTCATCAACGGCTCGACGATCCGGCAGGAGCGCAGCTGGACCGCGGTCGAGTACTTCCACGTGGAGCTCGACGCGCACGCCATCCTTCTGGCCGAGGGACTGCCGGCGGAAAGCTACCTCAACACCGGCAACCGCGGCTTCTTCGCCAACTCGGGCGAACCGCTGATCCTGCATCCGGACCTGACCGACGAAAGCGACAATCCGACGCGCGAGGCCGGCTCCTGCGCCCCCTTCGTGTCGGACGAGGCGAGCGTGCTGCCGGTCTGGCAGAAGCTGGCGGACCGCGCCGCCGCGCTGGGCACGCCGGCGGCGATGCCGGAGACCACGGCCGATGCCGCGCTGCAGCTTGCGTTCCAGGACCGCCGGATCCGGCCGATCTTCAACGACGGCAAGCTGGCGATCTTCCCACTGCCACGTGCGGCGTCGCAGGTGCGTCTGGTGTCGCGCACGGCAGCGCCGGCGGATGCACGGCCATGGCTTGACGACCGGCGGCAACTGGGCGTTCGGGTCACACGCCTCGTCGTGCGCAGTTCCGGCGACTTGCGCGACATCGCGCTGGACGGGCCGGACCTGAAGCAGGGTTGGTGGGAGGTCGAGCGGGACGGCAACGTGATGGGCCGCTGGACTGAGGGCGATGCGATGCTGACGCTGCCGACCCAGACCGGGCCCAGGATGCTGGAGGTCCATATTGGGCAGGATCTGACCTACCCGGTCGAGAGCCCTGCCGAAGAGGCGCGCAAGGCTGCGGTCGCCTGAGTGATGCGGGTGGGTCGCACGGCCATCGCGCGGCTCACCGCACTGCCCGCAGGAAGAACAGCACCGTCACGCAGGCGGTCAGGGCGATGGTGAACTTCCGCACCACCGTGGCCGGCAGCCACTGGATCAACCGCGCGCCGAGATAGCCGCCGGCGATGCTCGCCACCAGCATCGCGAGCGTCTCCGGCCAGCGGACCGCGCCTGCCGCCACGAACCACGCCACCGCGGCGCCGTTGGTCGCGCTCACCAGCATCACCCGCACCGGCGCCATCGCCTTCAGATCCGCATTCGCGGTCAGCAGGCTCCAGGCCGCCATCATCATCAGCCCGACTGCGCCGCCGAAGTAGCCGCCGTAGATCGCGATGACGAACTGCGTTGGCAGGGCGGCGCCAGGACCGAGATGCACGACCCGGCGCAGCGCCAGCCCTGCGCGGGCGCCGGCCGCGAAGGTCACCGTGGCGAGCAGCAGCAGGAACGGGATGACCAGGTCGAACAGCCGCGCCGGCGTGGCCAGCAGCAGCGCCGCCCCGACCAGCCCGCCGGCCACGCTGACCGGCAGCAGCGCCCGCACCCGCAGCCCGCTGGGCTGGGCAAAGGCGTGGCGATAGGCCCAGGTGCTGGCCAGCGTGCCGGGAAACAAGGCGACCGTCGACGATGCGTTGGCGACGACCGGCGGCAGTCCCGCGGCGATCATGGCGGGAAAGCTGACGAACGACCCGCCGCCGGCGACGGCGTTCATGGCCCCGGCCAGCAGGCCGGCCACCGCGAGCAGAGCCATCTCTTGCATGCCCCGCAGGCTGCGCCGCGGCGCCGGCCGCGGCAATCGGGCCACAGTTCGGTGCCGGTCGAAACGAATCCACTTGAAACTGACTGACTGGTCAGTAAATAAGCACCATGCCCCGCACCCGCCGCAAAGATGCCCGACCGGGCGAGATTGTCGCGGCCGCCCTCGCCACCTTCGCCGACCGCGGCTACGCCGCGACCAAGCTGGAGGACGTCGCCGCCGCGGCCGGCATCAGCAAGGGCACCATCTATTTGTATTTCTCCACTAAAGAGGACCTGTTCCGCGCCGTAGTCCGCCAGGCGGTGCTGCCGAACCTGGAAGCGGCCGAGGAGCAATTCGCCGGCCATACCGGGTCATGCGCCGAGTTGCTGCGGGTGCTCGCCCGGCGCTTTCTGGCGCTGCTGGACAGCGACATCACCGCGGTCCCCAAGCTGGTGGTGGCCGAATCCGGCAATTTCCCCGCTATCGCCCAATTCTACGCCGATGCCGTGCTGCGCCGGGCCTTCGCGCTGGTCGAGGGCATTCTGACCCGCGGCATGGAGCGCGGCGAGTTCCGCCGCATGGACGTGCATGCGGTGCTGCCGCTGTTCGCCGCACCGTTCCTGCTGCTGGCGCTGTGGAAACACTCACTCGGGCGCCACACCGACCTGACCTTCGATCCCCGCGCGGTCGCGGAAGCCCATCTCGACGTGCTGCTGCGCGGGCTGGCGGCGGAGCCGGTGTCATGAAGCGCGCACTGCTGCTGCTTATCGTGCTGCTGACTGCGGCTGGCGCCGGCGGGTGGTGGTGGCTGCACCGCACCACCGGTCCTGCGGCGTGGCAGGGCTATGTCGATGCCGAATATGTGCGGGTCTCGCCCACGCTGGCCGGGCGCATCACCGAGCTGTCGGTCGCGCGCGGCGTCCAGGTGGCGGCCGGCGCGAAGCTGTTCACCCAGGACGATGCCGACGATGTCGCCGCGCGCAATTCGGCTGCTGGCAAGCTGGCCGAGGCCGAGGCGCGACTCTCGAACCTGGAGACGCGCAGTCGCGACACCGAGATCGCCCAGGCGCGCGCCGACCTCGCCGATGTCGTCGCCACGCGCGACCGCATGGCCAAAGATCTGGCGCGCAATGAGGAGCTGCTGCGGACCGGCGCGGCCAGCCGCCAGACGGTGGACCAGCAGCGCGCCGACCTCGCCTCGGCCACCGCGCGCGCCGAGGCGGCGACCGCCAAGCTGGCGCAGTTGCAATCGCCCACCGGGCGCGAATACGAGATCGCTGCCCAGCGCGCGATGGTGGAGCAGGCGCGGGCGGGCCTCGCCCAGGCGGAATGGCGGGTGACGCAGCGCCACATCACGGCCCCTGTCGCGGCGCTGGTGTCCGACACCTATGCGCGTCCCGGCGAGATGATCAACGCCGGCACCCCGGTCGTGTCGCTGCTGCCGCCGCAGAACATCCTCGTGCGCTTCTTCGTCTCGGAGACCGAGCTGGCGACGCTGCACGAGGGCGACCACCTGGCGATCGGCTGCGACTCCTGCGCGCCCGGGCTGACCGCCACCGTCACGTTCATCTCGCCACAGCCGGAATACACGCCGCCGGTGATCTACAGCGAGTCCAACCGCGAAAAGCTGGTGTACCTGATCGAGGCACATCCGCCAGCAGAGCAGGCGGCGGACTTGAAGCCAGGCCAACCGGTGGACGTGCGGCGGTGACTGCGCTCGCGATCGACGTGCACGACCTGCGCAAGAGCTTCGGCACGCGGCAGGTGATCGACGGGCTGACGATGCAGGTGCCCGAGGGCGAGATCTGCGGCTTCCTGGGCGGCAACGGCAGCGGCAAGACGACGACGATCCGCATGCTGTGCGGCCTGCTGCGGCCGGATGGCGGCAGTGGCACCTGCCTCGGCCTCGATCTGCTGCGCGATGCCCCGCGCATCCGGCTGCAGATCGGCTACATGACGCAGCGCTTCAGCTTCTACGGCGACCTGACAGTGGCCGAGAACCTGGAGTTCATGGCGCGGCTGTATCGCATACCGCACCGCACGCAAGCGATATCCGATGTACTGGACCGCATCGGGCTTGCCGATCGCGCGGACCAGCTGGCGCAGGAACTGTCGGGCGGCTGGAAGCAGCGCATGGCGCTCGCCGCGTGCGTGCTGCACCGGCCGCGCCTCCTGCTGCTGGATGAGCCGACCGCGGGCGTGGACGCCAAGGCGCGGCGCGAGTTCTGGGACATGATCCACGAGATGGCCGCTGACGGCATGACCGTGCTGGTGTCCACTCACTACATGGACGAAGCCGAGAGGTGCCAGCGCGTGGTGTACCTGTCGGGCGGCCGGCTGGTGGTGCAGGGCACCGCCGACGAGGTGGTGCGCGCCGCGCATTTGGTGACCTTCGAGGCGACCGGCGAAGGCATCGAACAGGCGGTGCGCCGGCTCCGCGGCCAGCCCGGTGTGGAGACCGCGGCGGTGTTCGGCCGCGCGCTGCGGGTCGCCGGCATGGACCGCGCCGCGCTTCGCGCCGCGCTCGATGGCCTGGGCGACGATGCGTTGCACTGGCAGGAGGTTGAACCGCGCCTCGACGACGTGTTCATCCATATGCTGCGGGACACCGAGGCATGAGAGGCTTCTCCTTCGCGCGCCTGTTCGCGATGCTGCGCAAGGAGTGGTTGCAGATGCGGCGCGATCGCGCGACGATCGGGCTGACGGTGATGCTGCCGCTGGTGCAGCTCTTCCTGTTCGGCTACGCGATCAACGCCAATCCGCGGCATCTGCCGACCGGGCTGCTGACCGCCGAACACTCCACGTACGAACGCACGCTGGCCGCCGCGCTGCAGAACACCGGCTACTTCGACATCGTGCCGCTGCCGACCGAGGACGCGGCGGAGCAGGCGCTGGCGCGTGGCGACGTGATGTTCGTGCTGAACATCCCGCCCGACTTCTCGCGCCGCATCGATCGCGGCGAGCAGCCACAGGTGCTGATGGACGCCGATGCGACCGACCCGACCGCGATCGCCAACGCAACCGCCGCGGTGGTGGCGCTGAACGCGACCGTTCTGAACCGCGACCTGCCGGCGGAGATGCGGGTGAAGCCGGCACAGCCGCCGTTCCAGATCGTGCTGCACGGCCGCTACAACCCTGAACAGCTCACCGCATTCAACATCGTGCCCGGGCTTATGGGGCTGATCCTGACAGTATCGACACTTGTCATGACGACGCTCGCCATCACCCGCGAGCGCGAGGCGGGCACGATGGAGAACCTGCTGGCCACGCCGATCCGGCCGGTGGAGGTGATGCTGGGCAAGATCATCCCCTATGTCGGCCTCGCCTATGTGCAGATCGCGCTGATCCTGCTGGTGTCGGTCACCGTGTTCGGTGTGCCGGTGCGCGGATCGGTGCCGCTGCTGCTGCTGGCATTGGGCGTGTTCATCGCCTGCAACCTGGCGATGGGGTTCGCCTTCTCCACCATGGCGACGACGCAGATGCAGGCGCAGCAGCTCTCGCAATTCGGGCTGCTGCCGTCGATCATGCTGTCGGGCTTCATGTTCCCGTTCATGGGAATGCCGGCCTGGGCGCGCTTCATTGGCGAGGCTGTGCCGCTGACGCACGCGCTGCGCATCTGCCGCGGCGTGCTGCTGAAGGGCAACGGGCTGGCGCAGATCTGGCCGGATCTGTGGCCGATGGCACTGTTCGCCGTCGTGGTGGGCAGCATTGCGATCAGCTTCTACCGCGAGACACTGGATTGATGCTCAGCGCTGCTGAACCTGCACCATGTCGCGGACCAGCGAGCGGGCGGCATGCTGCCAGGCCTCGTCGGTGTCGCCGCGGAAGCTGACGGTGCGGGCGAACACGATTTGTCCGGTGTGCACATCGGATACGCGCAGGGTGAGATCGCCGATCAGCGTGCTGATCTTGTCGAGCTCACCGACCAGGACGCGATCGGCGTGCAGCTTCTTGCCGAGGTCCTGCTCGCAGCCATTGCACCCTGACAGCGGCTGCGCCGACCGTGCTGTTGCGACCTCGCCCGCGATCGGCGCGGGGTCAAGGACGCGATACGCGTGCTGGTCGGCGAACGCCTGCGACAGCCAGGACGCGAGCGCGGCCAGGCGCGCCTCGTGCTCCTCGGTGCGCGGGGGCATTTCACCGGACGTGTCGACCAAGTCCAACGGCAGCACGAGCAGCGTCGGCAACACCTGAGAACTGGCCGGCGCCGTCACGAGGCACGCCAGCAGCGCCAGACACGCGGCACGAACCATGGTCATGGCGCGCCGTTGCAACTGTCGCCCTCGGCCGGAGTGTGGGAATGTGCAGGCCCGGAGCCCGGCAAATGGAGGATCAACATGACCGGTTCGCCCGAGGCGCTGCATGGCTATCACGTGCATATCTACTATAACGACGAGACCTTCGCTGTCGCGACAAGGCTGCGCGACAAATTGGCTGCCGATTTCCCGGTGCAGGTGGGCCGGAACGCTGGCATAGCCGGGCCTCATCCGGTGCCGCAGATCCAGATCATCTTCAGGAAGGACGCGTTCGCGAGCATCGTACCATGGCTCATGCTGAACCGTGAGGGGCTCGACATCCTGGTGCATCCGCTCAGCGACGACGAATACGACGACCACACTGCCTACGCGCTTTGGCTCGGCCAACCGGTGGCGCTGAAGCTGGAGACGCTGCCGCATGGTCCCTACCCTGCGCAGCTGCTGCCCGCCGCATGATCACGCGATATTCCAGCGCCCTGGCCATCCTGGGCCTTCTCGGCGGCTGCACTCCCCTGCCGGACCGCTATGTGAATTCGGTTCACCCCGAATACGGCGCACAGCAATTCGCCACTGACGTGGGGGTATGCCGCCAGCGGGCTGCGACCCAGGTGGTCAGCACGCTGGCCGGCTACTATCCGCTGCAGTCGGCAGTCGAGGTGGACGACGCCAAGTTGGGGGCCTGCATGGCCAGGAGCGGCTGGCAGACGGCGCCCCCATCATTGCAGCCAGCGGTCTGGTAGGGCGCACGAAAAAGGCCGGCTAAATGCCGGCCTCGTCGTTGCTGAAGTCCCTGTCGGGCGGTCAGCTATTGGCGCCACCGCCGTCATGCGGCGCATAAAGCCAGGTGCCGCGGCCGGACTGCGTGGCATAGGCCAGCACGACCTCCTCGTTCTGCTGGGTCGCTACCGTCTGGTGCTGCGCTGGCTGTACCGCGAACGCCGGGCTGATGCTTCCGATGCTCAGGGCGGCCATGGCGGCGCGGATCATCGTCTTCATTGGTCTCTCTCCTCAGGCTGGCCCGCGGCGTGCCGCTGGGCCGTTTGACGAGGCGGTAATTGGCCTTCCTGGTCCGGGAAGATAATCCAGCCCAGAGGCATAGAATTTATGCGCGGTGCGGTGGAATAGAGACCATGGCAGCCGAGGCTCCGTGCCGAGTCCGGACGGGCCGCATCGATTTGGCGTTACACCGATACGCCTGCATGCTAAATCGCACAGCGCCATGTTCGGGGAGGCTCGCATGTCGGATCCCGGCACACCGGACAATCCCGTTGCCAAACTGATCCTCGCCAGTTGCGTCGCCCAGTTCGCCGACAACCGGGGGGACTGCAACAGATTCCTGAAGGCGGCGTTGAGCGAGTTCCTGCCCCTCGGTTACTTCGACGGGCTTGATGCCGATGCGATAGTGAAGAAGCTGCGCGACCCGGCGCAGGGCTGGCTGGCCTCGCGCGATATCGCCACCGCGATCGCCAGCGCCAAGGCCGGCGACATCGTTGTTGCTGGCATGACGTCGCAGGCGCTGCGCCAGCAGCACGGCCACGTCGCGATCGTCATCGGCTGCGACGGCCTGCCATCCGGCGGCGTGATCGTCCCCCTCGGCTACGCCGGCTCGTTGGGGAACCCTGCCGCCGAGTTGGATGGCGGCCGCCTGTCCGGCACCTTCGCGGCGGCGCTGGTACGGTCCGGCGGGATCGACTATTACTGCAAGCGACCGGCCCGGCTACCGGCCTGACTGCTAAAGCGCCCCGCCCCGCCGTCCCGCCATTGCGCCCAGGCGCAGGCGCAGCGCATTCAGCTTGATGAAGCCCTGGGCGTCGAACTGGTCGTAGGCGCCCTGGTCCTCCTCAAACGTGACGACGTCCTGCGCATAGAGGCTGTTGGGTGACTCGCGACCGACCACCGTGACGTTGCCCTTGTAGAGCTTCAGCCGTACGCGGCCCGCGACGCTCTTCTGACTCTCGTCGATCAGCGCCTGGAGCATGCGGCGCTCCGGGCTGAACCAAAAGCCGTTGTAGATCAATTCGGCGTAGCGCGGCATCAGGCTGTCCTTCAGATGCGCCGCCTCACGGTCCAGCGTGATGCTCTCGATGCCGCGGTGCGCCGCCAGCAGGATGGTGCCGCCGGGCGTCTCGTACACGCCGCGCGACTTCATGCCGACGAAGCGGTTCTCCACCAGGTCGAGCCGGCCGATGCCGTTGGCGCGGCCCAACTCGTTCAGCCGGGTCAGCAGCGCAGCCGGCGACAGGCGGCCGCCATCGATCGCGACCGGATCGCCGTGCTCGAAGTCGATCGCGATCACCGTGGCGCGGTCCGGCGCATCCTCCGGGCGGATGGTGCGCTGATAGACAATCTCGTCGGCCTCGACCGCGGGGTCTTCCAGGATCTTCCCCTCGGAGGACGAGTGAAGCAGGTTGGCATCGACGCTGAATGGCGCCTCGCCGCGCTTGTCCTTGGCGATCGGGATCTGGTTCTGTTCGGCAAACTCGAGCAGCCGGGTGCGGCTGGTCAGCTCCCATTCCCGCCACGGCGCGACGATCTTGATGTCCGGCTTCAGCGCATAATAGCTGAGCTCGAAGCGCACCTGGTCGTTGCCCTTGCCGGTCGCGCCATGCGCAACCGCATCGGCTCCGACCTGTTCGGCGATCTCGATCTGGCGCTGCGCGATCAGCGGGCGGGCGATCGAGGTGCCCAGCAGATACTGGCCTTCATACAGCGCATTGGCACGGAACATCGGGAAGACGAAGTCGCGCACGAACGGCTCGCGCAGGTCGTCGATGAAGATCTCCTTCACGCCCGCCATCTCGGCCTTCTGCCGCGCCGGGCCAAGTTCCTCGCCCTGGCCGAGATCGGCGGTGAAGGTCACCACCTCGCAGCGATAGGTCACCTGGAGCCAGCGCAGGATCACGCTGGTGTCGAGGCCGCCGGAATAGGCGAGCACGACTTTCTTTACGTCTTTCACGCGCATGCTGCCTGCTCCCTGCCACCGGGCGGGCGAAGTAATCCCGCCATTGCGGAGACGCAAGTGCGCCCGCATTGCAGACCGTCGGTGAGCGTTGCATGATCGGTACGACGACGAACCGGAGTTTTCCTGCGTGCGACTGGCAGCAGTGTTCCTGATTGCATTCTGCCTGGCCAGCACCGCGTGGGCGGACGCACCGACGATCGCCGTGCTGGATGTCGGCGCCGTGCCCTTCCTGAGGCCCGAGGGCCGCCAGGCGTACGGGTACTTCCTGCTGATGAACCTGCCACGCGCCATGGCGATCGCATCCAACGGCGCCTATGGCGGCTTCGGCGGTGGACATACGATGGAAGACATGCGCGCGAGGGCGCTGAAGTCTTGCGCCGACAAGGGCGGCACGGACTGCGCGATCTATGCCGAGGACCTCCAGGTCGTCTGGCAGGGTCGCCCGCCGCAGCCCCTGCCGGCCGTTCCTTTGCCGCTGATCGCCACCCGCGACTACGCGTTCGCACCTGATCCGCAGTTCATCTGGCGCGGCCCCCAATCGGCACGCGGCGTGCTGGTGTGGGCTCACGGCACCGGCACCGGCCATGACAGCCGTGGAGGCCAGTCGCCCCCCATGGTCCGGGCGTTCAACAACGCCGGCTTCGACATCATCCGCTTTGATCGCTCGCCTACCACTGACTATGCCGATGATGCAGCCGACTGGCTGCGCAACGGTCTCAGAACCCTGCGTGCTCAGGGCTGGCGTATGGTGGTCGTCGGCGGCCAGTCGCGCGGCGCCTGGAACAGTCTTCAGGTGCTCGATACGCCCGGGCTCGCCGACGCCGTCATTGCAGTATCGCCTGCCAGGTTCAGCAGCCAGACAACGCAGGAGGCGGACCTCTCGGGCATCCTGCATGCGGCACACTCACCCACCGCACGCGTCGCGGTCGCGCAGTTCAAAGGAGACATCTACGTCCGGGACTTCCCTGCCCGCATCGACATGCTGCGTTCTTTGCTGCCGCCGCGCGTGGCCGCGACGCTGGTGATCGATCAGCCTGATGGCATCGTTGGTCACGGCGGCGGCACCAGCTTCGAGTTCGCCCGCAGATTTGGACCGTGCCTCGTGCACTTCGTGACCGATGCAGTGCCACCGAAGTCCTGCGATCCATCCGGCCGATCGTGAGTGGCACGCCGCGCCTACCCAGGTAACCGAGGATTAAGGGCGCCGGGCTACAAAAATCGCCAACAGTCGCCTGGATCGCAGGGTGCCACCGTGACGATGGAGGTCCGCTACATCATCTTCTCGCCCGACGAGTCGCGGGTTGCCGTCATTGGTTTTCTGCAGAAACAGCGCCAGATCGGCGCGGCGAGCGAAGTCGTCGGCGTCGAGCTTGCCGGGCCGACCGAGACCCCCGTCGCGGTGGTGAAGTTGCAGCCGGCGCTGGGCAAGCAGCCGCTCAAGGTCGAGGCTCAATACCTGGTGGCCGCGCTGCTGCTCTACTGCCTTGATCAGCGCGTGCCGATTCCCAAGCAGGCGGAGAAGCGGGTCGAGTTGTCGGTGAACGGCCTGACGCTGGTGATGACGTCGGACCGCAGCCTGGGGTCACCGCACCTTGCG
Source organism: Acetobacteraceae bacterium (assembly GCA_035701785.1). GTDB lineage: Bacteria > Pseudomonadota > Alphaproteobacteria > Acetobacterales > Acetobacteraceae > JAMXLO01. The sequence continues at coordinate 13,947 of DASSRN010000324.1, read as the reverse complement.
GCTAATCAGGTCTCCTACGGCGAAATGGCCAATCGGGCGACGCGGACCATCGGCACCATGCAGGAGGAACTGGCCCGGGCGCTCGCGCGCGCCGACTACGCCGAGAGCCAGATCAGCCAGGCCGAGGAGCGCGCCGCCCGCGCCGAGGCGGCACGCGCCAAGTCGTCCGCAGCGCTGGTTGCGGTCACGCTGAAACCGGGTCTGCGCGGACACGTTGGTCGCTGGCTCGTGGGGTTCCGAACTCCGTCAGGTGGCTGAACGATCGGGTGGGCCGACCTTTCGAGTGTCTGTGCTGCGGTTGGCGCGGCAGCGGCATGACCGGTAACCTGGGCCAGTCCTTCCATCCTGAGGCAAACAGGTTCCGATGACATCCGACGTAACGCCGAACACGATCAGTGGCCGCAGCGCCTTTGTCGAACTGCTGCTGTCGGAGGGCGTCACCCACCTGTTCGGCAATCCCGGCACGACCGAGCTGCCGATCATGCACGCACTCGTCGACTATCCGGACATGCGCTACGTGCTGGGCCTGCAGGAGGCGATCGTCGTTGCCATGGCCGACGGCTATGCCAGAGCTTCCGGCGAGCTGGTCGCTTGCAACGTGCATGTCGCGCCCGGGCTCGGCAACGCCATGGGCTCGCTGTTCACGGCGTTCAATTCCGGAACGCCACTCATCATCACCGCCGGACAACAGGAGCAGGGCCACGGACTGACTGAACCCCTGCTGTATGCCCCCCTGGTGCCGATCGCGACGCCGGTGGTGAAGTGGGCAACCGAGGTGACGCGGCTCGAAGACCTGCCTCGGATCGTGCACCGCGCCGCCAAGGTCGCTATGACGCCCCCGACCGGACCGGTGTTCATCTCATTGCCCGGCGACATACTGAATGCATTCGGAGCGATTGATCTGGGGCAGGCCACGCGGGTCGATACACGGGTGCGGCCGTCGGACGAAACCCTGCGGACCCTCGCCGAACGGCTGCTCAGGGCGAAGCGGCCGGTCATCATCGCCGGCCATGAGATCGTCAGAAGCAATGCATTCGCAGACGTTGCCCGCTTCGCCGAGGCTCTCGGTGCCCCGGTGTACGACCAGACGGTGCTGCAAGGCGCGCATTTCCCAAGCGAGCACCCGGCCTATCTCGGCCCGCTGTCGCGCGATCAGAAGACTGTGCGGGCGCGCCTGGAGCCATACGACACGCTGATCAGCCTCGGCGCCGATTTCCTGCGCATGTCGGTCTACAGCGAGGCGGAGCCGTTGTCGCCGCACGCCTCGGTCATCCAGATCGGCTTGCGCGATTGGGAAATGGGCAAGACCTACCCCGCCGAGATCGCCCTGCGTGCCGATGTGGCGGAGACGCTGCGTGTGTTGACGCCGCTGATCGCGGACCTTGGTGGTTCGGCACAGCGACAGCGCGCTACGGATGCCTTGCACCAATTCGCAGGACGCAATTGGACCGCAAATCGCAGAAAGCGCGCCGACGCCGCTCTGGCGAAGGCGCCGGCGCAGCCGATCGATCTTGAATGGCTGATGCTGACGATCGTGGACCTGCTGCCGGAAGGCGCCATCGTTGTGGACGAAGCGCTGACCAGCGCGGCGAGCCTCGCGGCCTTCCTGCCCATACGCGATCGCTACGCGTATTTCGGCAATATCAGCGGCGGTATCGGCTGGGGCATTGCCGCCGCGGTTGGCGTGCAGCTTGCCCAGCCCACCCGCAAGGTGGTGGCGCTACTTGGCGACGGCAGTGCGATGTACTCGATCCAGTCACTGTGGACTGCCGCGCACCAGAAGCTGCCGATCACGTTTGTCGTGTTCAACAACGGCGGCTATCGGATCATCAAGCAGCGGTTGAAGCTGTTCCACGGCACGGACCGCTTCATCGGGATGGATTTCGTCGATCCGCCAATCGAGTTTGCCGCACTGGCCCGCTCACTCGGCGTGCAGGGTCATCGTATCGGGAATCCGGCGGCGTTCACATCCGCTTATGCGGAAGCCCTTGCGGCGCGTGAGCCGGTGCTCCTCGAGATCTTGATCGACGGCAGCATATAGTTGCGGTTGTAAGGACAAGGAGTGGGAAATGGCCAGGACCTTCAGCGCGGCCTGCGCGGCCGTTGCAGCCGGCTGCATTCTGCCAGGCGTGGCGCTTGCAGCGGAATGCCCGCAGCCGGTGCAACTGCCGGGTTTCAAGACCTGCGCCGATATGGCAGCAGCAGAGAAGGAGGGCGAGGTGGTTCTCTACACCACCAGCCCGGACGTCAACACCATGGCGCTGCTGGCAGAGTTCCACAAAGCGTTCCCGAAGATCAGCACCAATTTCGTACGGGTGCAGGCGGGTGGACTGTATGCCAAGCTGCTCGCCGAGCGCCGGGCCGGTTCGTATCTGGTCGACGTGATGCAGATGTCGGACATGAGCCTCACATTCGACTTCCAGCACCGCAACGGCTGGGAGCGCTATCAGTCGCCCGAGTTAGCAGGCTACAAGTTGGACTATCAAAGCCAGCCACCCGGTTACTGGACCTGGTCAGCCATCAGCATGACCGGCATCGCCTATAACACCAATCTGGTGCCACCCGATCAGGCGCCAAGGACGTGGCAGGACGCGCTCGATCCAAAATGGGCTGACAAGATCAACGTGAAGACGTCGATCGCCGGCGTGCAGCACGACGTGTGGTATGAACTGCGGAAGCTATATGGCGACGAGTACTGGACAAAATTCGCAGAACTTCGGCCGCATGCTTTCGATTCGTGGGTGCAGCAGTTCGAGCGTTGCAGCAATGGCCAGGATGAGATCATCCATACCGCGACGTACTCCAGCTACCTGCAACTCATTGCGAAAGGCGCGCCCCTAGGCTTCACCTTCCCGCCCGATGGCCTGCCGGTCGACGTCACCGGCTTCGGCATCGTGGCCAATGCGCCGCATCCGGCGGCGGCTCGGCTGTTCGAGGACTGGCTGCTGGGTGTGCCTGGACAGACCACGCTCGCAAGGACAGCCTATCAGTATTCGGCACGCACCGATGTTGAATCGCCAGAGGGCGGTAAGCCAATCCAGTCGATGAAGCTGCTGTATCCGACGGATTGGAACGATTTCCTCAAGTCGCAACAGCAGTTCGTCAAGGAGTGGAACCACATCATCGGGCTGCGCTGATTGACCGAGGTAGCACGCGAACCTAGCATGTTGACCAGCATGCAACGAAGCAGAACCCGCGGAGGGTCCAGCGATGACCATGCAGTTCACGCCACTCGGTGACAACATGGCGATCGCAGTTCAAGGCTGTGACCTGCGCGTGGCCGATACCGCCACGGCAGAGACGCTGAACCACTCGTTGCTCGAGAACCTGGTGCTGTGCATCCGCGGCCAGGCTCTCGATCTTCGAGAGTTTCGCGATGCCATGCTGGCGTTCGGCGAGCCGCTGCTCCCCTTCGAGAGCGCCCATCCGGAGGTGCGCGAGGTGAATATCATCTCGCATGAACATCGCGACAAGACCGGCAAGCCTGCGGGGTTCAACTGGCACACCGACCAGAGTTTCCGCGACAAGCCATCCGCGCTGACTATGCTGTACGGCGTGGAGATCCCTGCGACCGGCGGGGACACGCAGTTCGCCAACATGTATGCCGCGTATGACGATCTTTCTGACGACATGAAACAACGCCTGGACGGAATGAAGGTGGTGCATCGCTATCGCCCCTCGCGGCAAGGCGTGACTGGGCGACAGCTTACGGCCGACGAAGAGAAGGCACTCCCCGAAGTGCTCCATCCGATCGTGCGCACGCATCCCGAAACCGGCCGCAGGGCGCTCTATCTCAATCGCAACCGCATGGACCGGATTCCAGGCCTGGAGCACGAAGCCTGCGAAGCCTTGCTCGACGAGTTGGTCGACCACGCGACGCAGCCGAAATACCAGTATCGCCACAAGTGGCAGCCGGGCGACGTCGTGATCTGGGACAACCGGTGCACGATGCACAAGGCCAACGGTGATTATCCGCAAGGCGCACGTCGCGTCATGCATCGGATGACGACCGTCGGCACCGCGCCGTTCTGACGCTGTCAGCCAATGAGCACCATTGACCTCGTCGATCCTGACCTGCGCGATGCGCTGGCGAATTGGCCGCAACAGCCGGTGACGGCAGATACGCTTGCGGCGCGCCGTGCCAGTGGGCTCCAGGTCATAGCCGCCACGCCGAAGCCGGATCAGCCCGATGTCGTTGCGGATGAAATGCATGCACCGAGTGCCTTTGGCGCCAAACCGATCCGGATTCTGACCTATCGACCAATCAAGCCCGAAGGGCGACTGCCTGTTATCCTGCATGTCCATGGCGGCGGCTTCGTGATGGGCGCGCCGGAAATGAAGGATGCGGAGAACAGGCAGCTTGCGTCGGAGTTGCAGTGCGCGATCTTCTCGGTTGATTATCGCCTCGCGCCGGAGGCGCCGCATCCGGCACCTCTGGAGGACATCTATTCGGTTCTGGTCTGGCTCAACGCCAATGCCGAACGCCTCGGGCTTGATGCTGCCCGCATCGGCATCAAGGGTGAAAGTGGCGGCGGTGGTTTCGCCGCCGGCGCCGCGCTCTACGCCCGCGACCAGCCAGGCCCCAAATTCGCTTTTCAGCACCTGATCTACCCGATGATCGATGACCGCACCGCGGTGCGCAAGGATCTGCATCCCCATGTCGGCGAGTTCGTCTGGACGCAGACGAGCAACTACTTCGGCTGGCGCTCGCTACTCGGCGCAGAACCAGGCTCCGCAAATGTCTCGCCATACGCGGCGGCCGCCAGAGCCTCGGATGTGTCTGGCCTGCCACCGACCTACATCTCGGTAGGCGGGCTCGATCTATTCCTCGAGGAGGACCTGGTCTATGCCGATCGGCTCAGCCGTGCCGGCGTGGCAGTTGAGTTCCACATCTACCCGCGCGCATACCATGGATTTTATCAGGCGGTGAATGCCCGGGTGACCAGGCAGGCAAACCGCGACACTCGTGAGGCACTGCGACGCTTCCTGCACGGGTGATGTGCCGCTTGCTCAGTCCCACTGCGACAATTCGATCGTGATCCCCGCCGGACCGACCAGGAAGACGAGTTTCCGCGAATGGAACTGCATGATGTCGTTCCGGGTCTGGTAGCCGGCCTGCCGCATCGCCGCGACGACCGAGGCGATATCGTCCACCGCGAAGCAGACGTGGTTCATGCCAATCCGGTGCAGATCGCGTATCCGGGCATCCGCGAGTGCGGCAGGCTGCCGGTAGTGAAGCAGCTGGATTTCGGTTCGCGGCGTCACACCGTCCGCCACCAGCGTCACATGATCTGCTATGATGTCGGCGACACCCATATAGGCTGCCATCTGTGGACCCGAGATGACAACGCTCATCGCTTCGCTGAAGCCCAACAATCCGAAGAAGCGCTTTGCGTCGGCCGGGTCCTCCACGACGATGGTCAGGTGGTCGAATCGCTTGATCATGTGCAATCCTGGTCTGCCATGGATGGCAACACTGTCCGCTGCCCGATTGTGTGTCCAGGCTGAGCGCAGCGGGGACGGTGGCGACCGGCCGTGAGCGCCCATGCCACGCCAGCGCCGACGCTCGGCACCGCAGTCCCGCGCCGCAGGATGGTGTTCTTTCTGGGCCTGTTCATTGTCCCCGGCATTGCGCAGTCCATTTTGCTCACCGTGGTGCCGCTGGAGGCGTTACGGCTGCTCGGGACCGCTCGAGCGGTGACATTGCTGTACATCGTCGCCGGAGTGGCGGCGGTCATCGGCCGACTCAGCATCCCGCTTCTGGTGCAATTGGTCGAGCGCCGGTTTGTATTCAGCCTCGGCGCGGGTGCGCTTGCAGTCAGCGCCGCCCTGTTGGCCAGGCACGAAGTCCCGGCATTTGCTGTCGGGCTCACACTCAGCACCTTCGCGTTCGCCTGCATCGAGGTCACCAGCAACCTTTATCTGCTCGACCACATTCCGCGTCACGCGCTGCGGCACTTCGAGCCGGCGCGCATCTTCGCCTGCGCCGGCCCATGGACCTTAGGCCCGTGGTTTGGCGTTTACCTCCAGCAGAGCATTGCCTTCGGTGCGCCGTTTGCCGTCGCAGCCAGTGCCGCGATCTCAGTCCTGGTGCTCTTCTGGTGGCTGCGGCCGACGGAGCATGTTCCGCCGAAGCGCAAGCCAGCAAATCCGCTGCGCTACCTGCCTCGCTTCTTTTCGCAACCCCGGCTGCGACTGGCCTGGTGTCTGGCAGGATCCCGCTCAGCCTGGTGGAACACCTTCTATGTCTATACGCCGATCTTTGCGGTTACTGCGGGCCTCACCGCAGAAGTAGGCGGCGCGATTGCGTCTATCGGCACCAGTTGGATCTTCCTGGTGCCGCTCTGGGGCTGGGTCGGGCGGCGATATGGACTGCGGCGCCTGCTGGCTGTCGGCTATGCGATGGCGGGGATTATGACCATGGCCACGGCTGCCGCATTCAATCTGCCTTGGGTGGGAGCCGTCTTGCTGGTGCTGGCTGGCTTTGGTGCGGAAATCATTGATGGCGCGGGCAATCTGCTGTTCCTCTGCGCAGTGCATCCCTATGAGCGTTCGGAAATGACGACAGCCTTTGTCACCTATCGTGATGTCGCACAGCTCGGTGCACCCGCCGTCTGTGCAGCGCTGCTCTCGCTGTTTGCTTTGCCATCCGTGTTCATGACGGCGGGTGTCATGATGATCGGCTCCGCCGCAATCACCCGCCATATCCCTCGTCGGCTGTGAACCGCGCTGCCACTGCGCGCTGGCTCATTCGACCGTCACAAAATTCGGTTCCGGGAATTCGATCTCGCTACTGGCGTGCGTCACCATGGTCGTGATCCGATCCTGCCAGGCAACCAGATCGAAATGGGCCGGATGATCAGCGCCGAACAGCCTTTCCCGCAACTCGGCAAGCAGTCGCAGTGCCTCCTGCAGCCGTGGCAAACGGCCGTCCCAACCCCAGTCCGCCCGCAGCCGATCCTCGGTCGCCACTGAGAGTGCCAGCACGAGTGCCGCTTCATATTCGTGCAGCAAGGGACTCACGCGCGGTGATGCGACCGGCAGCGCGCCACTCGGCAGATCGCCCCAGATCGTTCGCAGCACGTCCCAGTCCTGGCGTGCGGCATCGTAGCGACCAAGCTGATGGCGGATCCGCGCGCGCATGTAGTAGTACGGCACCTCGATGATACGATCCGCGACCGCCTGCTCGATCGCTTCGCTCAGCAGTGCCTCGGCGCGCGTGGTATCCTGTAGCTGCTGCGTTGCATCCGCAGCGTGGTTCAGCAGCGTGCCAGCAGCATCACGCGGCCGGGCAAATGCCACGCGCGCGGCCCGGTAGGCTTCGAATGACGATTCCCAGTTTGCACGATTGCTGTCTGCGAACTGGCGCGTTCGCCGCAGTGGACGGTCGGCAACGGGTGTCAGTGCAAAGTTCGTCCAGTCGATGCTCCAGCCCAGATAAAGGCTCTGGCAGGCGGGAAGGCGGTCGCCGATCGTCATCCATGCTTCGTCTCGTCCCGGACGCCGAGTTGGATCGCCGCGGACAATGCTGCCAAGTTGGCCATACGCCTTGCGCGGCACGCGCCCGAACGAGCGCTCGACGCCGGTGGTCGTCAGATCAAGCCCGCGGCGTTGCGTGACCTCGACCAATTGCCAGTCGCGTCCCGAGGCCAGCAGATCGATCGCTCCGTCAATGTTCCGAGCTGCACCTTCTGCGAGTGCGCGTTCCACCATGGCGAAGCGGCTGCGCGTCTCCAGCCACTTGCCGAAGGTTGGCGTGAAATGCGCATCGCTGTCGTCGAACATGTGCTCGATAAGGTCGGGGTGGCAGAAATGATTGGTCTGCACCATCGGTCCTTCGGCGACCGGGCCAATGCGCATCGTCTCTCCATTGAACTCGACCCGCCGTGCGCGCCCTGCGGCCGCGTCCGAACAGAAGATCACCCAGGCCGAGAACGGCTGGCTGGTGCGCACGATTTCGACCGCCTCCTCCAGCGATCCTGCCTCCCGCAGCACGCGTTGCTGCACGAACGGCGCGATGTCCATCCGGTTCGAGCCATCCGGCTGCGTGCGATAGTGGGTGGAGGAAAGCTGATGCAGCGAAACGGCAATGCCTGCGTCGTTCAGACCGCTGATTCCGCCGGGGTAGATCAGACCTGCGGTCCCGAACGCGACGTATCGATGCCAGTCGGGATGGCCGTCGGTTTCGTCGATCAGGAACAACGTGGGCACCACGTTCCAGTCGTACAGATCGGCATCCAGATTGCGGGCATGCACATGGCGCCCATCACCGGTCCGGCCGGCCGGCAGACTGAACCCTGTACAGGCGAAGCCGGTGCGATTGTCCTGATGGACCAGGCTCACAACGGCATCGGTGACGTGGGGCGTTGCGACATCGGGCGGTCCGGCGATCAGGGCGCGCACCTCTGGGTCCGGGTGGTCGTGCGCGCACAGCGCAAGCGCCTCGGCGGCTGCGGAAACCCGCGACGACAGCGATGGCAACGCCAAACGACGCTGGATGCCATCCGCCAGATTGTCGAGCTCGATCGCAATTACGGCATCCACCACTTGCTGACGCGAGAACTGGGCATTTGGCAAGGCTGCACGATAGCCATCCGCAAGTGCGCCGATCGCCTCGCGGAACTCCTCGCTGACGCTCTCGGCGACGCGGTTGCTGAAGCCACGGAACAGCGCCTGGGCAACGCCGCTCTTGAGCTGGTCGCCGAGATCGGTGCCGCGAGCGATCGCGGACAGGATCTCGGGGAATACGCCCTGCTCGATCTCGCGTGCCATCAGACGACCGTGGTCGTAGGCGATATCCGCGAAGCGGCCGCGCTGGCGCAGTACGAAGAATGGCTTGCCGCCTACCGCCAGCCGATGCAGCGCACTGTCTGCACGGCCGGTGCCCGCTGGCAATCGTTCGGGCGTCATGTCCATGCCCTGCACTGTGGGCTGATCGCTCATCGTGCATCTCCCCCATTTGCGATGGCTGCCATCTTCGGCGTCCGTTTAGCACAGGGGCTCGGGACAAGTGTGTTGCTTCTTCTTGCACCAGCCGATTACTGTCGCCGCAACCGATAGAGGGGAGAATGCGCCCATGACCCAGCGCAGGCGGTTTCTGCAAGGCTCGCTGACCGGCGCAGCTGCGGCCCTTGCCGCGTTCGGCGTCAATCCGGCGCTCGCACAGGACATGGGCAAGCTGGCCGGCCGATCTGACAAGCCATTGAAGGCCGCCTTCTCCAATGCCGGCCTTCAGGCGACATGGTGCGCACAGGGCAAGCAGGCGGCCGAATACTGGGGCCGGCTGTTCAATGTGGAGGTCACTTGGTTCGACGGTGAACTCGCCGCGCAGAAGCAGCGCGCCGCAATCGACAACATGGCGTCGCAGAAATGGGACTTCGTCGCGATCCAGGCCTTCGGCATCGGCACGCTGACCGCGCCGGTGAACAAGATGATCGATGCCGGCACCCCCGTGATCGACATGGACACGCTGATCGCCCCGCTTGATTCAATCAACGTGCACAGCTTCATCGCACCGGACAACGAGTTCATGGGCGCATCGGTCACGCAGTCGCTGGTCGATGCGATCAACGGCGAGGGAACCATGATCATGACGCAGGGCGCACTCGGCCACACCGGTGCTCAGGGCCGGGCGCGAGGCTTTGAGTCGGTGGTCAAGAAGTACCCCAAGATCCAGGTACTGGATACCCAGCCCGCGGACTGGGACGTGACCAAAGTGGCGCGTATCTGGGAGACCCTGCTGACCAAGTACCCGAAGATCAGTGCGGCCTACTTCCACAACGACGACATGGCGTTGGCCGCATACAACGTCATGAAGGCACACAACCGCACCGACATTCTGATTGGCGGCTGCGATGCGATGCCGCCGGCACTTGCAGCGGTGAGCGACGGCCGCATGCACGCAACGGTGCGCAATCCGTCCTGCCGCATCCATGGCGGTGCCATCGTCGCCGGCGTCGCCGCGGTGGTCGCCGGCGAGAAAACCGGCGGAAGCGGCATCCCGAAGAACATCATCGCCGACGGACCTGTGGTAACCAAGGCGAACGCGCCAGGCATGGCGTGGATGGAGACGCATTTCCTGATCTGATCCGCCGTGACGTCGCTGCTCGAACTGCATGGGATCACCAAGTCGTTCGGTGGCGTCACGGCGCTGCATGATGTGGATTTCTCGCTGGCACCAGGCGAGATCCATGGCCTGGTTGGTGAGAACGGCGCCGGCAAGTCCACGCTGATGAAGATCATCGCCGGCGTTCACGCTGAATACCGCGGCGAGATGCGCCTGGATGGACGATCGGTTCACTTCACCTCGCCCAGAGATGCGCGCGGCGTCGGAATCGGCATGGTGCATCAGGAATTGTCCGCCGTGCGCGCACTATCGGTTGCCGAGAATGTTCATCTCGGCGTCCAACCGGTCAATCGCTTCGGCTTTGTCGACTGGCGCGCGATGCGACAAGGTGCGACCGAGCATCTGCGAAGCCTCGGCATCGACGTCGACCCGAGCACCCGGATGGGCGCCTTACCGCTTGGCCTGCAACAAATGGTGGAAATCGCCCGAGTGCTTTACTCGGGCGCTCGCATCATCATCCTTGACGAGCCGACGTCCGCTCTGTCGCCACCGGAAGTTGAACGGCTGTTCGGATTGCTGCGTCATCTGCGTGCGGCGGACCGTAGCATCGTCTTCATATCGCACTTTCTTGACGACGTGTTGGTTATCTGCGACCGCGTCACGGTGTTCCGCAATGGTCGTGTCGCCGCCACTGCGGCTTGTGCGTCCGTCGACAAGCGCTGGATCATCGATCGCATGATCGGCGCCGGTCACGCCGAGTTGGAGGAGAGCTACCTTTCCGACATTCGCCTGCATAGCCGGCATGATGCAGGGGTCGTCCTCAAGCTTGAACGGCTTGGCCGCAACGGCAGCTATGACGACGTGTCGCTGGAAATGCGCGCGGGCGAGGTCCTGGGCATCTACGGTTTTCTTGGCTCAGGCCACTTCGAGTTGGCCCGGACGCTGTTTGGCCGGCTGCCCCCCGACCATGGACGGGTGGTACTCGATGGACGCGCGATCACACTTTCCGCTACGGCACGTGCAAGACGGGCCGGCTTGGCGTTCCTGCCAGAGAGCCGACACATGATGCTGTTCGCGCGCGAACCGGTGTACAAGAACGTCAGCATTGCCATCCTGGATCGTATTCATCGCCTGTGGCTGCGACCCGGCGTGGAGCGCAACATCGCCAGGCAGCACGTAGAGCGCATGCGGATTCGCCCCCCGCATGTCGGGCTCCCACTCGGCAAGCTGTCCGGCGGCAACCAGCAGAAGGTGGCGCTGGCGAAGTGGCTCACACACCTGCCGCGGGTGCTGGTGCTGAGCGAGCCGACACGCGGCATGGACGTTGGCGCAAAGGACGACGTGGTGAACATCGTGCGTGGGCTGCGGGAGCAGGGTATCGCGATCGTGGTAGTCTCGACCGAACCGGAGACGGTGCTTTCGTTGGCTGACCGCATCGTGGTGATGAAAAAGGGCCGCCTCGTCCACGAGTTCGCCGATGAGCCGGTCAGCAAGGACCGCTTGCTCGAAGCCGCATGAGCAACTCATCCGAAATGGCCGGTGCATCGATTGGCCAGCGGTCGCGCATTGTCGCCTGGATTCGCAGCCAGCTTCGCAACGTGGCGCCGTTCGCGACGCTGCTGGTGCTGGTGGTCTTCTTCACGCTGGCGAGCGACTCCTTTGCCAGCTTGGGCAACCTCCAGAACATCCTGACGCAGATCTCGGTGACTGCGATCATCGCAGTGGGCCTCACCTTCGTCATCCTGTGCGCTGAGATCGATCTCTCGGTCGCAAGCGTGGCCAATGCAACCGGCATCATTGTGGCGTATTTCACCGTGCAGGACGCCAGCGTCACCATAGCAAATGTCCCGTTGCCGGGCTGGGCCGCGATCGCGATAGCTCTCGTGTCATGCCTCGCGATTGGTGCGGTGAACGCCTTCGGCATAACGAGGATCGGCATCCCTAGCTTTATCATGACGCTTGCGATGCTCCAGATCGCTGCAGGAATCTGTGCCCTGCTGGTGCGGGGCCAGATCGCCTATGCGGTCCCACCGCTGATAATGACTCTGGGCTCACGCTCGCTAGGGCCGGTGCCATGGATCGTCATCGCTGCCGCGCTGTTCCTGATGACGGCTCACGTCGTGCTCACCTATACCCGCTTCGGTCGCTACGTGTACATGACCGGCGGCAACCGCGAGGCAGCAGAGTATTCCGGCGTCGACGTCCGCATGATCCTGTCCGCAGTGATGATCATCTCGGCGTTCTGCTCCGGGATCGCCGGCATGCTCGGCGTTGCCTATTTCGGCAGTGCGCAGCAGAACGAGTTCGACACCTACCTCCTCGACAGCATTTCCGCGGTCGTGGTGGGCGGCACCAGCCTGTTCGGCGGGCAGGGCGGCATCGGCAACACAATCATTGGTCTGCTGGTTCTGGGGGTGCTGAACAACGGCCTCGACCACGTCAACATCGACAGTTTTCTAAAGATCCTGATCCGCGGCACGATCCTGCTCGCCGCCTTGATCATCAATGTCTACGCGCAAAGGCTCCGCGATGGGCCGTGACCTGTGCCTTCCGTGATCACCCGATCCGTAGCACACTGCAAATCAAGCATTGAATCGGGAGGAATCCATGCTCTGCGCTGATACATGCGCCCGCGCGACGCGTCGTGCCGCATTTGCCGCCTTCGCCACGCTGTTCCTCCTGCCCGGTCTGGCCAGGGCACAGCAGCCAATCACCCTGTGGCACGTGTTCAACCTCGATACCGACATGATCTATATCGGCATCAAGTCGTTCAACGAGAGCCAGAACACATACCGCATCGAACCTCGGCTGGTGCCGGCCAATCAGCTGAGTGCCGAGTTGATCAAGGCGATTGCCGCCGGCTCGGTCCCCGACCTCGTCACGATGGACAATCCGAATGTTGCGAGCTTCGCCGCACAGGGGGCGCTAACCGACCTGACTGCTCAGGTAAAAGCCTCGGCCGTGATCAAACCCGAGGCGTACTTCCAGGGCCCATGGGCATCCGGCGTGTGGAAAGGCCACTTCTACGCCGTGCCGCGTGACGCCAACACGCTGGCGCTCTGCTACAATGCAGACATGTTCCGCGCCAAGGGGCTGGATCCCACAAAGCCGCCCGCAACCTGGAGCGAACTGGTGGCCGACGCGGGCAAACTGAAGGATGCCGACAAGAACGTGTTCGGCTTCGGTTTCAGCGCCATGCAGGCCGAGGAAGGCGTCTTCCAATGGCTGCCGTTCCTGTATCAGGCGGGTGGCTCGATCGATCATCTTGACTCGCCGGAAGCCACTGAGTCGCTGCAACTGTTGGTCGATTTCGTGAAGAGCGGAGTCGCGTCTAAGGATGTGATCAACCAGCGCCAGTATGAGGTGACGAACACCTTCATGGCCGGGAACACCGCCATGGTGTTGTGCGGCCCGTGGGAGTTGCCACGCCTGCAGCGCGAGGCGAAGTTCGAGTGGAAGCAGGCGTTGCTGCCGGTGAAGGACGGCAAGAACATCCGTGCCTCTTCTCTCGGCGGCTATGACTGGGTTGTCCCGGCCGGTGCCGGCAATGCGGATGGCGCCTTCAAATTCATCGAGTTCATGTCGGACCCGAAGATCCTCAGCGAGGCCTGGAAAACCGGCCGCCTCGCACCGCGCACTGACGTGGTACTGCAGGAACCTCTCTGGCCGCAGGCCTATGCCACCTACAACGAGCAGCTCAAAAGCGCGCGGGCGCGCGGGCCTCACCCACAATGGCCTGAGCTGTCGCGCCCGATGGCGACAGCGATCCAGGAGGCGATCACCGGCGCGAAGCCGACCGCAGAGGCACTGAAGGGGGCGGCGGCAAAGATCAAGCCGATCCTCGACAAGACGCCGCTCTGAACGGACGTGTCGTCGCGTTC
>DASSRN010000323.1:0-5069 GCA_035701785.1 Acetobacteraceae bacterium | reverse complement strand
TGGGATCACGGATCGCCGCGCGCAGCAGGCCCTTCGCATCCGCCGAAGACCACGGCGCAACGACCCTCAGGCCGGGCACATGCGAGTACCAACTTGCATAACACTGCGAATGCTGCGCAGCCACACGCGCCGCGGCACCGTTTGGACCGCGGAACACGATCGGACATCCCATCTGGCCGCCTGACATGTACAGCGTCTTGGCAGCCGAGTTGATAATCTGATCCATCGCCTGCATGGCGAAATTGAAAGTCATGAACTCGACGATCGGCTTCAGCCCGTTGAGCGCCGCCCCGACCGACATGCCGGTGAAACCGTGCTCGGTGATCGGCGTGTCGATCACCCGCTTGGGACCGAACTCGTCGAGCAGTCCCTGGCTGATCTTGTAGGCACCCTGGTACTGTGCGACCTCCTCGCCGATCAGGAACACATCGGCGTCGCGCCGCATCTCCAGCGCCATCGCATCGCGCGTCGCCTCGCGCACAGTGATCGGCTTGGTCGGACCCCAGTCCTTCTCCGGTGCCGGCGCCGCGTCCAGCGCCGGCTTGCGCTGGCCCTGTGCGCCGCGTTCGGCGACCGCCGTGTGATCCTCTGCCTCGGCTGCGACCTTGGGCATCGCCGGCGCCTCGCGCCGCGGCGGTGCCTTGGCCTCGGACACGTCCTCGCCGTTGCCCGACAGCACCGCGATCGGCGTGTTCACCGCGACACCCTCGGTGCCTTCGTCGATCAGGATCTGCGACAGCTTGCCTTCATCGACCGCCTCAACCTCCATCGTCGCCTTGTCGGTCTCGATCTCGGCGATCACATCGCCGGCGCGCACATCGTCGCCGACGCTCTTCAGCCACTTCGCCAGCTTGCCTTCGGTCATGGTGGGCGACAACGCGGGCATCAGGATCTGCGTCGCCATCGCTCAGCCCTCCACCAGCACGTCGGTCCACAGTTCCGCTTCGTCCGGTTCCGGGCTGCTCTGCGCGAAGTCGGCCGCCTCCTGCACGATCGCCTTTACCTCGTCGTCGATCTGCTTGATCGCGTCCTCCTCGACACCCGCCGCTTCCAGCTTGTGGCGCGCGCCGTCGATCGGATCATGCTGCGTGCGCATCGTCTGGATCTCGTCGCGCGTGCGGTAGCGCGCCGGGTCGGACATCGAGTGGCCGCGATAGCGATAGGTCTTCGCCTCGATCAGGAACGGCCCCTTGCCGGCCCGGCAATGCGCGACCGCCTGGTCCGCCGCCTCCCTCACCGCCAGCACATCCATGCCGTCGATCTGCATGCTGGGAATGCCCCACGGCTCGCCGTTCTTCGACAGGTCGTGCGACGCCGAAGCCCGCTCGACACTGGTGCCCATGCCATACTTGTTGTTCTCAATCACATAGATCACCGGCAGCTTCATCAGCGCCGCCAGGTTGAAGCTCTCGTAGGTCTGCCCCTGGTTCGACGCACCCTCGCCGAAATAGGTCACCGCCACCCGGTCGTTGCCGCGATACCAGTTGCTGAACGCCAGCCCGGTGCCAAGGCTGATCTGCGCGCCGACGATGCCGTGTCCGCCGAAGAAGTTCTTCTCCTTGCTGAACATGTGCATCGACCCGCCCTTGCCGTGCGAGTAGCCGCCGGATCGCCCGGTCAGCTCCGCCATCACGCCGCGCGGGTCCATCCCGGTCGCCAGCATGTGCCCGTGGTCGCGGTACGAGGTGATCACCTCGTCGCCGTCGGACAGCGCCAGCTGCATGCCGACCACCACTGCCTCCTGGCCGATATACAGGTGGCAGAAGCCGCCGATCAGGCCCATGCCATACAGCTGGCCGGCCTTCTCCTCGAAGCGCCGGATCAGCAGCATGTCGCGATACGCCTTCAGCAGCTGGTCCTTGTCGATCGATGGCGCGCGCGGCTTGCCGCCGCGCTTCCGGGTTTCAGCGGCGATTGCCATGGCGCTCCTCCGGGCAGACTTCGCCAAAGGTTGCGTCGGCCCCCTCGCACGTGCAAGCGGCAGCATCGGAAAACCATGATTTTGCAATGCAATAACCATTGTTAACCGAAAACCGGTTAAGCGCTTGATGACTCCGCCACGCCAACCGAGGTTTGCGCAAATGAATTACGTTCGCAGCCCCATGCAGGACATCTTGTTGCACTGTTCGCGCGCATTTAGCAGCGACATATCTGCTCAGCGCCCATCTGCCATGGCGAGCGTCGCCATGGCCCGGTTAAGTTCCGTGCCCTTGGCGAAACAGACCCCATACGGCCGGTCCAGCGCGTCCTGTCCGGCCAGCCGGCAGGTCACCGACGTATCGCGCACCAGGTCCGCCAGCGCCCGTGCCGCCGCAGCCGCGCAGTCCTGCGCGCCGCACTGCGTGTCGCGCCGCGGCGGGTCCACACCACGCAGCAGCACGACCCTGTCCCCGATCCGCAGCGTGCCGCCATCCACCACGGACACCTGCGCCGGCGAGGCAGTGAGTTCTTCGACGGCCGGTGCCGCTACGCGCTGCGTCGGCGCTCCGCGCGTCGGCAGCATCGCGACCGACACCGCTGCCGCGGCAACGAGCGCGACAACGCCAAGCCCCATCAGCAACCGCGGCTCGATCCGAGGTAGAAACGAACGGAAGATCCGCCGCGGCCGGTTCAGCGACAAGGGCTACAGTGCGCCGTCGCGCTTCAGCGCCGCCACCTCCGCCTCGCCCAGCCCGAGCCAACTGTCCAGCACCTCCGCGGTATGCTCGCCCAGGATCGGCGAGGCATTGATGCGCGACGGCTTGCCGTCCACGCGCACCGGCCAGGCCGGCATCTTGAAGTCGCCGTGCACCTTGTGGTGCATCACCTGCATGATGCCGCGCTGCTCGAAGCTGGGCTCGTTCTGCAGCTCCATCGTGTCGAACACCGCACCGGCGGGAATGCCCGCAGCGCCGATCCGCTCCATCGCCTCCTCCTTAGTGTGGTTGCGCGTCCACGCCGCGATGATCGCATCCACCTCGGGCTCGCGCTGCAGCCGGTCCATCGGCGTCGCGTAGCGCGTATCGCCGATCAGGTCCTCGCGCCCGACCAGCTTCAGCAGCCGGTCCCAGTGCTCCGGATTGGCGCGGCTGGTCATCAGGTACACGTAGTCGTTCGGGCCGCCGGGCCTGCACGGATACAGCCCCATCGGCGCGTTGTTCACGCCCGGTACCTTGTCGCCGCCGCGCTGTGCCGGCTTGCCGGTCAAGCCCTGGGTCGCGAAGTTGATCCGCATGTAGTGCATGATCGCATCCTGCATCGCGACCTGAAGCCGGCTGCCCTGCCCCGTCGCGTCGCGCTTGCGCAGCGCCCCCAGGATGGTGATCGCCATCAGCATGCCGGTGCCGGTGTCGCCCAACGAGATGCCCGGCCGAGTCGGCGGGCCGTCCGGCGCGCCGGTCACGCTGAACGTGCCGCCACAGGCCTGCGCGATCATATCGAACGCAAGGTTGTGCTCGTACGGGCTGCCCTCGCCGAACCCCTTCACCTGCGCGTAGATGATGCGCGGATTGATGTCCCGCACCACGTCGTAGCTCAGGCCCAGCCGTTCGATTGTGCCCGGTGCAAAGTTCTCCACGCAGACATCTGCCTTCCGCAGCATGTCCTTCACGATCGCCATGCCGCGCGGCGACTTCAGGTTCAGCGTGATCGACTTCTTGTTCGCGTTGAACACGTGGAAGTAGTACGGATCGTCGTCCGGCTGGCCGGGGCGCAGCCGGCGACCGGGATCACCCATTCGCGGGTTCTCGATCTTCACCACTTCGGCGCCAAGCCAGGCGAGCGCTTCGGTGCAGGAAGGCCCAGCCTCGAATTGCGTGAAATCGACGATGCGCACGCCGGCGAGCATGTCGAAGACGGCGGTGTTGTCCGGCATGTCGTGTGCTCCTGGTCCAACGTATTGTGCGCGCGAAGGTGCCACAAAGCCGCAGTCCGGCCAACGTCCGCAGAACGCTGGGTCATTCCTTCAGCACCTCCACGCGCCCATCGGCAAGCACCAGCACGACCTTCGCGTGGCGCGTAGGAATGGCAAGTTCGTTCCAGGCGTAACGATAGGCCTCGACGAGCGACGGCTCGACCCCGCTCGCGATCACCAGGCGGCGTTCGCCGGCAGTCGCCGACGCGGCGCGCGTGCCGATGCCATCGAGCAGAGAACGCGTCACCCCCAGCAACAGGTCGGGATCGGTGTCGGCGTTGTGCACGATGCCGATCACCTTCGCCGCCTGCGGCACAGCGTGCTCGACCAGCCGCAGCCGCACCCGGTTGCCATGGACCACCACCTCGACAGCAGCCTGCGCCGCCTTCAGGTTGCTCCGCGCCAACGCCTCCAGAGCGACCGTGGTCTTCCCCGGCAACCGGATCGGCGCGGTGATCGTCAGCACCACGGTGCAGCCGTCCGGCACCGCCCCGCCCACTGCCTCCTGCAACCGTCGCACGAGCCGGACGGCAACCTTGTCGAACCGCAGACGTGGCTTCGCCATACCCCTGTGCTCCATCGACGTTATCGATTGTTCTGAGAAGTTTAATCGATTGGACAAATGGCTGCCGCGCCCCTATGTCCCCGCCGCAGTTCGTGTTTGGGAGCAAGGAATGGACGCCGTAACCAAGTGCCCGATGGGTGGCCGGGTCAGCCGTGAAGCCATGGTCCGCAGCATGTCGAACCAGCTCTGGTGGCCGAACCGGCTGGATCTGTCGATCCTGCACCAGAACCCGCCGGCCGCCGATCCGATGGGCCAGGCGTTCGACTATGCCGCCGAATTCAAGACGCTCGACCTCAAGGCGGTGAAGGCGGACATCTTCGCCCTGATGACCACATCGCAGCCCTGGTGGCCCGCCGACTACGGCCATTACGGTCCGCTGTTCATCCGCATGGCGTGGCACAGCGCCGGCACGTACCGCATCGGTGACGGCCGCGGCGGCGGCAGCTCCGGCGCCCAGCGGTTCGCACCGCTGAACAGTTGGCCGGACAACGCGAACCTCGACAAGGCGCGCCTGCTGCTCTGGCCGATCAAGCAGAAATACGGCCGCAAGATTTCTTGGGCCGACTTGATGATCTTGGCCGGCAACGTTGCGCTCGAAACGATGGGATTCAA
>DASSRN010000322.1:0-14314 GCA_035701785.1 Acetobacteraceae bacterium | reverse complement strand
GCATGCCCGCTTTGGTGCCACCGCCGGTGATCGCGAGCGGTTCCCGCGCGCGCACTGCGCTCGCGATGGCGGCAGCGACGGCCTGCTCGTCTGGGGGCGCTAGCGCGTCACTCAACGGTCTCTGCCAAGGGGAAAACCTTGTTCGCGTTCAGCAGCCATCCTGGATCGAACGCCTCTTTGATGCGGCGCTGCTGCGTCAGCTCATGGGCGCTGAACTGCACGGGCATAAGCTCGCGCTTCTCCACTCCCACGCCATGCTCGCCGGTCAGGCAGCCACCCACCTCGACGCAGAGCTTGAGAATATCGGCCCCGAACAACTCGGCCTTGCGGAAACTCTCGGGATCATTGGCATCGAACATGATCAGGGGGTGCAGATTGCCATCGCCCGCATGGAAGATGTTGGCGACCTTGAGCCCGTATGAATCGCTCATCTCGCGCATCCGGCGCAGCACTTCCGGCAATCTCGAGGTCGGGATCGTGCCATCCATGCAGAGATAGTCCGGGCTGATTCGGCCGATCGCGCCGAATGCGCCCTTGCGCCCCTTCCATATCGCCAGCGACTCCTCCGCCGATTGCGACACTTTCAGGCTGATCGGGTCGTGCCGCTCGCAAATGGCGCGGATGCTCGCCAACAGGTCGTCCTGCTCCGCTTCGCTGCCCTCCACCTCGATGATCAGCATCGCCTCGGCGTCGAGCGGATATCCCGCATGTGCGAATTCCTCGCACGCATGGATCGCGGGGCGGTCCATGAATTCCAGTGCCACAGGAATGATGCCCGACGAGATGATGGCATCGACGCAGGCACCGGCGACCTCATTGGAGCGGAACCCCGCCAGCATCGCCCTAGCGCCTTCCGGCGAGCGCAGGATGCGCACCGTCACCTCGGTGATGATCGCGAGCTGCCCCTCGCTGCCGGTCAGCAGACCCAGCCAGTCGTAACCCGCAGCATCCAGGTGCGCACCACCGATCGACACCACGTCGCCTTCAACCGTCACCAGCTTCAGGCCCAGCAGATTGTTGGCGGTGACGCCGTATTTCAGGCAGTGCGCCCCGCCGGAGTTCATGTTGACGTTGCCGCCGATCATGCAGGCAAGCTGGCTGGACGGGTCCGGGGCATAGAAGAAGCCGCGCTCCTGCACCGCGTTGGTGATGCCGATATTGGTGACACCAGCCTGCACCGTGGCGCATCGATCGGCATAGTCGATGTCGAGGATCCGGTTCATCCGCATCAGCCCGACCACCACTGCATCAGCCATCGGCAGTGCGCCGCCCGAAAGCGAAGTGCCTGCACCCCGCGGCACCACGCGCACCCCTTCGGCATGGCAGAACCGCATCACTGCGGCGACCTGCTCGGTCGTACCGGGGAGCACGACGGCGAGCGGCGGCTGACGATAGGCAGACAGCCCGTCGGTCTCGTACGGCTTCAGCCGCAACGGCTCGGCAATCACCGCATCTGCAGGCAACAGGATGCGGAGGCCGGCGACGATCTCGTCGCGGCGGGCCAGAACATCGGGCTTCGGATTGGGCTGGCGGATCATGCAAAGAAAATGAGCGCCCCGCCCCGCAGAGGCAAGCACCTGCCGGCGCGGCGACAGAACTTCGTCAGACGGGGGCCACGTGCACCTCCGAACGCTCGACCGGCCCGTGTCCGTTGAGTTCCGCATGCATGCGGGCGACATCCAGCTCGCCTTCCCAACGTGCGACGACGACCGTTGCCACCCCGTTGCCGATCAGGTTGGTGAGCGCCCGTGCCTCGGACATGAAGCGGTCGACGCCGAGGATCAGGGCGATCGAAGCGACCGGGATGTGCTCGACCGACGACAGGGTGGCGGCCAGCACGATGAAGCCGCTGCCGGTCACGCCCGCGGCACCCTTGGACGTGAGCAACAGCACCGCCAGCACCGTGACCTGATGCCAGATCGACAGCTCAGTGTTGGTCGCCTGCGCAAGAAAGATCGCCGCCATTGTCAGGTAGATGCAGGTACCATCCAGATTGAAGGAATACCCTGTCGGGATCACCAACCCAACAATGGATCGGTGGCAACCCAGCTGCTCCATTCGCGCCATCATCCGCGGCAGCACCGATTCCGATGACGACGTGCCAAGCACGATCAGCAGCTCTTCTTTTATGTAGCGGATGAACTTCAGAATGCTGAAGCCGCACATCGCGGCGACCCCGCCCAACGCCAGGAAGATGAACAAGAGGCAGGTGGCGTAGACGCTGGCCATCAATTGGCCGAGTTGCACCAGCGTGCCTAGACCGTAGCGGCCGATAGTGAAAGCCATGGCGCCGAACGCGCCAATCGGTGCCGCACGCATGATGAAACGGACGACGCCGAAGAACGCTTCCATGACACCGTCGATGAACTGCGCGACCGGCCGGCCGCGATCACCCATGAACTGCAGGCTGAACGCGAACAACAGGGCGAAGAACAGTACCTGTATCACATCGCCTTCCGCAAAGGCGCTGACCACGGTGGTGGGAATGATGTGCGCGACATAGTCCCAGGCACTCATGTTGTGCGCCTGGGTGACAAACGTCTGTATGCTGCGGGTATCGATGGTCTTTGCATCGATGTTCATGCCGGCGCCTGGCTGCCAGACATTCACCACAATCAGGCCTATTACCAGCGCGAGTGTGGTCATCAGCTCGAAATACACCAGAGCCTTCAGCCCGACCCGGCCGACCTTCTTCATGTCCTGCATGCCTGCGATGCCATGCACCACGGTGCAGAAGATGATCGGGCCTATTACCATCTTGATCGCCGCGATGAACATATCGCCCAGCGGCTTCAGGCTGGCGCCGGTCGCAGGAAAGAAGTGGCCGATCAGCACTCCAAGCACGATGGCGACCAGCACCTGCACATACAGGTGGTGATGAATGGGCCGCGCGGACCGTCGGCCATCGGCAGTGGTCATCTGCGTTCCCTCCCGGATCCTGTCTGTCACTTTAGCCGCCGGCATCACGCAAGTGCAACGAGCCGCGTGAGAAAGCAGAAGTAACTCTTGACGCGAATGTCGATAACAGGCAACTTGACGCGATGCAGATCAGCGACGCCATCCCCAACCTCCCCGCCGAGATCGTCCGTCACGGGCTGGAGACTTTGATCGGAATCCTGCCCCGGCCGATCCCGGACACCCCGGAGAACTTGGCAGCCCGGGAGGCGTCCGCCATCCGCGCGGTGGCCGCCCTACGCCCGAGGGACGCATTCCAGCTGATGCTGGCAGTGCAGATCGTGGGCACCGATGCGCATGCGATGGAGTGCCTGCGGTTCGCGGCAGTGCCTGGACAGCCGCTCGACATCGTGCAGCGGGCCCGGTCTCAGGCTTGCTCCCTGTGGCGGGTGTCCGACGCAAGTCTGCGCGATCTCATGCGCACGCAGGACCGGCAGGACAAGTCCGCAGCAACGCGCCCTGCTGCCCGGCCTGCGCGAACACCCGGTGCGCAGGCGGCTGCGAAGCGCTCCGGCGATCCAGCCAAGCCGCCAAAGCTCTACCTGGTGCATTGAGCGGGAACTCTTAGCAGCAGCCTCTGAACCGACCCTTTCCGATGGCGTAGCGCGCGGCCTGGCGCTCGCGAAAGAACTCCTCGTAGCTCATGACCGGCTGGCCGGGGTGCTGCACCTCCCGGTGCATGACATAGGTCTGGTAGTCGGGCACCCCCACCATGAGTCGCGCGGTCTGCACCACCATGTCGCAGACCAGACGGGTCCGTGACTTGCCGGCCTCAGTCATCGCCGGGCGCCATCGACATGTCGCCGCCGCCGATCTCGACGGCGGTGCTCTTCGAGCTGCCCATGGCCTTCCAGCAATAGACCACGCCATAAACTGCCATAGTCACCACGACCGCGGCGAATATTGCCGCGAGGGTCGCATCGACGTAGTCGTTGAAGACGATCCGACCCATCTCGGTCAGGCTCTTCGCAGGCGCCAGCACCTTGCCGTCGGCCAGCGCATCACCAAACCGCTGTGCATGCGCCAGGAAGCCGATGGCGGGGTTGCTGTGGAACACTTTCTCCACCCCGGCGGTGACCGTGCACAGCACAAGCCAAGCTGTCGGCACGATGGTGACCCAAGCGAAGCGCTCGCGCTTCATCTTGAAGAGCACGACGGTGCACAGCGTCAGTGCGATTGCGGCCAGCATCTGGTTGGCGGTGCCGAACAGCGGCCAAAGCGTCCAGATGCCACCCAGCGGGTCGATGACGCCCTGGTATAGGAAGTAGCCCCACAGCACACACGCGACTGCCGAGCCGATCACGTTGCCAACCCAGGACTCGGTCGCCTTGAGCGCGGGCACCACGTTGCCAACCAGATCCTGGATCATGAAACGGCATACCCGAGTTCCGGCATCGACCGTGGTCAGGATGAACAGCGCCTCGAACAGGATGGCGAAGTGGTACCAGATACCCGCCATCAGCTTGCCGCCGATGAAGTCGGACAGGATGCTCGCCATGCCGACGGCCAGCGTGGGTGCGCCGCCCGTCCGCGACATGATCGTGGTCTCGCCGACGTCCTTCGCCATTTGGGTCAGCATGTCAGGCGTGACGGTGAACCCCCAGGAGGAAATGACCTGGGCGGCATGAGCCGGATCGGTGCCGATCAGGGCAGTCGACGAGTTCATCGCGAAGTAGACACCCGGATGGATCACCGTCGCCGCGATCATCGCCATGATCGCCACGAACGATTCCATCAGCATGCCACCGTAGCCGATGAAGCGAATCTGGCTCTCGTTCTCGATCATCTTCGGTGTGGTGCCGGACGAGATCAGCGAGTGCCAACCTGATACCGCCCCACAGGCGATGGTGATGAACAGGAACGGGAAGATGCTGCCTGGCCAGGCAGGTCCGGTTCCGTCGATGAATTTGGTCACCGCCTCCATCTGCAGGTCGGGCCGCACGATGATGATGCCGACCGCGAGCAGCAGGATGGTGCCGACCTTCAGGAAGGTGGACAGATAATCGCGCGGCGCGAGGAGCAGCCACACCGGCAGTACCGACGCCACGAAGCCGTAGCCGATGATCAGCAGCGCCAGCGAGGGGCCGGAAAAGTAGAACCATCCGGCGAGTTCCGGCGTCTCCGACACCGTCTTGCCGTAGACCAGTGCCGCCATCAGCAATACAGCGCCCAGCACTGACATCTCGCCGATCCGCCCCGGTCGGATAAACCGGCTGTAGACCCCCATGACCAGAGCGATGGGAATGGTGCAGAACACTGCGAAGGTGCCCCACGGGCTGCCCTTCAGCGCCATGACAACGACAAGTGCCAGGACCGCCAGCACGATGATGCAGATCATCAGGATGCCGATGCCGGCAATCGCGCCCGGGACCGGGCCCAATTCGGAGCGGATCATGTCGCCCAGCGAGCGCCCGTCGCGACGGGTCGACATGAACAACACGGTCATGTCCTGCACCGCGCCGGCGAACACCACGCCCGCAAGGATCCACAGAGTCCCAGGCAAATAGCCCATTTGGGCGGCGAGCACGGGCCCTACCAGCGGCCCTGCACCCGCGATGGCGGCAAAGTGGTGGCCGAACAGCACGTATCTGTTGGTCGGGACATAGTCCAGACCGTCGTTATGCCGATAGGCCGGGGTCTGGCGGCGCGGGTCCACGCCAAACACCTTGCGGGCGATGAACAGTGCATAGAAGCGGTAGGCGATAAAGTAGACGCACACCGCGGCGATCACGAGCCACGCGGCATTGACTGCTTCACCCCTGGTCAAGGCAACGATGCCGAACGATATCGTGCCGAGCAGGACAGCACCTGCCCACAAGAGCTTGTCGCGCAAAGACATGGCGATCCCCGGACGCTGATCCTAGTTAGTGGAACGTATGCCCCCGTCACGTTCCACTTTCATTGACCTGGATCAACGAAGTCGGAACAAAAGACAACTTGCCGTGTTCAGGTCCGTCGCCTACCCAGCCAATTGCAGGACCGCGTCCAGCATGACCTGAGCGCCGCGAGCGAGCTGTTCCTTGGTCGAATACTCGCGCGGGTTATGCGTGATGCCCCCGACGCTGGGCACGAACAGCATCGCACTGGGGCACAGCGGAGCGATGAGCACCGAATCGTGGCCAGCCGCCGCGATCATATCTCGCGTTGTCAGCTGCCTCACCCCCGCCTTGTCGCGCAATAGTTCACCCAGGCCGGGCTCGAAGCTCACCGGGCCAAACGTGGCGTAAGGGTCCACCGCGACTGACACACGCCTGCGTGCTGCGACCGCATCGAGTGCCTGTCGCAGCTCGCCTTCCATAGCTACGGCGCGTTCCGCCTGCTCATGTCGAACGTCGCAGTGAAGCCGTGTGATGTTAGCGACATTGCCGCGGGCATTCGGGAAGTTGTCGATCCACGTGGCAGAGGCGCGGCCACCGGGCTCGGCCGCGTGGGCGATACGCTCGACGGCCAGGATGATCTCGGCCGTAGCTGCCAGACTGTCGCGGCGCCGATCCATCGTGGTGGGACCGACATGGCTTGGCTCGCCGGTTATGGTCAGCTGAAAATAGCGCGCGTGCATAGTGCCGGTGACGATGCCGATGTCGGCGCCGGTCGCCTCCATCACCGGACCCTGCTCGATATGCGCCTCCAGCCAGCATGCCCAGCCGCGCGGCGACGGCGCCAGGGCGCCCGCCTGCCCACTGGCATGCAGTGCCGCATGCACGCTAATCCCCTCGTCGTCGGTGATCGCCAAAGCGTCTTCCAGCGTCATGTCGGCCGCATGCACCCGGCTGCCCATCATGGCCGGACGGAAGCGGCTGCCCTCCTCATTGGTCCAGTTCACCAGTTCGAGCGGCGCCTGGGTTGCCACGCCCGCCTCGTCGAGTGCACGCAGCATCTCGAGGCCGGCCAGCACCCCGAACACACCATCGAAGCGGCCGCCAGTCGGGACAGTATCAAGATGGCTGCCGAACGCGACCGCAGGCGCGGCTTTGTCGTGGCCCGCACGGCGGATAAACATATTGCCGATCGCGTCCTGCTCGAACCTCAGGCTAAGTGGCTTGCACCATTCCAGCAGCAGAGCGCGCGCTTCCGCGTCTTCCGGTGTCAGTGCCAGACGGCAGCTGCCGCCTTCGGGCGTCGGCCCGATGCGAGCCATGTCCATGACCGACTGCCACAGCCGGTCCGCATTGATCGATGGAGTCACGGGCTGCCTCGCTTGCGCAACAGAAAGCGTAGCCGGCCCTCCAGGACCAGTTCACGCCGCTGGTTGTGCACGGTGCTGCGCAAGCCAATAACGCCCGTGGTACGGTTGGGCGACAACTCGTCCACTTCGAGCGCTGTATACAGCGTGTCACCGGCGAACACCGGCTTCAGGAAACGGCTCGACTGCTCCAGAAACCCCACCAGCGAGTCCTCTGTCAGGAAGGGGAACAGCCCGGCGCCCGGCGCGGTCTGGATCAAGGTCTGAAAGCCGTGCGCCAGCATCCCGGGAAGACCACGCGCCCGGCAGTACTCGACATCGTAGTGGATCGGATGGTTGTCACCACTCGCAGCCTGGAAGGCCGTGAACACAGCTTCGGTCATCGTGCGGCTCGGCGAAAGGAAGCGCTCACCCAGGCGGAAATCCTCAAACCACCGCTGCTCGGGGATCATGCGATGTGCGGCCGGGTCGAACTCGCTCATACCGCGCCGGACGCGCGCAGCACATCGATTTCGGCCGGCGCGTAGCCAAGATCACGCAGCACACCATCAGTATGTTGACCGAGTGATGGAACATCACCCATGGCCGCTTCCTGATCAGTGAAGGTGAATGGCGGCAGTAGCGCGCTGACAGGTCCGTTTGGCGTGCTGACTGTGCGCCAGCGGTCGCGCGCCGCAAATTGCGGATGATCCCAGACATCGTCGGGCTGGTTCAGCCGGCCATTGGCGATGCCGGCGGCATCCAGCTTCCGCACCACATCAATCGAGATCATGCTGCTGAAATAGTCTTCGATCAGCGCTGTCAGCTCCAGGCGATGCTCGCGGCGCGTGCTGTTGTCGCAGAAACGTCGATCGGTCGCGAGCGCCGGTTGTTCGAGCACCCGGTTGCAGAAAGTCACCCACTCCCGCTCATTCTGCAGCCCGAAGATGACCTGGCCGTCCTTGGTCGCATGTGCCCCATATGGCGCGAGCGCCGGATGGCTGGTCGGCAGACGTGGCATGGCCGACTTGCCGTAGTGCGTCCGGTACAGCGGGTAGGTCATCCACTCCGCCAGCGCGTCGAGCATGGCAACCTTCACATTGCCACCCTCGCCCGTCCGACCGCGCCGCACCAATGCTGCGAGGATGCCGGACAATGCATACATGCCTGTCGCGATGTCGGCGGCGGATATACCGACGCGGGAGGGCGTGTCCTCGGTGCCGGTCACGCTGATAAGTCCGGACTCGGCCTGGATCAGCAGATCGTACGCCTTCTTCTGCGCGAATGGCCCGCTCTCGCCGTAGCCGGAGATGTCGCAGACGATCAGCTTGGGATGACGCGGCGCAAGATCGGCATGACCGAGACCAAGCCGCGCCGCCGCGCCAGGTGCCAGGTTCTGCAACAGCACATCGGCGGTGCCGATCAGGCGGTCCAGCACCTTCGCAGCCTCCGGGTGCTTCACATCAAGCGTGACGCTGCGCTTTCCGCGGTTCAACCAGACGAAAAAGCTCGACTGCCCATGCACGTAGCTGTCGTAGGAACGGGCAAAGTCGCCCTCGGTGCACCGTTCCACCTTGATGACATCGGCGCCGAGATCCGCCATATGGCGGCTGCAGATGGGCGCCGCCACCGCGTGTTCCAGAGCGACGACGCGGATGCCCTCGAGAGGTAGCACGATAATTCCCGTCCTGACCGGTGTCCCACGGGCAACAAAGCGCCGCCGGGACCGACTGTCAAAGTGCGATGCCGGTGGCGGCGGACAGCGCCACGGCTATGCCCGGAGCAGCAGCCAGGATCGCATTGCCAGCAACTGCGCCGTTGCCACTCATGAATGGACTGACGGTGGCACCAGCCTCGGTCAGTATGGCCATCCCTGCCGCCACGTCCCAGAGGTTGGTGTGCAATTCAACATAGGCATCGATACGTCCGGCGGCGACATCGGCCAGTCCCAGAGCACCCGAGCCGTTGAGCCGCGGCATGGTACCAGCGGCGATGATCCGGTCGGTCAGAGCGACAAATTCCTGGTGAGGCGGGCGCTTCGACCAACCAAGCTCGACGGTGGCACGGGTAAGCTCCGTCGTCCCGGCAGCACGGATCGCCGCGCCATTCAGCGTCGCGCCGGCGCCCCGGCAGGCGGCGAAGGTCTCTTTCAATGCGGGCGCGACGATGACCCCAATAACAGGCGTGTCGCCATCAAGGCACCCGAGCGAGACGCAGAAGCGATTGCCCCCGCGCATGAAGTTCGCCGTGCCATCGATCGGATCGGCGACCCAATACAGCTTACCGGACCGGGCGCGGCCACCTTCTTCGCCCTGAAAACCGTCCTGCGGATAGGCATCCGCAAGACGCTCTGACAACATACGTTCAACAGCACCATCGGCCTCGGTGAGCCAGTCCTGCGCACCTTTGAGCCTGGCCGCCTGTGCACCGAGTGGTGGGCGCATGCGGAGTGCGAGGACACCTGCCTCGGTGGCCAGACTGATCGCCGTGGCAAACCGATCGGCCAGCGCGTTCATCGGATTCCGGCACGCATGAAGCTTTGGACGAACTGCCGTTGGAACAGCAGGAAGGCAACGAGCAGCGGTGCACTGGTCATCAGCGTGGCCGCCGTCACGATCGACCAGTCGATACCCTGATCGGTGGTGGCGAAGATTGCCAGGCCGACCGTCAATGGCCGCGTCGTTACCGAGTTGGTGATCACCAATGGCCAGAGAAAGTTGTTCCAGTGATAGCTGACCGAGACCAGGCCATAGGCGATGTAGGTCGGCTTGGCGAGCGGCACATAGACCCGCCACAAGCGCGCCAGCAGACCACACCCCTCCAACCGCGCAGCATCGTCGAGCGGCTGCGGAACTGTCAGAAACGTCTGTCGCAACAGGAATATGCCAAACGCCGAGCCCAGATAAGGCAAGGCGATCGCGACGATTGTGTCCGCAAGGTGCAGTTTTACCAATGTTCCGTAGTTCGCAACCAACAGCACGTCGGGCATCACCATCAACTGCAAGAGGACGATGGCAAAAAGCATGTCCCGGCCCGGAAACACCAGGCGCGCAAACGCAAATGCGGCAAGCGTGCATAACACGAATTGCACCACCAGGATCAACGTGACCAGCAGCACTGTATTGACCAGATATCGAGCAAATGGTGCTGCCTGCCATGCCGATCGCAAATTGGCGAAGGTCAGCGGCGCAAGCGGATCGAAATGCGTTGCATAGGCCGCCGGATGGAATGCGGTCCACGCGGCATAGAGCAAAGGCAGCATCCACACCAAGCCGAGTAGCCACGCGCCCAGTGCCTCCAGCCCGCGGCCAAGCAGCCGATTATCGGCGACAATCATCGATAGTGCACCCGCCGGCCCAGCACGCCGAACTGGAATGCTGCCGCCAGTGCCATGATCGTCAGCAGGATCATCGTCGCGGTTGCTGCGGTCGCGGTGTCCCAGAAGCGGAAGCCCATCTCGTAGACATAGTACAGCAATAGTGTCGTGGCATTATCCGGCCCACCCCGGGTCATGACGATGACGTGGTCGACCACACGGAAGGCGTTGATCACCGCATTGATCAGGACGAACAACGTCGTCGGCATCAGCAGCGGCAGCGTCACCCGTCGGAAGTAATTCCAGCGCGAGGAGCCCTCTAGCGCCGCCGCCTCTCTCAGATCGGTCGGCATTGTCTGCAACGCCGCAAGATAGAAAATCATGAAAAAGCCGGCCTCCTTCCAAACCGCGACTGCGATCATGGCCGGCAATGCCGTCGCTGCGTCGCCCAGCCAATTGTGCCTCCCGCCGCCGAACAGCGCGAGGATGCGATCGAACAGTCCGTAGTCGGGCGTGAAGAAGAACAACCAGATGTTGGCCACCGCAATCATCGGCAACATTGTCGGCAGGAAATACGCCATCCGCAGCAACGCGCGGCCGGGGGGCGCCTCGTTCACCGCCAAGGCCATGAGCAGCGCGAGGATGATCGACAACGGTATCGTCGCCACCGCATACCAAAGATTGTTGCGAAGCGCCTGCCAGAACACCGGGTCGCCCACGATGTCCCGGTAATTGTCTATGCCGACGAATGCCGCCGGCCGGTTGCCATGCGGCGTTGCATACAGGCTGTCGATCAACGTCGCGAAGGTCGGCCAGTGCGTGAATGCGACCAGCAGGACCAGTGCGGGCAGCAACAGCAGGTAGGCGTGGATTGTCTCTCGCCGCATCCTGGGCACCCGATCCTCAGGCCCTGCGATATGGTTTCAGGATGCGGTCCGTCTCCGACTGAGCATCCGCCATCGCCTGTGCCGGTGTTTTGGCCCCGTTCAGGCAAGCCTGAATGTTGTCGGTCAGAGTTTTGTAGACACGCTGGTTCTCATGGACCGACAACTCGCCGGTCGCCACCGGCAGGAATGTGCGCGCGACATTCGCTGTCGGCACCTTGGCGATGAAGTCTGTCATGGTTTGGGTTTCGTACGCGGCCGGACTGGTCGCGATATAGCCAGTTCGCATCGACCAATCGGCGGCTCGCTCGGGCTGACTGACCCAGCGAGCAAAGCGAAGGCTGGCCTCACGTTCGGCTGCGCTGGCGTTCTTGAAAAAGTAGATGTTCCCACCTCCCACGACGGTGTGGGGTGAATTCTTCCCGGCCAGCCCGGCCACGCCAAACGGGAACTGCGCCTTGTCCCGGACATTCGTGAGATTGCCTGTGGTATGTTGGATGATTGCGGTGTTGCCCTCGAGGAAGTCGGGCGAAAGCTGAGACCAGTTCGAGACACCATCCGGTGTTGCGCGATGCTCGGAAGACAGGCTGCGCCAGAACGCCATAGCCTCGATTGTCTTTGGCTGATTGAAGTAAACCTCGGTGCCCGCCTCGCTCATCAGCTTCTGTTCGGCTTGGTTAGCCAGCGCACCGAACGTCCATTGTGCATTGCCGAGATCACCGGCCATCTTGATGCCCCAGCGCGTCACACGCCCGGACGCATCGCGCTTCGTCAGTTTCTCGGCTGCGGTCGCCAAGTCCAACCAGGTTGTCGGAAAAGCCTCCGGGTCCAGGCTAGCTTCCCGAAATGCCGTCTTGTTGTAGTAGAAAATGGCGGTGGATCGCTGGAAGGGCACCGACCACGTCTTCCCCTCAGCGTGGCTGTTGGCCATGAAAGCCGGATAAAAACCCCCCAGCCATTTCTTTCCATCCGCATCCAGCCCGATGTCGTCGATCGATACCAGGATGTCCTGATCCTGCAGACTATGCATCTCGGCGGCTAGCAGGACCGCGAACTGAGGGCCTGTGCCGGCACGGATCGCCGCCAGTGCCTTGATCAGCGTCTGGCTGTAGTCACCGGCATAAACCGGCTCGACGGCAATGCTGGTATCCTGCTCGAACGCCTTGCAATACCCGTCCATGATCGCCTGCAACGGGCCGCCAACGGCGATCGGATAGTAGAAGGTAAGCTTCTTCACCGTCTGCGCGCGCAGAATCGCAGGCTTGGCCAGCGTGCCCAACGCGGCCATCAGTGTACGACGGCGGATCATGTTATCGCTCTCCCTGTTCTCTCGTCAGTGACGGAATGGCCGCAGCAGTCGCGCGGCCGTCGTCTGTGCCTCGTTCAACGCATCGGCCGGAGTCTTGCGCCCCAGCAGCACCGCCTGAATACCGTCATTCAGCGCCTGCGTGACGCGTTGATTGTCATGCGTCGAAAGCTCCGGCACGGCGAACTGCAACTGGTCACGCGCAATGGCTGCTGCGGGAAACTCGCTTGCGTAGGTCTTCATCGCGGGCGTTTCCCAGGCCTCGGGCCGCGTCGCGACGTAGCCGGTGTCAACGCCCCATTGCGCCGCGCGATCAGGACTCGTGATCCAGCGAACGAAGCGCAGTGCGGCCTCGCGCTCGGGTTCTGTGCTGGACTTGAACAGGTAGAAGTTACCGCCGCCTGTTGGGCTGCCCCGCTGTGTGCCGGCCGGCAGCATAGCCACCCCGAAGGGGAAGCGTGCATTTGTCCGGATGTTCGACAGGTTGCCGGTCGTTGTCCAGATCATCGCCACCCGCTGTTCCAGAAAGTCGCGCGGCGTCGTTGCCCAATCCACGATGCCTGGTGGGTGGGCCCGGTACTTGCCCGCAAGATCAAGCCAATATTGCAGCGCTGCTCTGGTCGCGTTCGTGGCGAAGAAGGTCTCGGTGCCCTCGGCATTGGCAAGAGTTCCGCCGGCCTCCGTGGCGAGCGCCTGGAATAGCCAGTATGGAAATCCACTGGCGGGGATCTGCACACCCCACTGCGTCACTGCATCGCCATTCCGGCGCGTAAGCCGTTGCGCCAATGCCGCATGATCGTCCCAGTCTGCAGGCGGACGTTCGGGGTCCAGGCCCGCGTCCTGGAAGGCGGCCTTGTTCCAGAAGAGTACGATCGTGGAACGCTGGAACGGCACGCCCCAGGTGTGGCCATCGATTTCGCCGTTGCGCAGGAACGCCGGATAGAAGCCATGGAGCCATGCACGACCGGCATCCGACACGCTTGTGTCGATCGGCACGATCAGATCGTCATCGATCAGCGAAAACACATCCGTCGAGAGCAGGACAGCAAGCTGAGGGCCCGCCTTCGCCCTGAGCGCGGTTTGCGTCTTGGTCAGAGTGTCCTGGTATGACCCTGCGTAGATCGGCGTCAACTTGATCCGCGGATTCTCCCGTTGGAAATCCACAGCGTAGCCATCAATGATTTTGGTGATCGGCCCGCCAACGGCTATTGGGAAATAGAAGCTGATCTCCTGCGGGGTATCCGCCGCTCGAACAATCCCGGGCCGAGCCAATGCGGCGGCCACCGAGCCGATCAGCCGGCGACGCGATGTCTTGATCATGCGCTGACCACCTCTCCAAGTGCGGGCACTTGCTCGACCCGCGCGCCTGACCGCGCGTCGAACAGGTGAAGCGGCGCGTCCGTGACGAGTCTTACGCCGGTTCCTGACTTCACGATGACACGGCCGGGGAGCCGTACCAGCATCGGCTCCTCGCCGACCCGGCAGACGACCACCGTGTCGGCGCCAAGGTACTCAGCGTAGTCGACGTGTGCCGGAATCCCTTCCTGCCCGAACGCCAGGCTTTCCGGGCGGATGCCGCCCAGCAGATCCTGGCCCGACGAAGGCGACACGATGGGGCCGTCGGTCCCGCGCACTACCATCCCGTCCCCTCGCCGCTCCAGATGGAACAGGTTCATAGGCGGCGTGCCGAT
>DASSRN010000321.1:0-12254 GCA_035701785.1 Acetobacteraceae bacterium | reverse complement strand
TACAAGGGGCTGCTGCTGGCACCGCAGGTCGGCACATTCTATCGCGACCTGAGCGATCCGCTGACCGAATCAGCCCTGGCGCTGGTGCACCAGCGGTTCTCCACCAACACCTTCCCGTCCTGGCGGCTGGCGCACCCATATCGCTTCCTCGCACATAACGGCGAGATCAACACCGTCCGCGGCAACGTCAATTGGATGTACGCGAGGCGGCATTCGATGGCATCCGAACTGATCGGCCCCGACCTTGACAAGATGTGGCCGCTGATCCCGCACGGCCAGTCCGACACTGCCTGCATCGACAACGCGCTCGAGATCCTTGTTGCCGGCGGCTACTCGCTGGCGCACGCGATGATGTTGTTGATCCCGGAGGCTTGGGCAGAGAATCCGCTAATGGATCCAGACCGCCGGGCCTTCTATGAATACTACGCCGCGCTGATGGAGCCGTGGGACGGCCCCGCGGCGATCGCCTTCACCGACGGCCGCCAGATCGGCGCGACGCTCGACCGCAACGGCCTGCGCCCGGCACGCTACATCGTTACCGACGACGACCACGTCATCATGGCGTCCGAGGCCGGCGTGCTGCCCGTCCAGGAAGAGCGGATCGTCCGCAAATGGCGGCTTCAGCCCGGCAAGATGCTGCTGATCGATCTTGAGGAAGGCCGGATCATCGACGACGCCGAGGTGAAGCAGAAGCTTGCCACCAAGCATCCATACGCCGACTGGCTGAAGTCGACGCAGGTGCAGCTTGAGGAGTTGCCGGAACCGTCCGACACGCCGGCGCCGATGCCGGAGATGCCGCCGGCGCGGCCGAACGACCAGACGGCGCTGCTGAAGCAGCAGCAGGCGTTTGGCTATACTCAGGAGGACGTGCAGTTCTTCCTCGAGCCGATGGCGCAGGAAGCTGACGATCCCGTGGGTTCGATGGGTACCGACACGCCGCTGGCCGTGCTGTCGAATAAGCCGAAGCTGCTGTACAATTACTTCAAGCAGAACTTTGCGCAGGTCACCAACCCGCCGATTGACCCGATCCGCGAGGCGCTGGTGATGTCGCTGGTGTCCATGATCGGTCCGCGGCCGAACCTGCTGGGCCACCACGCCGGATCGCACTACCGGCTGGAGGTGGCGCAGCCGATCTTGACCAACTCGGATCTGGAGAAGGTGCGCGCGATCTCATCGTTGGTGGGTGACGCGTTCCGCACTCGCACGATCGACGTGACCTGGCCGGCGGCCGAGGGCGCTGCCGGTATGGCGCGCGCAGTCGATCGCATCTGTAGTGAAACGACTGACGCCGTGCTGGACGGCTACAACATCCTCATCCTGTCGGATCGTGCGGTGTCCGATGCGCGCATCCCGATGCCAGCGCTGCTTGCTACGGCCGCCGTGCACCATCACCTGATCCGCCGCGGCTTGCGAACCAGCACCGGCCTTGTGGTGGAGACCGGGGAAGCGCGCGAGGTGCACCATTTCTGCGTGCTCGCCGGCTACGGCGCCGAAGCCATCAACCCGTACCTCGCGTTTGAAACACTGGAGCAGATCCGTGTGCAGAACGGCCTGCGCGAGAAGCCCTACGAGGTGCAGAAGAACTACCTGAAGGCGGTCGGCAAGGGCATTCTGAAGGTGATTTCCAAGATGGGCATCTCCACTTACCAGTCCTATTGCGGCGCGCAGATCTTCGACGCCGTCGGACTGTCCTCGGTCTTCGTCGAGAAGTGCTTCACCGGCACCGCCAGCACGATCGAAGGCGCCGGCTTCGACGAGATTGCCCGCGAGGCTGTGCAGCGGCACCAGAACGCCTACGGCGACAATCCACTGTACGACGGAATGCTGGATGCGGGCGGCGACTATGCGTTCCGCCTGCGCGGTGAGGATCACGCCTGGACGCCCGATACCGTTGGCAAGCTGCAGCACGCGGTTCGCGGCAGCTCGCGCGCCGAGTTCACCGCCTATACCGGACTGATCAACGATCAGACCCGGCGGTTGCTGACCTTGCGCGGGCTGATGGACCTGAAGTTCGCCGCTACACCGGTGCCGCTGGATGAGGTGGAGCCCGCATCGGAGATCGTGAAACGCTTCGCCACTGGCGCGATGAGCTTCGGCTCGATCTCGCGTGAGGCCCACACCACGCTGGCGATCGCGATGAACCGCATCGGCGGCAAGTCGAACACCGGCGAGGGCGGCGAGGAATCCGATCGCTATAGGCGTCTGCCGAATGGCGATTCCATGCGCTCTGCAATCAAGCAGGTCGCTTCGGGCCGCTTCGGCGTCACCATCGAATACCTGGTGAACGCCGACGACCTCCAGATAAAAATGGCGCAGGGTGCCAAGCCGGGCGAGGGCGGCCAACTGCCCGGTCGCAAGGTCGACAAGAACATCGCCCGCGTCCGCTATTCAACGCCCGGCGTCGGGCTGATCTCGCCGCCGCCACACCATGACATCTATTCGATCGAGGATCTCGCGCAACTCATCGCCGACCTGAAGAACGCCAATCCGGCAGCGCGGGTCTCGGTGAAGCTGGTGTCCGAAGTCGGTGTGGGCACTGTCGCGGCCGGGGTGTCGAAGGCCCGCGCCGACCATGTAACCATTTCGGGCTTCGAGGGTGGCACCGGCGCCTCGCCGCTGACCTCGCTGACGCACGCCGGTTCGCCATGGGAGATCGGGCTTGCCGAGACGCAGCAGACCCTGGTGCTGAACGGGCTGCGCGGGCGCATCGCGGTGCAGGTCGATGGCGGCCTGCGCACCGGCCGCGACGTGGTGATCGGCGCGCTGCTTGGCGCCGACGAGTTCGGCTTCTCCACCGCACCGCTGATCGCTGCCGGCTGCATCATGATGCGCAAGTGCCATCTGAACACCTGTCCAGTGGGCATCGCCACGCAGGATCCGGTGCTGCGCAAGAAGTTCACCGGCCAGCCCGAGCACGTCATCAACTTCTTCTTTTTCATCGCCGAAGAAGTGCGCGAACTGATGGCGAAGCTTGGCTTCGGCACGTTCAGCGAAATGGTTGGTCAGGTCGGCCGGCTGGACACCAGGAAGGCGGTCGAGCATTGGAAGGCGCGGGGCATCGACCTGTCGCGCATCCTATATCAGGCACCGCCGAAGCCGGGTGTGGCCATCTTCAACTGCGAGAAGCAGGCTCACCACCTCGACCGCGCGATGGACAACGAGCTGATCGAACTGGCACAGCCTGCCTTGCAGCGCGGCGAACCGGTGCGCATCAGCCGCGATATCCGCAACGTGCACCGCACGGTTGGTGCGATGCTGTCAGGTGAGGTTGCGAAGCGCTACGGCCACGCTGGTCTGCCCGAGGACACCATCCAGATCAGCCTGCACGGCAATGCTGGCGGCAGCTTCGGTGCGTTCCTGGCGCGCGGTATCACGCTGGAGCTGACCGGCGACGCCAACGACTATGTCGGCAAGGGATTGTCCGGCGGCCGTGTCGTCGTGCGCCATCCCGCAGTTGATCGCGAGCCGACCGAGAACATCATCATCGGCAACACCGTGCTGTACGGCGCGATCGCCGGCGAAGCCTATTTCCAGGGCGTGGCCGGCGAACGCTTCGCGGTGCGCAATTCGGGCGCGCTCGCGGTGGTCGAAGGCTGTGGCGACCATGGCTGCGAATACATGACCGGCGGCGTGGTGGTCGTGCTGGGCGACACGGGGCGCAACTTCGCGGCCGGCATGTCGGGTGGCGTCGCCTATGTCTACGATCCGATGCGCCGCTTCGAGAGCCTGTGCAACATGGCGGCGGTCGAGCTCGAGGCGGTGCAGCCGCCCGACCGTGACGCGGCCGACGATCCGGAGCGTCCGCGCCAGCGTGCCGTGTCGGTCGAGGACAGCGGCATGGGCGACTTGCTGCGCTTCGATGCCGAGCGGCTGCGCGTGCTGGTCGAGCGCCACCTACTGTATACCGGCAGCGCCAGGGCGCGTGCGCTGCTGGACGACTGGGACCACGCGTTGGCCAGCTTCATCAAGGTGATGCCGCTCGACTTCCGTCGCGCGCTGCTGGATCTGCGCGCGGAACGCCAGGCAGCAAAGGCCGCTGCGGCGGAGTAATGCGTACATTCAAACTTAAGCCTCGCCTGCAAAGCGGGAGAGGTCGCCGCGCGCAGCGCGGCGGATGAGGGTCCATGGGCAGAGTAACCGGCTTCCTCGAAATCGAACGGCACGATCGTGGCTACGACAAGCCCGACGTGCGCCGTCGCACCTGGACGGAGTTCCTCAAACCCCTCGCGGAGCCCGAGCTGTCGGACCAGGCCGCGCGCTGCATGGATTGCGGCATTCCGTTCTGTCACAACGGCTGTCCGGTCAACAACCTGATTCCGGACTGGAACAATCTGGTCTACCGGCACCAGTGGCAAGCGGCGAGCCGCACGCTGCACTCGACCAACAACTTCCCCGAGCTCACCGGCCGTATCTGTCCCGCGCCGTGCGAAGCCTCCTGCACGCTGAACATCGACGACAACCCGGTCACCATCAAAACGATCGAGTGCGCCATCGTCGACCGTGGCTGGCAGGAAGGCTGGATCAAGCCGCAGCCGCCGACGCATCGCACCGGCAAGCGCGTCGCCGTTATCGGCTCGGGACCGGCAGGCATGGCATGCGCGCAGCAGCTGGCGCGTGCCGGCCACGCCGTGACGTTGTTCGAGAAGAACGATCGCATCGGCGGCCTGCTGCGTTACGGAATTCCCGACTTCAAGATGGAGAAGCACCTGATCGACCGCCGCATCGAGCAGATGACGGCGGAAGGCGTCGGGTTCCGTCCGGGCATCGAGATCGGCAAGACGCTGCCGATGGCCTCGCTGCTGCGCGACTTCGATGCGGTGGCGATGACCGGCGGTGCCGAATGGCCGCGAGACTTGGAAGTGCCGGGCCGTGAACTGGACGGCGTGCACTACGCGATGGATTTCCTCACGCAGCAGAACAAGCGCATCGCCGGTGACGATGAAGCGCGTGCCACCGCAGGCCGCGGCACGATCACTGCCAAGGGCAAGCATGTCGTGGTGATCGGCGGCGGCGATACCGGATCAGACTGCATCGGCACCTCGCTGCGCCAGGGTGCTGCGTCGGTGACTCAGCTGGAGATCCTGCCGAAGCCGCCCGAGCGCGAAAACAAGGCGCTGACATGGCCCGACTGGCCGCTGAAGCTGCGCACTTCGCACGCCCACGAGGAAGGCGCCGACCGCGACTGGGCGGTGCTGACCAGGCGTGCGGTCGGGCTCTCCGGCGCGATCGAGGCGCTGGAATGCGTGCGCGTCGAATGGGTGCAGGGCAAGATGCAGGAGGTGGCTGACAGCCGGTTCCAGCTCAAGGCTGATCTGGTGCTGCTGGCGATGGGCTTCCTGGGACCGCGCAAGGCGGGCATGCTGGAACAGTCACGCGTCGCGCTCGATGCGCGCGGCAACGTGCTGGCGAACACCGACGACTACCGGACATCGGTCGACAAGGTGTTCGCCGCCGGCGACATGCGGCGGGGCCAGTCGCTGGTAGTGTGGGCGATCCGCGAAGGCCGCCAGTGCGCGCGCGCGATCGACGAGTACCTGATGGGCGCTAGCACGCTGCCGCGCTGATCAGGCCGCCGCGCGCGCCGGCTGTTGCGCCGCCTTGATCATGTCGGCGCCCTTCTCGGCGATCATGATCACCGCCGCGTTGGTGTTGCCCGACACCAGCGTCGGCATGATCGACGCGTCGATCACCCGCAGGCCGGCGATGCCGTGCACCCGCAACTCGTCGTCGACGACCGCCATCGGATCGTGTCCCATTTTGCACGTGCCGGTGACGTGATATGTCGTCTGCCCATTGATCCGGGCGAAATCCAGCCACTCGTCGTCGGTCTGCACCGCGTCGCCCGGGTTCATCTCGAACGCGCGATACTTGTCCATCACCGGATTGTCGATGATACGGCGGCCGATCTTCATGCCCTCGACAATGGTGCGGCGGTCCAGCTCTTCGGCCAGGAAATTCGGCCGGATTGCCGGCGCTGCCATCGGGTCCGGAGACTTCGCGTGAATCGACCCCTTCGATTCCGGCGAACACTGGTAGACGGTCAGCGTCATGCCCGGCTGGCGGTCCAGCACCCGCGTCTGCGCCGTGGCGTAGCTGGCGTGTGCGAAGTGATACTGCACGTCGGGCTCTTCCAGCTCCGGCCGCGTCTTGACGAAGCCATACACAATCCCGGCGGTGAAGGTCAGCACGCCGCGGCCTTGCGCGTAGTATTTCAGGACCTCCTTGGCGAACGCGAGTCCGCGCGTCTGCTCGTTCAGCGTGACCGGCAGCTTCACCCGCCAGTTCATCCGCGGCGCAAAGTGGTCGCGGTAATTCTCGCCCACGCCCGGCAGAGCGTGCTTAACCTCGATGCCGTGCGACGCCAGCAACTCTGGCTGGCCGATCCCCGATAGCTCCAGCAGGTGCGGCGACTTGACTGCCCCCGCCGCGACGATCACTTCGGCATTGCAGCGAATCTGTTGCGTCTGCCCGCCCTGCTGGTATTCGACGCCAACTGCGCGCTTCTCCTCCAGCAGGATATGCGTGGTGTAGGCCTCGGTCTCGATGCGCAGGTTCGCCCGCCCGCGCGCCGGATCCAGGAAGCCGCGCGCAGTGGACCATCGGCGGCCCTTCTTCTGCGTCACCTGATAGTAGCCAAAACCTTCCTGGCTGCCGTTGTTGTAGTCCGGATTGCGCGGCCAGCCTTCTGCCACCGCGGCGTCGATGAACGCATCCAGCAACTCGGCGCGCTCGATCATGTGGGCGACGTTCAGCAGTCCGCCGCGACCGCGACTGGCGTCACCCCCTGGTTCGAAATGCTCCGACTTGCGGAAATACGGCAGCACCGATTCGTATGACCAGCCGCGATTGCCGAACTGCGCCCAGGTATTGTAGTCGAGCGGGTTGCCGCGCACGTACAGCATGCCGTTGATCGAGCTCGATCCACCCAGCGTCTTCCCGCGGGGAATCGGGATCGAGCGGCCTTTCACGTTGTCTTCCGGCTCGGTGGCAAAGTTCCAGTTGAAGCGCGGGCTGTTCAGCAGCTTGGTGAAGCCGACTGGGATGTTGATCCACATCGAATCGTCCTTCGGTCCGGCCTCCAGCAGCAGCACCTTGGTGCGCGGATCCTCGGTCAGCCGATGCGCCAGCACGCAGCCCGCTGAACCGGCGCCGATGATGATGTAGTCGAAGTCAGCCATCGCCATTCCCCTTTGGATCCGATGCTACCGACAGTTCACGCTTGCCTCAACACGACCTGCGCGACAGGATGCGCACGAGGGCGAAAGCGTTGCGATTCTCTGTCTTGAGCCTGGTGCGCCATGCTGTGGGCGGCGCCTCCTGGACGCAGCAGTGGCGGTCGCCCGAACCGCGATCCGCGTACGACGTGCTCATCGTCGGCGCCGGTGGCCACGGCCTTGCCACCGCCTATTATCTCGCGCGCGAACACGGCGTGCGCAATGTCGCCGTGCTGGAACGTGGCTGGCTGGGCGGCGGCAACACCGGGCGCAACACCACGGTCATCCGCTCGAACTATCTGCGCGACGAGAGCGCCGCACTCTATGAGCACGCGCTGAAGCTGTGGGAGCGGCTGGCGCAGGAGCTGAACTACAACGTGATGTATTCGCCGCGCGGCGTGCTGATGCTGGCGCATTCGGTGCACGAGGCACAGGTGTTCCGCCGCCATGTGCATGCCAACCGGCTAAACGGCATCGACAACGAGTGGCTTTCGCCGGAACAGGCGCAGGCCTTCTGCCCGCCGCTGAACGTCTCGCCGCGACTGCGCCATCCGATCCTCGGTGCTGCATTGCAGCGCCGCGGAGGCATCGCGCGGCATGACGCGGTGGCCTGGGGTTATGCGCGGGCCGCCAGCGCACTTGGCATCCACATCATCGAGAACTGCGAGGTCACTCGCATCAGCCGTGCTCCGAACGGTGCGGTGAATGCGGTAGACACGACGCGCGGACGTATCGCAGCGCGCAAGGTGGCCGTAGTGGCGGCTGGCCATACCAGCGTGGTGATGGCGATGGCCGGCGTGCGCATGCCGCTGGAGAGCTATCCGCTTCAGGCGCTGGTATCGGAGCCTGTGAAGCCGGTGCTGCCCTGCGTGGTGATGTCGAACGGCATCCACGCCTATATCTCGCAGTCGGACAAGGGCGAACTGGTGATCGGCGCCGGCACCGACGCGTACGTATCGTACAGCCAGGCCGGCGGCCTGCACGTCCCCGAACACACCTTGGAGGCGGTCTGCGAGCTGTTCCCGACCTTCCGCCGCCTGCGCATGATGCGCAACTGGGGCGGCATCGTCGATCTCACACCGGACCGCTCGCCGATCATCGGCCTGACGCCGGTTCCCGGCCTTTACGTGAACTGCGGCTGGGGCACCGGGGGGTTCAAGGCGACGCCAGGTTCCGGGCATGTGTTCGCCGCGACGGTCGCGCGCGACGAACCGCATCCGATCGCTGCGCCGTTCTCGCTCGATCGCTTCCGCACTGGCCGGCTGATCGATGAGGCAGCAGCAGCGGCGGTGGCGCACTGATGCTGCTGATCCTTTGTCCGTGGTGTGGCCGCCGGCCGGAGAACGAGTTCCATTACGCTGGGGAGGCGCATATCGCGCGACCATCAGATCCCGCCGCGGTGGATGACGCGCGCTGGGCGGAGTTTCTCCATGCTCGCAGCAATCCGAAGGGAACGCATGCCGAGCGCTGGCAGCACCTGCATGGCTGTGGGCGCCTCTTCAACTGCGTGCGCGACACGGTCAGCGATCGGATCAGCGCAACCTACAAGCCTACCGAGGCTGTGTCGCAATGACCGGCGCATTTCGCACCCCGGTGGGCGGGCGCATCGATCGCAGCAAACCGCTGAGCTTCAGCTTCGATGGCCGGCGCTTCGTCGGTTGCCACGGTGACACGCTGGCCTCTGCGCTTCTGGCCAACGGGGTGCATCTGGTTGGGCGTTCTTTCAAATATCACCGACCGCGCGGCATACTCAGCGCCGGTGCAGAAGAACCGAACGCGCTGGTGACACTCGATCGCGGTGAGGGCCGTGTCACGCCAAATCTGCGCGCCACGCAGATTGAGTTGTACGATGGACTGCGCGCCCGTAGCCAGAACTGCTTTCCATCGCTGGCCTGCGATTTTGGTGCGGTCAGCAATGCCCTTGCGCCGTTGTTGTCCGCGGGCTTCTACTACAAGACTTTCATGTGGCCGCGCACTTTCTGGCGCCACGTCTATGAACCGGCGATCCGTGCGGCTGCTGGCCTGGGACGCGTGCCTACAACGCCTGATGCGGACCGCTACATTCACCGTTACGCGCATTGCGACGTGCTGGTGGTAGGCGCCGGTGCCGCCGGCCTCGCCGCTGCAGTCGCTGCATCCACGAACGGCGAACGCGTGGTGCTGTGCGACGAACAGTCCGAATTCGGCGGATCGCTGCACGCCGAATCTGCACCGGTCGACGGGGTCGCCGCGAGCGAATGGCTGGAGCAGGCGCTCGCGACGCTCCGTCAACGCGCACAGGTGACCATGCTGCCGCGCACTACGGCTTTTGGCTGGTTCCCCGATCAACTCATCGGGCTTGCAGAGCGGGTTACTGACCACCTGGCCGATCCGGATCATCGGCTGCCGCGCGAACGGTTGTGGCACGTAAGGGCTCGCCGAGTGGTGATCGCCACCGGCGCGGTG
Source organism: Acetobacteraceae bacterium (assembly GCA_035701785.1). GTDB lineage: Bacteria > Pseudomonadota > Alphaproteobacteria > Acetobacterales > Acetobacteraceae > JAMXLO01. The sequence continues at coordinate 2,595 of DASSRN010000321.1, read as the reverse complement.
GAACGTCCGCTGGTGTTCACCGGCAATGATCGTCCCGGCATCATGCTGGCCGATGCGGCTAGGATCTACTGCCGACGTTACGGCGTGAAGGCGGGAACCCGCGTGGTGATCGCCACGGCAGACGACAGCGCCTATGCAGCGGGCGTCGCACTGCGCGCGGCAGGCGCTAGCGTGTGCGCCGTCGCCGACCTGCGCGCCGAAGCCACAGATCTGGCACGTGCGTCCGGCTTGCCGATGCTGTTGGGAGTCGGCGTGGCAAACACCACCGGCACACGACGCGTGAGTCGGGTGACGCTGTCGAATGGTGAGAGCATCTCGTGCGACCTCGTGCTGATGTGCGGTGGCTGGATTCCCTCAGTGCACCTCTACTCACAGTCGCGCGCCAAGTTGCGCTACGACGAGGCGATCGGTGTCTTCCTGCCGGGCGCGTGGACGGAACAGGTGCGGTGCGCCGGCGCGTGCAACGGCACGCTCGATGTGAACGCGTGTGTCCAGGAAGGCGATGCCGCCGGAGCCGGCGCCGATGCACCAGCGCGTGCGTCAGTGCGCACATCTATCGTCGTGCCGCCATGGACGGGCGGCGGCAAGGCATTCGTCGATTTCCAGAACGACGTCACCACCAAGGACCTGTTCATCGCCGCCAGCGAAGGCTTCCGCTCGATCGAGCACGTCAAGCGCTACACCACTGCCGGTATGGCGACCGATCAGGGCAAGACCGCAAACCTGAACGTCATGGCGACCGTGGCCGCCCTGACGCACCGGAACGTGCCGGCAGTGGGGCACACCACCTATCGCATGCCATACACCCCGGTGACGTTCGGCGCACTTGCCGGCGCGGCGCGCGGCGGCCTGTTTGAACCGCTGCGGCACACGCCGATGCACGATTGGGCCTGGGCCCACGGTGCGGTGTTCGAGAATGTTGGCCAATGGCAGCGCGCCCGCTGGTTCGCACGCCCCGGCGAGGACATGGAACGCGCGGTGGAGCGCGAGTGTCTTACGGTCCGCACCGAGGTAGGAGTGTTCGACGCCAGCACACTCGGCAAAATCGAGGTGACCGGACCGGATGCCGCGGAGTTCCTCGATCGTATCTACACCGGCAGCTTTTTGCGCCTCGCCCAGGGGCGTTGTCGCTACGGCCTGCTGCTGACCGAGGCCGGCTGCGTTATGGACGACGGCGTGGTCGCCCGGCTGGCGCCCGACCGCTTTCACGTCACCACGACAACCGGCGGTGCCGCGCATGTGCTGCACCACATGGAGGATTATCGACAGACCGAATTCCCCGACCTCCACGTATGGCTCACGTCCACCACCGAGCAGTGGGCGGTGATCGCCGTTCAGGGCCCTTCCGCACGGCAGGTGATCGCACCACTGGCCGACATCGACATCGCACCCGCTGCCATGCCGCACATGAGCGTGCGCGAATGCCACGTCTGTGACGTGCCGGCGCGGCTGTTCCGTGTCAGCTTCACCGGCGAACTCGGGTACGAGATCAACGTGCCGTCAGATTACGGACCCGCCGTCTGGGAGGCGGTACTGGCGGCGGGTCAAGCACACGGCATCGCGCCGTACGGCACCGAGGCCATGCACGTACTGCGCGCCGAGAAGGGCTACATCGTGGTCGGCCAGGAAACCGACGGCACTGTCATTCCCGCCGACGTCGGCCTCGACTGGACCATAGCCAGAGCGAAGCGAGACTTCGTCGGCAAGCGTTCGCTAATGCTGCCGGATATGCAGCGGCCAGAGCGCAAACATTTGGTTGGCCTGTTGTCATCCGAAGTGTTGGAGGAAGGCGCCCAGCTTGTCGCTGATCACGGCAACCGATCGATGGGTCATGTCACCTCCGCCTACTGGAGCGCGGCCCTGCAGCAACCGATCGCGCTCGCACTGCTGTCCAGCGGACGCGCACGGATCGGCCAGAATCTCACGGTGCCCATGCAGCATGGCAGCACGGCAGTTCGCGTCACCGATTCGGTGTTCTACGATAGGCAGGGCGAGCGCCTGCATGGCTGAGCGCGTGCATCCGCTGACGACGCTCGCCGCGGCATCGCCCGCCTGCCCGGCGGCGGCGCTGTCCGCGGTCCCCCCCACGACGCGGCTGCTCGTTCGCAGCGAGGCGGTGCTCGCGACGATTGGTCTGTCGCCGCCCGCTGTCTGCCGCGCCCACACGAACGGCGACCGCTCCCTGCTCTGGCTCGGTCCCGACGAGTTCCTGCTGCTCACACCCAACGATGAGCCCCGCGGCTCTGGCGTTGTCGACGTGTCGCACCGCGACACCGCGCTGACCGTGTCGGGGCCGCGCGCCGCATGGGTCATCAACGCGTTCTGCGCGCTCGATCTGCATGACACTACGTTCCCGGTCGGCATGTGCACGCGGACGGCATTCGGCAAGGCCGGCATCCTGCTGTGGCGTACCGCGCCGGACACGTTCCGCATCGACGTGGCGCGCTCCTTCGCGCCGTATGTGTGGGCGTGCCTCGAAGAGGCGCGTCACGAGTTCCTCCCGTAAGCCGGCCTGTGCTAGCCTCCGCAACAACCGACGCAGCGGAGGAAAACATGGACTTCAAGGGCAAGGTCGCGCTGGTCACCGGCGCCGGC
>DASSRN010000320.1:0-25021 GCA_035701785.1 Acetobacteraceae bacterium | reverse complement strand
CAGCCCTGCTGCGCCTGGACGCCGGCGAAACCATCGACCTGGTCATCGCTGATCTCTCGATGCCCGCGATGGACGGGATCAGCGTGATCAAGGCTGTGCAGAGGCGCTATCCCCACCTCCCGGCGATCCTTCTCACCGGCTTCACCAATGAGACTGCCGTCTCCACCCTGGATGTGCTGGAAGGGGCATTCCTGCTGCTGCGCAAGCCGGTGACCCGGCTCGAGCTGGCGGAGAGGGTCGCCGTGCTGCTGGAAGGCGCTTCGGCGGCGCAGGGTGGCTATCCGCTCCGGCCGTAGCTGACTGGCACGGCGCGGCCCGGCTGCAAGCGTGACAGCAATTTAATCGACATGACGCTGGTTTAATCGCTGCACCGGGCGAACGTTCACGCGCTTCGCCGCATTTTGTCCCTTGTCAGCGGCGCCTGCATGGCTGCCGCCTCGGCTCTATCGGCACGTTTCCTCACGGAGAAATCATGACCCAGTCCACTGTCCCGTTCCCTACGCCAAGACGCTGGCGCCGCAGCGCCATGGCTGCGGTGCTGCTCGCCGGCACTGCTCTCGGCGGCTTCGCGTTTGGTCACGCTGGCTTCGCCGCGCCCGAGGCGGCCACACCCGGCGCCCCGGTGAACCCGCCCGGCGCCGGCATGACCAATAATGCGCTTCCCGACTTCACCGGCCTGGTCGCGCAGGTGAAGCCGGCGGTGGTGTCGATCACCACGAAGATGAACGTCAACGCCTCGTCTGAAAACGAAGACCAGCAGATGCCGATGCCGTTCCGTGGCTTCCCGTTCGGCGGCGGCATGGGTCCGCGCGCGCATGCCATCGAGGCGCGCGGCTCCGGCTTCATCGTCGATGCCAACGGCACGATCGTCACCAACAACCACGTCGTGAAGGACGCGAAGACGGTATCCGTCACGCTGGACGACGGCACGGTCCTGCCGGCGAAGGTTCTGGGGCGTGACTCGCGCACCGACATCGCGGTGCTGAAGATCAACGCAGACAAGCAGCTGCCCTATATCCAGCTTGGCAACTCGGCCAACGTGAAGCCGGGCGAGTGGGTGGTCGCGATGGGCAACCCGTTCGGTCTCGGCGGCACGGTGACTGCCGGCATTGTCTCGGCCAGCGGCCGTGACATCGGTTCGGGGCCGTACGACCAGTTCATCCAGATCGACGCGCCGATCAACCAGGGCAACTCCGGCGGTCCGCTGTTCACCCAGGACGGCAAGGTGATCGGCATGAACACCGCGATCCTGTCGCCGTCGGGTGGCTCGATCGGCATCGGCTTCGCGATCCCGTCGGACATGATCCATACCGTCGTCGCCCAGCTTGAGAAGACCGGCAAGGTGACGCGCGGCTATATCGGCGTCGAGGCGCAGCAGGTCAGCGACACCATGGCGAAGGCGCTGCATATGGGCTCCGGCTCCGGTGCATTGATCGCCGGCGTGCAGCATGACGCGCCGGCCGCTCAGTCTGGCATCGAGCCGGGCGATGTGGTCACCGCGGTGAACGACCATCCGGTGAAGAACCCGCGCGACCTCGCCGTCGACATTGCATCCGTGGCGCCGGGCAATGATGCACAGCTTCAGGTGCTGCACGACGGCAACAGCAAGTCGGTGACGGTCAAGGTCGGCCAGATGCCGAACGAGCAGACCGCCAACAACGACACCAACCAGCCGTCGCGCGAGCGCGTCGGCCTGGCGCTGGCGCCACTGTCGCCGGAGCTGCGCGGTCAGCTGGATGTGCCGGACGGCACGCGTGGCGCCGTCGTGCGCAACGTCGAGCCGGGCTCGCCGGCGGAGCAGGCAGGCCTGCAGGCGGGCGACGTGATCGTCGGCGTCAGCGGTAAGCAGGTCGCCTCGCCTGGCGAGGTGGCGAACGCGATCCGCAGTGCCGCAAAGGACCACGCCGTCGCGCTGCGCATCATCCGCGATGGGCAGCCGCGCTTCGTCGGCGTCAACCTGGATCAGTCGTCGGAAGGCTGATCAGGTCTGCCCCTCCCCTGCACGCGCAGGGGAGGGGTCTCTCCTCAGCCTGTTCCACCTGCTTCGGGTTATGCCTTCGCAGCAATAACCTCGACTTCGAGCAGAATCTCCCGCCACACAAGCTGAGGCACGACGAGAAGCATGAAGGCAGGCCGCACGTCACCCAGCATCTGCGCTCTTACCTTTGCATAGGCCGGAATATCTTCCGCACGGGTCAGGTATTGCGTGACTTTCACGAAGTGACCGTCGACATGCCCGCCTTTTCCAGCACGTTGAGTATATGCTTCCACGCGAGCTCGGCTTGACCGGTTATATCCTTGGGAAGGTCGCCGCCAATCGAGAGCCCTGGGGTTCCAGAGGTCATGAGCCAACGCAGATTCGGCGCAGTCTCAATGGCATCGCTGTAGGCGCCGATCTGTTTGGCTACGCCGATGTCATGGATTGTATGAGGCATTTGGAACGCTTTCTGCAATGCCGCAGAGCGGTCAACCAAGCCTACCCCTCTCCTCCCGCCACAGCGCCAGTTTCGCCTGCACCGGGCGATCGGAGAAGCTGAACAGCACCGCCTCGCTGCTGGCGCGATGCCGCTGCCATTGCCAGCTTGGTGCGACGAATATGTCGCGCGGCTTCCAGCGGATCGTCGTGTCGCCGATCACCGTTTCGCCCTCGCCCTCCACCGCGACGAACACCGTCCCGTCGGTCGAACGATAGGGTGCAGCGGCGAAGCCCGCCGGCAGCAGCTGCATGAACGCGCCGATCGTCGGCATTGCCGACTCACCCGACGCCGGGTTCACATAGCGCAGCTTATAGCCATGGCAGGCATCCGGGTCGCCGTTGCGCGCCAGCGTCGCGAGCGCTTCGCGCGAACGCGCATAGGGATAGTTGAATACCGGCGAACTCTTCACCGTGGGATGCCAGTCCACCGGCAGCATGTTCGCACCAAAGCGCGCCAGGCTGTCGCCTTCCGGTCGCGTCACCGTCTGGCTGTCTGCATTGGCCGGCTCGGCGAAGCTAGCGTCGAACAGCCGCACGATCGGGATGTCGAGCCCATCCAGCCACACCATCGGCTGGGCGGTATCATTGCCGTGATCATGCCAGGTCCAACTCGGCGTGATGACGAAGTCGCCCGGCTGCATAAGCGTCCGCTCGCCTTCGACCGCGGTGTACGCGCCTTGACCCTCGATGATGAAGCGCAGCGCCGACTGCGAATGCCGATGCGCCGGTGCGACTTCGCCCGGCATGATAAGTTGCAGTCCGGCGAACAGCGAATGCGTGATCGAGGTCTGGCCGCGCAGTCCCGGATTCTCCAGGATCAGCACGCGCCTCTCGGCCTCCTTCGCAGTGATAAGCCCACCAGCCTGCATCAGGAACGGACGGACGACGTTGTCGTAGTCCCACTTCGCCGCCAGCGCGGGCGTCACCGGCTGGCGCGTCACCATCGAATGCAGGCGCTCCCACAGCGGCGCCAGCGAGTGCTCGCCGATCCGATCGTAGAACGCCTGGCGTTCGTTGGCGGGTGCCGTGACCGTGTCGTTCATCGAGCCCTCCTCTGTCAGCGGCTGGTGATCGTTTGCCAGAGTTGTCGTGTTTCGCCGCGCGGATCCTTCTCGATCCGGCATTCGGCGTCCAGCAGCATGGTCGCACGGGTCGCGAGATCGTACTCCGGCCAGTGCGGGATCAGCGCGTTGTCAGGCACACCGGACCGGGCGAACGCCGCCCAGGTGGCCGACATCGTCGCCGCAAGCCGGTGTGCGGCGTCGCTGCGGTCCGTCGCATTGGTGAGGTCGATGGTGTCGAAGGTGAACGGCACGTCCAGCGCATGCGGCGCCTTCAGCCTGCCGCCCTGCACCGGCGTCTCCCATTCGAACGAGTACATGAACACCGGCGCGCCAGCCTGCCTTGCCTTCTGTTCGGCGACGATCAGTGAGCGGATGCGGAAGTTGGAATCGGTCAGCGTGGCGATCAGCCGTTCTGCCGGGTTCATTTCCGGGTACAGCCGGCGATAGGTCTCGATCACCGCATCGACATGCGAGCCGGCCACCGCGGCGACGCGCTCGCGCAGCTCCGGCTCAGTCAGTGTGCGCTGCCATACTTTGTCGTCGCGCGCGAGGAAGCTCGCCATCTCGTCTTTCATGTCGCCGATCAGCAACGGGATATCGGCGGAGCACGCTGGCGCCGATGCATCGAACGGATGCGCCGGAACGATCGTGCCATCGACAACGGGGCCGAAAGGATAGCGGTCGAACAGCGACTGTGGCGCGGGACCGATCGCCTTCTGCGCCGGTTCCACCGCGGCGAGCAGCTGCGCGATCGGCAGCGACTGGAGCTTCGGCAGGTCGTTGCCGGTGAGCCCAAGCGTCTTCAGCACCGCGTCGGTCAGCTTCGTGGCACGGTCGCGCTCGCGCAGCCGCACCGCGGCGCCGCTCTGCACGATGGCGCGGTGGAACAACCCGCGTGCCGACGGCATCGCCAGCAAGGTGCTGACCTTGCCGCCGCCCCCCGACTCGCCGAAGATCGTGACATTGCCTGGATCACCGCCAAACTGCGCTATGTTGTCGCGCACCCATTCGAGTGCCGCGACCATGTCGAGCGTGCCGGCATTGCCGGACGCCGCGAACTCGGCTCCGCCAACGACGGAGAGATCGAGGAAGCCGAAGATGTTGAGCCGCTGGTTGACGGTGACCACGACAACGTCACCGCGCTTCGCCAGGCGCGAGCCCTGCAGGCGCGCAACATTTGCCGTGCCATAGGCGAACGCACCGCCATGGAACCACACCATGACCGGCCGCTTCGCACCATCCAGTCCGGGCGACCAGACGTTGAGCGTGAGGCAGTCCTCGGTCTCCGGCGAGGTATCAGGCGGTCCGGAGAAGTCGGCCAGTTCCGGGCGTGATGGCGGCCGCAGTCCTTCCTGCGGCGCGTGCCCCGTGTATTCGAGTGCGTCGCGCACGCCAGCCCACGCCGCCGGCTTGCGCGGCGGCATGAAGCGGTCAGCGCCCGATGTCGGCGCGCCGTACGGGATGCACTTGAACGCAGCGACGCCTTCGATGATCGCGCCACGCACACGACCCGACAAGGTGTCTACCGACGGCGTGCCGTGTACGGTGCCGACGTCGTTCATCGCCTTCCTCCCATTGTCGGCGCCAACATGCGCCGCCGGGAGCCGGGCTGTCGATCCCAGGTGCTCCGGCTTGATCAGCGCCGCAACCGCGGGCTACGCTGATTGCAATTCATGCAGTTGCCGCAACGCGGTTCGGGGGGCTCCATAAATGGTTCGTGTGCTGTTGATGATGGCGTTTGCCTGCTTCGCACTGCCGGCTAGCGCGCAGGAATCGCTGCTGGACGTGGTGTTGAAGCGCGACAAGATAATCGTCGGCACTTACAGCACGTCGCCGCCGCTTGCCTATGTCGATGACAGCGGCGAACTGGTGGGCTTCGAGATCGACATGGCGCGCGAGATCGCCAAGGACCTGCTGGGCGATCCGAAGAAGGTCGAATTCGTCGTGCTGCAATCGGACGGGCGCTTTCCGGCGGCATTGTCCGGCAAGATCGATTTCGGCCTGTGCTCGACCACGATCACCGGCGACCGCGCGGTCCGCATCGCGTTCACGCGGCCGTACCTCGATACCGGCGGCAGCCTGATCGCGCGCAAGGACGCCGGCATCAAGACGGTGCAGGAGCTGAACAACTCGAAGTTCACCTATGCCATCCTGAACGTGCCGCCTGCGATCGAGCGTGCCAAGCAGGTGCTGCCGAACGTCAAGCAGCTGTTGCTGGACAGCCCGTCCGCGCTGTTCCTGGCGGTGAAAACCGGCCGCGCCACGGCGTTCGCGATCGACAAGCCGATCGCCGACTACTACGAGGCCGAGAACCAGGACCTTGTGCGACTGGATACGGCGGGCACGCCGTTCGCCTACGTGTCGCAGGACTCGATCTTCATGAAGCCTGGCGACTTCAAGTGGTGGCTGTTCCTGGATACCTGGGTCGGCGAGCTCCGCTACGGGTCGCGCTACAGCCAGTATGTCGCGTGGTACCAGAAGTGGATGAAGAAGGATCCGCCGCCGCAGCGGTTCTACGATTACAACAAATACTGACGTGCCGTTCGATCCGCATTTCATCGCCCGACTGATCCCGGCGCTTTTGGAGGGCGCCGAGGTGACGGTGGAACTCGCCATTCTGACATTCGCCATCTGCCTTTTCTGGGGCTTGGTCGTCGCGCTGGCGAACAGCACGCGCGGGCCGCTGTCGTGGATCGCCGGCGCCTACATCCAGATCGTGCGCAACACGCCGCTGCTGATCCAGATGTACATCGTGTATTTCGGCTTCTCGATGATCGGCTTCGGACTGTCGGGGTTTGCCTCCGGCCTGCTTGCGCTCTGCATCCAGAACGGCGGCTACGTGGCGGAGATCTATCGCGGCGGACTTCAGTCGGTCAGCCCGCGACAGTACGAAGCGGGAAAGGCCTTGGGAATGCGGCGGTGGACGCTGTACACCTCCGTTGTCATTCCGCAGGTTGTCGCGCGCATCATCCCGCCGATGACCAATCAGGCGATCAGCATCACCAAGGACACCTCGCAGGTGGCGGCGATCGCGGTGATGGACATGATGAAGGTCGCGCAGGTCTGGGTGGAGTCTTCTGCCAACACCTACGACGTGTTTCTCGGCGTGGCGATTATCTATCTGGTGCTGACCTCGGTCGCCAGCGCGGTCGGCAAGCTGTTCGAGCACAAGCTCGCCTTCGCGCAGTGAAGGAATTCGCACCCCTCCTGCACGGCTATTGGTACCTGTTCCGTGGTGCCGGTATGACCTTGCTGATGGCGGCTTCCTCGATCGTGCCGGCGACGATCTGCGGCATCCTGCTGGCGCTGGCGCAGGTATTCGGCAACAGCGCCGTGCGCAGCGCGGTGGTAGGCTACCTGTTCGTCATCCGCGGTATCCCGCTGCTGGTGCTGCTGACCTTCACCTACTACCTGCTGCCGCTGACCGGCATCGACCTGCCGCCGTTTTGGGGCGTCGTCGTGGTGCTCGCGCTCTACTACGCCGCATTTATGAGCGAGGTGTTCCGCGCCGGCATCCTGTCGCTGCCGCGTGGACAATGGGACGCGGCGCGCAGCCTGGGCATGACGCGCCGGCAGATGCTGCGGATCGTCATCTTCCCGCAGGCGCTGCGGCTCGCGTCGCCGCCCTTCGTCAGCCTGTGCGCGAACCTGGTGAAGGCCACCTCGCTGGTGTCTGTCGTCGGGCTGTGGGAACTCACCATGGCCAGCCGCGAGATCGTCGAGCGCACGCTGGCGCCGTTCCAGATCTTCATCGGCGCCGCCGCAATCTATTTCTGCATCTGCTACTCACTGGCACTCTATGGCAGACATCTCGAGCGAAGCGTCCTTCACGGTCACTAGCCGGCCGATGCTGGAGGTGATCGGGATATCCAAACGCTTCGGCGCGCTTGAGGTGCTGCGCGGCGTGTCGCTGTCGGTCGCGCCCGGCGAGGTCGTCGTGGTGATCGGCCCCAGCGGCTCGGGCAAGACCACGCTGCTGCGCTGCATCAACCTGCTGGAGGACTACGAACAGGGCACGGTCACGGTGGACGGCGCGCCGATCGGCTATCGGCGCGATGGCCGGATGGGGCAGCGGGTGCGCATGTCGGAGCGCGAGATCGCCGCGGCGCGCGAGAGCGTCGGCATGGTGTTCCAGAGCTTCAACCTGTTCCCGCACATGACCGTGCTGCATAACATCACGGCGGCGCCGGTGCGGGTGAAGGGCGTGCTTCGGGCGCGCGCCGAGGCGCGCGCACGAGAATTGCTGGCGATGGTCGGGCTGTCGGACAAGGTTGGGGAATTTCCGGCGCGGCTCTCCGGCGGCCAGCAGCAGCGTGTGGCGATCGCGCGGGCGCTGGCGATGGATCCGAAGATCATGCTGTTCGACGAAGTGACCTCGGCGCTGGATCCCGAACTGGTGGGAGAGGTGCTGGCGGCGATGCAGCAACTGGCGAAAGCCGGCATGACGATGGTGGTGGTGACGCACGAGATGAGCTTCGCGCGCGACATCGCCGACCGCATCGTGTTCATGGACGATGGCGTGATCGTCGAGCAGGGCAAGCCGGACCAGCTGTTGTTCTCGCCAGCGACCGAACGGGTGCGCGCCTTCCTCAAACGCTACAACGATAGATATCGGATCTAGGGGAGGGTGGCAGGGGACTGGCGGCCTCGGATGTGCAATGCTGCATCGCTGACACTGTTGAATGGATGCGAAAGCTACTGTGGGAGGCATTGACGCCAGATGAACGCCATCAAAGACTCCATCAAGTCGGGTAGAACCGTCGTCGGGACCTCCGGGTCTCCCATCGTGGATGTGTCGATTCTGGCCGACGCCGGGTACGACTTCCTGCTGTTCGACACCCAGCACTCGCCCTGGGAAATCAAGCAGCTGCAACCGCCGATCCAGGCGATGCGTGGCAAGCAGACGGCGCCGCTGGTGCGCGTCGCCGCCAACGAGGCGTATCAGATCTGCTTCGCGCTTGACGCCGGCGCGCGGGGCATCATCGCGCCGATGATCAACACAAGCGCGGAGGCGGAGGCGATGGTGCGCGCCTGCCGCTACTACCCCCAGGGTAACCGCAGCAACGCCGGAGTGCGCGGCGATTGGGGCGAGTTCAAGAATTACCGCGATTACATGGATGCCGTGAACAACGAGCTGGTTATCGTGCCGATGATCGAGACCAACCAGTCGCTGGAGAATCTCGATGCCATCGCCTCGGTCCCGGGAGTCGACGTCCTGCTGATCGGCCCGTCTGACCTTTCAATCGAGCTGGGCGTGCCACTCGACTACAAGTGCGACACCTATCAGCGAGCGCTCGATAAGATCGCGGCAACCGCCGCGAAGCACAGCGTAACCGCGGGAATGTACTTTATCCCGCCCGGGATGGACCCGAACTTCTTCGTCCAGAAGGGGTTCAAGTTCTTCACCATGCCTTGGGCGCCCTGGGCAACGACGGGGATCCAGAACGGCCTGGCCGGGATCAAGCGCTAACGACGGTCGAGAGTTATCACCTGCACCAGGACATCCTCAGGCTCTGCGCGTTCCGATTTGATTAACCCTCCATGACGAAAGTCGCCGCCGTCGAAAATCGACGGTGGCGCAATGGATGGGCAGTTCCCGGTCGGCAGCCGCGTCAACGCGCGGGGTCTGGCCTGGGATGTGATCGAGGCTACCGCGTTGGGCGCACAGACGCTGCTGCGGCTGCGCTGCGCCGGCGGCGACATGGCTGGACTCGAGTGGGACATCCTCCATCCAGCCGAACGCGTAGAGATGCTGCGCTCGGAACTACGGCCCGATGCGCCTGGTCCGTTGCCGGCGTGGCGACTGCATCATCTGGCCTGCCTACTGGAGCAGGTACTCGGCCCCGGGGACATGCTGCTGGCAGAGCCCGGGCGCGTCCGCGTCGAATCATATCAGCTGGTGCCGCTGCTGCGTGCGCTCGAGATGCCGCGGCCACGACTGCTGCTCGCGGACGGCGTCGGCCTGGGGAAGACGATCGAGGCGGGGCTGATCGCCTGCGAACTGATCGCGCGGCGGCGTGCGCACCGCGTGTTGGTAATATCACCGGCGGGGCCGCTGCTGACGCAGTGGTCGCAGGAGATGCGGCAGCGCTTCGGCCTGCGCTTCGCCGTCATCGCCGATGCCTTGGCATTGCACGAGCAGCAGCGCCGGCTGGAACTCGGCGGCAATCCGTTCGACGCGGTCGCGCTGTGCCTGACGTCGCTCGACTTCGCCAAGCAGGAACGTGTGCTGGAAGAGCTGGAGCGCACCGCGTGGGACCTGGCGATCATCGATGAAGCGCACCACTGCTTCGGCGGCGGCGCAGGCAGCGATCGCGAGGAGACGCAGCGCCGGCGGCTGGCCGAGGTGGCGGCGCGCCGCAGTGACGGGCTGCTGTTGCTTACGGCAACGCCGCACGACGGGTACGATCCGCATTTCGCCTCGCTGATTGAGCTGCTCGATCCGAGCCTCGTCGATGGCCGCGGCGGCATGGTTGGCAAGGCGTATCGACGCCACGTCGTGCGACGGTTGAAGTCGCAGGTTCGCGACGCGGCGACCGGCGCGCCGATATTTCCGGAGCGTCGCGTGCTGCCGGTCAAGGTGGCTCTGGAGGGCGCAGCGCTTGCGCCGGTACGGCGCTTTCATGGCGCTCTGGCAGCGCTGGTCGCGCCACGGCTGCGACGTGCGGCACGACGCCGCGAATACACCGACGCGTTGGCGTTCGTCAGTCTGCTGAAGCGTTCGGTCTCGACCATCAGTGCCTGCGTGAGCACGCTGCGCGTGGTGCAGCAGCGCTATGCTGCCCCCGAGAGTGAGTCCGAGACGCTGCGACGGGAACGCGCGCGAGCGCTGCGCGCCTATCGCAAGCGGCTGCTGCGGTTCGGTGTGCTGGAACAGCGCGACGAAAGCGAACTGGCGGAGCTGGAAGCGGATGGGATGGCGGCGGAGTTGCGCACCTCTGCTGACGAGTCGATCGCCGATGCGCTTGAGCACCTGATCAGGCTGGGCGAGGCCGCGCAAACATGCGATCCGAAACTGGCAGCGGCCGCCAGGGAAGTTGCGGCGATCCGGCGTGCGCGTCCCGGCGCCAATGTGCTGATCTACACGGAATACGCCGACAGCCTGCTCGCCGCCGTGCGCACCTTGCGCGATGCGGTCGATGGCGAGGTGCTGGCGATCAGCGGAGCTGATGACGACCGCGAGCGGGCCCGCGCCGCGGAACTGTGTGCCGAAAGGGACGGCATCGTCCTGCTCAGCACGGATTCGCTGGCCGAAGGACTGAATCTGCAGCAGCGCTGCTGCAACCTGATCCACCTGGACCTTCCTTATAACCCGAACCGGCTGGAGCAGCGCAACGGCCGCATCGACCGCTATGGCCAGGTGCACGCGCCGCAGATCCGGTATCTGTATCTGGTGGGCACGTTCGAAGAGCGCCTGCTGCTGCGCCTGATCGCCAAATACGAGAAGGCGCGTGCGCGGCTCGACGTGATGCCCGACACGCTCGGGGTGACGGCGGACGAGGACGCGTGGAGCACCGGGCTTGTCGCTGGATTTGCTGAACGCCAGGCGGGGCTGTTCGACGATGAACCATCCGCCATCCGCACCTTGGACCGCGCGGCGGAAGATGCCGGAGCCGATGCGTATCGCGACATGCTGCGCGAGATCGACCAGGCGTTCGATGCCTTCGACCGGTCGGCCGTGCGCCATGGCTGGATGGATCAGTCATTCAGTGCCGACGCTGCGAACGTCATGACGGTGCGCAACGATCGGACGGCGAGGCGCATCGATCTGCCGCGCTTCGTCGCCAAAGCGATCGCTGCGGAGACCGGTCGGGGCACCGCAGCACGCGGCGTGCTGCAGCTGCCAGACGTCTGGCAGGCAGGGCTGGATGGTCTGCCTGGATTTGATCCGGCACGCCATGCGCTGCGTTTTACACGTGACCGGTCGAAGTTGCGTGACAAGGATGGGCGCTCGCTGGCCTTTCTCGGTCGCTCACACCCGGTGGTGCGGCGTGCCATCAGCCGGGTGCAAGCCGTGTCCAGGGTGGATTGGGACGCGCGGGTCAGCGTGGCGATGTCGGATATCGGCGATACTGCACGTGTGCTGCTGACCTTCGGCGTGGCGATCCGCGGAGCGAGGCATGTTGCGTTCCGGCGCGTCGTCGCCGTTCTGCTGCCCGAAGCCGGTGAGGCGGTGGCGGTATGGGAAGCGGAACGCTGGCTCGATATCGCTGCCTATGACGGGCCGCTTCTGCCCCGCGACGTGTGGCACTCTCGCTTTGCGCACTGGGTGCTACCTCGCCTGGCCGAGGCAGAAAGCCGCGCGAATGCGGCTGTCGCCGATGAAATCAAGCAGCTGCTCGACGCATCAGCAGCGCACCGCGCGGACACGCAGTGACCTGCATGACTGGCTAAACCGGCGTGCTGACGGCATCTGCGGCGTGTTCGTGCCGCAGATTGGCGATCTGTTCGGCACGCGCACATCCCGGCCAGACTGGCAGACACTGCAATCGCCGCTCGATCGGTTGGCAGCCTTCGCAGCCGATGCGAACAACGCGCCTTCGTCCCGGCGTGAGGCGGGCGACGTGGTCGAGCTTTACCAGCGCAGTAGCACACTGCACGCGGAGTACGCCGATTTGGCGCCCTCGGTGCTGTCACCGATCGGCATGCTGATGCTGGTACCGGCCGAGTGAATCTCGACCTGCGGGATTGCGCCTTCCACGGTCCGGCGCTGCCGGAGCATTTCGTGCATTTCGAGCTTGGCGCGGTGCTGACCAAACTCGGATTGCTGCCGGCAGATGCCACAGCCGTCGAGCGGGAGTGGAGCACATTGCGACGCCAGCTGCGCACCGGCGGCGGTCCGTCGAGTGTGTGCAGCCACGTCATCGCACCGCTGGCGCGATCGCTCGGGTTCGCAACGCCAGTGCGGCAGACGGAGGCGATGACGCGCGAGGGTGCGGAGGACGGCGGCTGGTTGCTGCAATCGCCATGCGGCGCGCGGTTGCGCGCCTGGGCTTTTGCCGCCGACACCGATCTCGATGCGCCGCACCGCACTGGCCGTGCGTATCGCTTCAGTCCGATGCGCAGTGCGCAGCGCGTGTTGCTGGCGAGCGGCGAGCGCCTGGGACTGCTCACCGATGGCGATGCACTTCGTCTGATGCTGTGCGATCCGGCACGGCAGGACAGTCACGTCGCGATCCCGCTCACCGGCAGCGAAGGCTGGCGCAATCGGTCGATGGCGCCCGATTCGTATCGCCTTGTGCGGGCATTCGCCACACCAAAGGACATCGCGTCATTGTCCGATGTCCTCGATGCCGCACGCCTGAGCCAGACGCGCGTGACGCGGGACCTGCGGGTGCAGGCGCGCCACGCGATCGAAGGCTTCCTTCAGGCGGTGCTCGATCATCCGGACAATGCAGGTGCCCGCGACGTCGTTGCGGCCACGACGCTGTGGCACGAAGGACTGATCATCGTCTATCGCCTGCTGTTCATATTGAAGCTGGAAAGCGCCGGCCATGCAGCCTGCGCCTTCAGCTTCGCCTCGACGCGGTTATGGCGTGAAACGCTGTCGCCCAATCGCGCGCTTGGACCGCTGGTGCGGCGTGCGTTGGATCATGGTCATGACACCGGCGGCCTGCTGGAAGGCGGGCTGCGCTTCCTGCTCCAGATCTTCCGTGATGGGCTGTCATGCAGCGAACTGTCGGTGACGCCGCTGGGCGGCGCGCTGTTCGGTGCCGAAGCGACACCGCTGCTCGACCGGCTGCGCTGGGGCGAGCGCGCCGTTGCGCTGCTGCTGGACCGGCTGCTGTGGACGATGCCGAAGGGCCGGCCGCGCGAGCGCGTGCACTATGGCGCGCTGGATGTCGAGGAACTGGGCCACGTCTATGAGGCACTGCTCGAACTCGAGCCTGGTATCGCGAGCATGTCGATGGCCCGTCTGCGGCGCGGCAGGCTCGAAGTGGTGCTGCCCACCGAAAGCTGTGCGGCTTATCGTGACCGCAGTGATGCGGCTGGCGCGCGCACCATGTTGGCTGAAGACATTCCAGCGGGACGGTTCCATTTGCGTGCTGGCACGGGCCGGAAGACCACCGGCTCCTACTACACGCCGCATGCCTTCGTTCGCTTCCTGGTGCGCGAGACGCTGGCACCGCACGTCGCTGCGCGCAGTCCTGACACGGATCCGAACCCTGGCGCGATCCTGTCGTTGAAGGTGGTCGACCCGGCGACAGGCAGCGGGCACTTCCTGGTCGAGGCGTGCCGGTTCCTCGGCGAGGCGCTGTACGCTGCCTGTCGGATGTGCGACGAAGCCGCATCCGCCGCCGAACAAAAGGCGGAAGGCGCACCGCGCGCCGCCGTGTTGCGGCAACGCTTGGAGAGTCTGCCAGACCCCGACGGGCTGCTGCTTGCGTATCTGCCCAGCAGGGCGGCGGACGGATACGCGAGCGGGCTGTCGCAGGCGCGTGCCCTGGCGATCTGCCGGCGGATGGTGGCGGTGCACTGCCTCTACGGCGTGGATCGCAACGGCCTGGCGATCGAACTGGCGAAACTTTCGCTCTGGCTCGAATCATATGCCGATGGGCTGCCGCTGACGTTCCTCGACCACCGACTGGTGCGCGGCGATTCTCTTGGCGGCGCGTTCCTGGATTCGCTGGCGACGCTGCCGGTCAGCGGCGCGCCGCTCGACGCATTGCTGGCGCATGATGTCGATGCGCGACTGCGCGCGGCAGCCGATAACGCACTGCTTGCGGTGCATGCGCTGGAGGCGTCGGTCGGCGCTGATGCTGCGGATCTCGCGGTGAAGAGTGCGGCAAAGCAGCGCCTGGACGACGCGCTCTCGGCGCTGCTGCGGCTGGCTCGCGCATGGTCGGGCGCGGTGATGCTGGCGACGCGCGAGATGGATGACGAGTGGCTGGCACTCGCACATCACGTGGCGCACAGCGGCGCCTGGCCGGAGACGCTGACCAACCGGCAGGGAGCGATGCTGGAAGCGGGCAGAGACGCGCTGCCGTGGGATCTCGTATTCCCGGAAGTGTTCCGTTCCCGCGGCTTCGACGCGGTGCTGAGCAACCCGCCATGGGACATCATGCATCCGAACACCGCGGAGTTCCTGGCGGGCTTCGATCTTGCCATCCTGGAGTCACCGGGCAATGCGGTGCGCGATCGGTTGCTGTCGGACCCGGCGATAGCAGGCGCATGGCGATCGTACCAGGCCGCGTTCGTGCATCAGCAGCGGCTGGTGGAGCGCCTCTACCTGCACCAGAGACTTGGCGCGCACGGTGGCGCCGTCGGCGGCAAGCTGGACCTCTATCGTGTGTTCACCGAGCGTATGCTGCGGCTGACGGCGAACGACGGCGCGATCGGCATGGTGGTGCCATCGGCGTTCCACGCAAATGAAGGCGCATCAGGCGTGCGCAGGCTGTACCTACAGGAAACCCGACTTGAACAGTGCCTCTCGTTCGAGAATAGGAATCGCCTGTTCGACATCCACCAGCGGATCAAGTTCGCCCTGATCGTGGCTCGCCGGCCGGGGCCGACGCGCTCCGTGCGTTGCGGCTTCTATCTCAGCCGGTTTGCCGACCTGGAAGAGCCAGGGCGGCTGATGGAGTACGACGCCGCGTTCATCGCGACATGCGGCGGACAGCATATGATGCTGCTCGAACTGCGCGGGCGTGCCGATCTGGCGTTGGCCGAACGCCTGATGGGGCATGGACGGTTCGGCGACTGGACTGAACGTGCCGGGATCTCGCTCAGTCGCGAGATCCACATGACCGACGATGCGGGCCTGTTCAGGGCGGCCTCTGGTCCAGGCCAACTCCCGCTGCACGAAGGCAAGACGATCCACCAGTTCAGTGACGCATGGGAGAGGCCGCGCCATGCGATCGCGGTGGCCGATCTGTCGCACAAGCCGCGCACGCTGCAGAGCGCCCGGTTCTATCGGCTCGCATGCCGGGAAGTCGCCCGTTCGACCGATGAACGCACGGCGATTGCCACGATGCTGCCGCCGGGCGTGCTGTGCGGCCACACTATCAGCGTGGAGCGGACGCCGGAGCGCCGGTCGAACGCTTCTGCGCTGCTGCTGCTGGCGGTGATGAACAGCTTTCCGTTCGATTGGATGCTGCGGCAGCGGGCGGCGGCGCATGCCAGCCTGTACATTCTGGCCGAACTGCCGGTGCCGAAGTTCACCGCCATTGCCGAACGGTTCCTTGCGCACGCGGCGCTGCGGCTGTCGTGCAATCATGCGGGCTTCGCGGCGCTCTGGCACGAGCAGCTGGGTAATGCGGCCGCAAAGCAGAGCTGGCCGGCAATCGGTGTGGCAGACCAACGCTGGCAACTCCGCGCAGAGATGGATGCGGTCGTGGCGCACGCCTATGGGTTGGATCGAGCGCAGTACCAACGGCTGCTCGACAGCTTCAGCCACAAATCCTTCCCGACCGCGCCTGCACTCTGCCTTGCCGCGTACGATGTGATTGCGGCGATCAAGCTGAAGCAGTTCTGCGCCAACCGTGATCCGTATTGCGCCATCCCTCTGATGGCGTCTTGCGCGCAGCCGGCGCTGCGGCTGACCACCACTTCCTCACGCCAGCGCAGCCTGATGCCGGCCCCTGGCCGCAAATCCGCATGAGGCGTATCACAAGCGCCAAATGCGGGGGAAACACATGGAAGCGGGCGAGGAAAGCTTCGACTTCATCGTGACCGGCGCGGGTTCTGCCGGATGCGCAGTCGCCGCGCGGCTCAGCGAATCCGGCCAGTACCGCGTGCTGCTGCTGGAAGCCGGCGGCAAGGATCGCAATCCGTGGATCCACATCCCGATGGGCTTCTCGCAGGTCTACGCCAACCCGCGCGTCAACTGGATGTATGAGAGCGAGCCGGAGGAGCAACTCGGCAATCGCCGGCTGTACCAGCCGCG
Organism: Acetobacteraceae bacterium; assembly: GCA_035701785.1. Classification (GTDB taxonomy): domain Bacteria; phylum Pseudomonadota; class Alphaproteobacteria; order Acetobacterales; family Acetobacteraceae; genus JAMXLO01. The sequence goes on along the minus strand of DASSRN010000320.1, from coordinate 8,595 downwards.
CGGCAAGGTGCTGGGTGGCACCAGTTCGATCAACGGCATGGTGTACATGCGCGGCAACGCCGCCGATTACGACGAGTGGCGGCAGCGCGGCTGCACCGGCTGGGACTGGGACAGCGTGCTGCCGTACTTCAAGAAGGCGGAACACCAGGAGCGCGGCGCCAACTCATTCCACGGTGTCGGCGGCCCGTTGCATGTGTCCGACCAGCCGCATCGGGCCGAACTCGCCGACCGCGTTGTGGAGGCGGCGATCCAGGCCGGGCTGCCCGCGATCGAGGACTTCAATGATGGTCGCCAGGAAGGCGCCGGCTACTTCCAGAGCACGACCGGCAAGCGCCGTCGCTGGAGCACCGCGACCGCCTATCTGCGCCCCGCGCGCAACCGCGCCAACCTGGTGGTGCGGCCGAACGCGCACGCCACGCGCATCCTGGTCGAGAACGGCGAGGCGGTCGGCGTCAGCTATGTCAGCGGCGGCACAAGCCACACTGCGCGCGCCCGCTGTGAGGTGATCGTCAGCGGCGGCGTGTTCAACTCGCCACAACTGCTGCAATTGTCGGGCATCGGACCCGCGGCGCTGCTGCGTGAGCTAGGCATCGATGTGGTGCACGATCTGCCCGCGGTGGGCAGCCATCTGCAGGACCATTTCTATGTCCGGCTGATGTATCGCTGTACCAGGCCGATCACGATGAACGAGATGGCGAACAGCGTGCCGCGCAAGGTGCTGGCGCTGGCGCAATACATGCTGTTCCGCGCCGGGCCGCTGGCCGCCAACGGCGTGACGGCGGGCGCCTTTGCACGCCGCGATCCACGGCTGGAACGGCCGGACCTGCAATTCAACTTCTCGCCCTGGAGCTACGCCTCGCGCGATGCCAGGGGTGCAATCGCACATCCGTTCCCGGGTTTCAGCCTGAGCGCCGTCCATCTGCGCCCGGACAGCCGCGGCAGCGTGCAGATCAAGAGCCCCGACCCACTGGTGCCGCCGGCGATCCGCTTCAACTTCCTGCAGACACGATCGGATATACAGGCACTGACCGCCGGCATGCGGCTGGCGCGCAAGTTCACCCAGCAGCCGGCGCTCGTGCCCTATGTGGCAGAGGAACTGCTGCCCGGTCCTGGCGTGAACACCGATGCCGAATTCGAGGCGAACATCCGCACCAATGCCAACTCCAATCTGCATCCGGTCGGCACCTGTCGCATGGGACCAGAAGGCGGCACCGTGGTCGATGCGCGGCTGCGCGTGCACGGCATCAGCAGGCTGCGCGTGGCTGACGCCTCGATCATGCCGACGGTGCCCGCCGGCAATACCAATGCGCCGTCGATCATGATCGGCGAGAAGGCAGCCGCGATGATCCTGGAGGATGCACAGACAACGCCTGTCGGTGTAGCGCTGCTCCGGCCGGCGGCAGAATAGCCCCGCTTGCGTCAGCGACTTTCAGTCGGCCATACCTCGATGGTTCCTGCCGGCGGCTTCTTGCGGTAGCTGGTGCAGTCCTCGGCCTGCCACGCGCCCTGCTTCGACTGCAGCTTTTGCGCCACGAGTTTTGCGGCGGACGCATCGTCCTTGAAATAGTAGCGTACGACCGGTGAGCGGATCGTGTGGGCGGTCGTTCGGAGTTGTGGCCCAGTGAAGCCGGCGGATGCGAGCCTTGCGGCAAGCTGCTGTGCGTCCACGCGGGCCGGCGCGGACTTCGACCGGTAGTGGATGCTGATATGGGTTCCAGCCGCCAGCGGCGGCGCTTGCTGTTCTGCCTGGGGTGGTGCGAAGGGAGCCGACACTGCCGCAAGCCGTTCGCTCCGGCCCGTCGGATCCGGCGCTGCTGGGACATGAGCGTCGTTGCTAACCAGCGCCTGGGCGCCGGTATGCACGGATAGTGGTTGTTCGGGCCCGGCCGCGGCCAACGCAATCTTCGACGGGGGCGTCTCGACAGACGGCGACGGCTGCACGCCAACCGGCTCTGTAGTTACGGCTGTGGCGACCACCGGCATTGCATCGCGGGCCTGTGCGTCTGTCGGATGCAGCGCATTCTCGCTTGCAGGGACCCGGCGCACGAACGCCTGCGCCGACCCGATGATATGATGCGCTTCGGCTGGCTTCGGCGAAGCGACCAACCGCTCTCCAGGATCCGCCAGGAAATGCTGCACGAACGTCACGAGCAACAACGCAACTGCCGCACCTGATCCCATTGAGCCTGCAAAGCATAACAGGAGCCCACGCACTCTGGTTAATTTCCCCGAATCGGTTTTCGTTTGATCGAACCTGATTGCAGGGAGTCCAAGGCGTCAAGCGCAAATCTCGCAGTCAACCACGAAGGTGATCGTGTCGACGTAAAGTGCTTTATTCGTTACGCTGCCATTCGACTGATGCGCCCAGGATCGCTGCTTCGGCCTCCACCCATTCGCGCGCCGACTGCGATGAGGGGCACATCCTGGTGGCAGGCTCGCGGCTGGTTGCTTCACCACCTACGAACGCGGCGAGAAAACCGCCGCAGCGTGGTTCGATCCACGCCAGAAGCGCGCTACTCGGCATTTGTGACCCTTGTGTTACCCCAGACGATTGAGCCTATTCATATAGATCAATCGCCGGCTCATCCAGCGGTCAGGCTGCGGAAATCGTCGGGTGAGCTCCCCACCTGGCATCTGCCCGCGGCCGATGGGGCCGTTCCTCGAAAGCTGCGGACGGGCGGATGGTGGAGCTGAGGGGACTTGAACCCCTGACCCCCTCATTGCGAACGAGGTGCTCTCCCAACTGAGCTACAGCCCCGTCCCGGCAGGGCGCGGACAATGCTCAGAGCCCCTCGTCAAAGTCAAGCAGGCGCCGATCGTGCAGGTTGCGGACCGAATCACCCGCCGCTAGCTTCCGCCGACCCTCGGAGACCCGACCGCGTGCTCGATATCTTGTTTCAGTTGATCTACTACGTCATCAACCTGTTCAAATGGGCCGTCATTCTCGCGGCGATCGTCAGCATGCTGACGGCGTTCGGGGTGTTGGACACCCGCAACCGGCTGGTCTGGACGATCGCCGATTTCCTGTATCGCATCACCGAACCGGTCCTCGCACCCATCCGGAATATCCTGCCGAATTTCGGCGGGATCGACATCAGCCCATGGATCGTCGTCGTGCTCATCCAGATCGTCGTGCTGCCGCTGCTGTTCAAAGTGCATGCTGCGATCACCTACGGGGCCTGGCAGCCGCTGGTGTTTTGAAGATCTTCTGGCGCCCGGTCTCCGACGGCGTGACGGTGGCGGTGAAGGTGCAGCCGAAATCGCGCCGTCCCGGGTTGCAAGGCGCGGGCCCCGCTGCCGATGGCGAGCGCCTGCGCATCGGTGTGAGTGAAGCGGCGGAAGGCGGCCGCGCCACGCGCGCGGCCTGCGCGGCATTGGCCGAAGCGCTCGACCTGGCACCTTCGGCGGTGCGCCTGGTCGTCGGCGCCAGCACCCGGGAGAAGACGCTGCACGTCGCCGGCGATCCTGCCGTGCTGGTGGCGAAGCTGGCTGCGCTGTGACCGCGCGCATCATCAACGGAAAGGCTGTGGCTGCCGCGCTGCGGTCGAAACTGGCTGATCGAGTCGCGAGGCTGTCGTTCCGTCCGGGCCTTGCAGTGATCCTGGTCGGCGACGACCCGGCGAGTGCGGTCTATGTCAGGGCCAAGGACCGCGCAGCAAACGAGGCCGGCATCCAGGCCCGCACCATACGGTTGCCGGCCGATGCCAGCGAGCCGGCAGTGATCGCCCAGGTCGAAGCGCTGAATGCCGACCCGGCGGTTGACGGCATCCTGGTGCAATTGCCGCTGCCGCCGCAGGTCGCCGCGCAGTCGGTGATCGAGGCAATCGATCCCGACAAGGATGTTGACGGCTTCCACCCGCTGAACGCCGGCGCGCTCGCCAGCGGCCATCCTGGCATCGTGCCCTGCACGCCATCAGGCGTCATGCAACTCCTGTCGGAAGCCGGAGTGGCAGTGGCCGGTGCGCGCGCCCTGGTGCTGGGCCGCTCCACCATTGTGGGACGGCCGATGGCGCTGCTGCTGCTGGGTGCGCATGCCACGGTGACCATCGCGCATTCGCGCACGCGCGACCTGGCCGCCGAATGCCGTCGCGCCGACATCCTCGTGGCGGCGGTCGGGAAGCCCGAACTGGTGCGCGGCGACTGGATCGCGCCTGGCGCCACGGTGATCGACGTCGGCGTCAACCGGCGCAGCGGCGGACGCCTGGTCGGCGACGTGGCATTCGCCGAGGCGATTGAGGTGGCGGGCGCGATCACGCCGGTGCCGGGCGGGGTCGGCCCGATGACGATCGCCTGCCTGCTGGAGAACACCGTGACCGCTGCACTGCGGCGGCGCGCGAGCGATCAGAAGTCGCTGGCGCGGCCGTTCACTTCCCAGTCGCCGTAGCGCGTCGGCTCGGGTCCCTGCGGGCCGCCGACCTCCTTCGGCAGCGGTGCCACGATGAAGAAGGTCAGCGTCAGCACATTGTTCGCGCCGCTGCGCCGCCAGGCGATGCGATCGGCGAAGCTGCGCATCAGCTTGATGCCAAGGCCGCCGATCGGCGCCGACTGCACGTCCCTGGGCTGCGGCGGCAGCGCATGCGCCAGCGGATCGAACGGCGGCCCATCGTCGGTCACCTCAGCGCGCAGCGCCTCAGGCTCGCGCCACAGTGCGATGCCGATCTCGTGCGCCGTGCCAGCATGCGAGACGATGTTGACCACCGCCTCTTCCAGGCAAAGCTGCAACGCGTGCACCGTCCGATGCGGCACCTCGAGCGTCCCGGTGGCGCAATCGATCCAGGCCGCCATCCTCGCGACCTCGGTCGCGTCGTTGCGCAGCGTCAGGCAATGCCGGTCGGTCACTGCGATGGCTTCGCCCCAGCGCTGACCGCCGCCATCGCTGCATCGATGTCATGAAACACCGGCATCAGATCCGTCATGCCCATCACGTCCAGCACGCGCTCCACCTCGGCCACAGGCTTCAGCAGCACGAAGCTGCCGCCGCGGCGCTGCACGGTCTTGGCGCCCAGCAGCAGCGTGCGGATGCCGATCGAGGCAAGGAAGCTGACCGCGGCGAGATCGACGATCACGCCGTTATGCGACCCGGCAACGGCGTTGAACTGGAGATCGACCGCGGCGGCGCCGGTGATGTCCAGCCGACCGTCCAGGATCACCCTCACCGCGCCCGGAGCAACCGGCTCGGTCGTCATCTTCATGCAACGGCCCCGTCGTATCGCGCTAGGGTAGATGCCGGGTTCGCGGCAGCTTTGCAATCATGAGGCATGGCTGTCACTGAATTGACATAGCTGCACGGGAAGCGAGCCATGCCACGCGTCGTCGGCATCGATCACCTGGTGATCAGGGTCAGCGACTATGAGAAGTCCAAGGCGTTCTACGGCCGGCTATTCACCTTCCTGGGATTCGAGATCTCCGACGAATACGACGATGCGATCGGCTGGACCAACGGCAAGACGCGCTTCTGGATCGGCCCTGCCGATGCACAGGGCCGCAAGCGCAAGTACCGCATCGGCGATGTCGGCTTCCATCACTACGCATTCCAGTTGCGCAGCCGCAAGGACGTGGACGAATTACAGGCGTTCCTGCAGGAAATGGGCGCGACCATCGTGGATCCGGCCGGCGAGTACTACGACGACTATTACGCGGTGTTCTTCCTCGATCCCGACGGGCTGAAGCTGGAAGGCATGAAATACAGCGAACGCCAGGCCCGCGCGGCGCGACGGAAGCCGGCATGATCCGTCGCCTGCCGTTCTTCTATGGCTGGGTCGTGGTCGGTGTGGTGTTCATCACCATGGGCATTGCGGTCAACGCGCGCACGGCGTTTTCCCTGCTGTTCCCGCCGATCCTGGACGAGTTCGGCTGGGACCGCGGCACGACCGCCGGCGCGTTCTCGTTCGGCTTTGTCGTCTCGGCGATCATGAGCCCATCACTCGGTCGGCTGATGGATCGCCGTGGCCCGCTGGTAGTGAACGAACTGGGCGGACTGCTGATCGGCGCGGGGCTGCTGCTGGCCACGCTGGTGCACCAGCCATGGCACCTCTACGCGACACTCGGCCTGCTGGTCGGCGCCGGCAGCGTCTGCCTGGGCTATACCGGGCAGGGCCTGTTCCTGCCGGCCTGGTTCGTCCGACGGCGCGGCCTCGCGATGAGCCTGGCGTTCTCCGGCGTCGGCGTCGGGTCGGTCATCCTGCTGCCCTGGCTGCAAGGCGTCATCGTGCGTGCTGGCTGGCGCAGCGCATGCTTCGTGCTGGGCATCGTCGTGCTCGTGGCATTGCTGCCGCTCAACCTGCTGGTCCGCCGGCGACCGGAGGATATCGGCCTGGCGCCTGACGGCGATGCGTCGGCACACGCCGCTTCCATCGCGACATCGGCGAACGTCGTCGACCATGACTGGGTCGCAGTGGACTGGACGCTGGCACGCGCCGTGCGCACCGGCCGCTTCTGGTGGATTGCGATCGCCTACTTCTGCGCGTTGTTCGCCTGGTACGCCGTGCAGGTGCACCAGACCCGGTACCTTGTGGAGATCGGCTTCGCGCCAACGCTGGCCGCCTGGGCATTGGGCGGCGTGAGCCTTGCCGGCATCCCTGGCCAGATCGCGCTCGGGCACCTGTCGGATCGGATCGGCCGCGAAGTCGTCTGGGTCATCGGCACGCTGGGCTTCGCCGCGACATTCCTGCTGCTGTTGCTGCTGCACGATACGCCGACCACGCCGCTGCTGTACGCGATGATCGCCGCGCAGGGCGTGCTGGGCTACGGCGTCACGTCGGTGATCGGTGCGATCCCGGCGGAGATCTTCCAGGGCCGCCACTACGGCACGATCTTCGGCACGCTTATGCTGGCTTCGATCGGCGGTGGGGCGGTCGGTCCGTGGCTCACCGGCGCGCTGCACGACGCAACCGGCAGCTATGCGATCGCCTTCTGGATCGGGATCGCGTGCAGCCTGCTGTCGGCGATTGCGATCTGGCGTGCCGCACCACGCAAGGTGCGCGCGGTCGCCGGACGCGTCGCGCACCTTGGCTAGGCGCTGGTCAGTTCAATCCATACAGCCGTGCCACGTTGTCGTGCACGATCTTGCTGCGCACTGTGGGAGTGACCGCAGCAAGATTCTGCTCCAGCACACGGTGCGAGTCGGGCCACAGCGAATCGGGATGCGGATAGTCCGAACCCCACATGATGTTGTCCTCGCCGACGATCGGTATGATCGGCTCCAGGAAGTTGTCCTGCTGATACGTCACATAGCCCTGTCGGCGGAAGTAGTCGGACGGCTTCATCTTGAAGCCCAGGCTGCGGGCGCGATCATGATACTCGGTGTCAAGCCGGTCGAAGATGTACGGCAACCAGGTCACGCCTGATTCGCCCAGCACGAACTTGAAATCGGGATAGCGCTCGCATGCGCCGGAAGCGAGCAGCGAGACCAGCACCTCCATCGTGTCGGTCTGGAACAGCGCCGATCGGACCAGACGGTATTCGATCGCGTATTCCTTCTCCATCTCCGGCGTGTCCGGCGCGCGCGCCGCCTTGAAGCCGGTGGAGTGAAATGCGATCGGGAAGTGGCATTCGGCGGCGGCGGCCCACAGCGCGTCCCAGTCGTGGTGCCACAGCGGAATGCCCATCCGCTTGAACGCCAGATCGCCGCCGCGCAGGCCCAGCTTCGCGCACCGCCGCACCTCGGCGGCGGCGGCCTTGGGATCGCTGTTCGGCACGATTGCCAGCGGGAACACGCGGTTGGGGTCCGCCTGCTTCGCGAAGTCGGCGGCCCAGTCGTTATAGACCGTGTCGGCCCAGTCGCGCATCGCGGTGTCGGCGATCATCTCGTTGATCATAATGCAGCCGTAGACGATCTCGGCCTGCACGCCGTCCTTGTCGAGATCGACGATGCGGGTGCCTGGCGTGGTGGGACGCGGCTTCGCGCCGCGGCGATAGTCCCATTCGAAACCGGCGTCCTTCATCTCGTCGACGTGGTGGAACGTGCCCTTCTGGTATTTCAGGAAGCCCGGGCCGACGCCGTTCCACATGCCCTTGTCCTGGCCGTCGACGACCCAGTGCAGCCCATCGTCGCGCTCCTCGGTGCGCGGCGCGCTCTCCTTCCACTGGCGCGGCGCGTTGTCGGACCAGAGATCGGGCGGACAATAGGTCAGATCGATGTGGTTGTCGGCGGAGATCAGCTTTTCCTGCATCGGACGCCTCCGGTTGTGGAGTGGTTGTTGTCGGCTGGATAATCCGGTGCATCCTGCGGGCAAATTCCCAGATCGCGCAACCGACGGCGGATGAATCCGCCACCGGCCGTGCTTCGGGAACAGACGCGTCGAAGTCAGTTTTGGTCGGAGAGCGCCTGCTGCCGGCCGTATATGTCCTTCTTCAGATCGACCAGGATGTTGACGCCTTCGTCGCAGCCCCCGCTGCAGCTTGTACCTGCTGGCGGATTGGGGAAGCCAGGAACATGCTCGGACTTGACGATGGCACGTGCGCTGGCGCCGAAGTCGACGACTATCACTTGCAGCTCGATCATGGCACCATTGGCATCAAGTGAGATCATGCCGGTGCAGTCTTCCTGTATGGAATACGTGCCGGTCTGGCCGGTGCGGAACCCTCCTTTATTGA
>DASSRN010000319.1:0-21977 GCA_035701785.1 Acetobacteraceae bacterium | reverse complement strand
ACCGTCGGACCACACGGCCGCGCGTGCTTCGCGCCATTGGGCAAGTCTGTGCGCGACGGTCGGGAGCGCGGCCCTGGCCGCTCGCGCGGCCCTTGCTGCCTGCTTCTCCGCAACCGGATCGGCACCGCGCGACACATCGACCAATGTAGTGCGTGCCGATTTCCGGGCCCCCGCGATGCCGAGCGCAGGCCATGCGCCAAGGGCCACGCGCGTTCGCTTCCCGTCAGTTGTTCGCGTCCTGGCGGACCACGTAGCGATACCAGACGGCGTCATGCGCAGGCACAAGCCAGCCACCTGCGTATCCCAGACCTCCAGTCTGCCAGTTGTCGGTGGCTTCAGCCCGCGCAGCCATACATCCGTCATTTCCCGCCGCATACGCCAATCTCCAGAATCAGGTCCCTCGTGGGGGTCCACTGGGGGTCCAAAAACTGCGCGATGAGTGAAGATTACGTGAGACCCCGAGAGACCGCCAGATACACGATACCCGCCAACTTGACGGACTTATCACGAGATGCGATGCTTCGTTGGCGGCAGAGCACGAGACTTTTAATCTTGGGGTCGTGGGTTCGAGTCCCACCGGGCTCACCAGTAACATGATGAAAAACATCAAGAAAACAGGGAAGTGCGGCCTAGCGACAACACAGGACCGAAGGGGCGACAGGACCAGGACAGGACGCACAATGCGCGAGATCGACAGCACCGGCGACGGCGGTGTGATATGGTGATCTTCACTGGCCGGCACGCCGAGGCGCGGCAGGCGGCTCTTCGATTGGCTCCAGATCCACGCCGATTGATGCTACAAGCCGCCGCCCAAGTAGAAGGCGCAAGCTGGCAGAGATCGCCGGGCCGGTGATGGCCACCGTCGGCCCCAGACGCTCGTGGTAAAGAACGGGATCAGCGGCAGCAACGAGACCCGCACTGTCGGCCTCATCTACTTGTCCTACAGTTCGGTCTGGAGGCTCGCATGAAAGAGTTTGCTTTGGGCGCGCTGATCGGGCCGGCGATCATGTCTTGCTTCATCGTCGCCACGATCGTCGCTCTCGCGCTGCATGGCATCGTCTTGCCGGTATGACGCCCGAAACTTGGCTCGACGACCTCGACTGGCTGCTGCTGTTCGCGGCCCCGGCGTGGCGCTGATCGAATGGTGATGACCCTGGACCGGAAGCTGCGCCGCTACATCCGGAAGGACATGCACCGCATCCCAGGCTGGATGCACCCGCTCGACGCCAGCGCCTGGGCCGCCCTGCTGCTCTATCAGCGCGCGCAGGATCTGGCCGGCAATATCGCCGAAATCGGCGTCTACTACGGCCGGAGCTTTTTTCTGCTCGGCCAGTCATTGGCCGATGGCGAGCGCGCCTTTGCCGCCGATCTGTTCGAGAGCGGTCCGTTGGTCCAAGGCGCGGTGCGCCACCAGATGCGGGAGTTCTTGCAGGCCGGCGCGCGCTGTCATGTGCCCTGCGAAACACTGCCCGGCCCCTCCGACCAACTGACCCCTGATCGGTTCGCCTTCCCTGTGCGGTTCTTTTCGATCGATGGTGGCCACGGCCACGATGAGGTCACCAACGACGTCGGGCTGGCCACGGCCAGCCTGGCGGAGTATGGCGTGATCGCATTCGATGATGTGTTTAATCCGGAATACCCGGACACGACCGTGGCGATCGTCGACTGGCTGCGCGCGTGCAAAGGCCAGTTCGTGCCGTTTGCTGTCACCGATGGAAAATTATATGTCTGCAGGCGCGAATGGCGCAGTCGCTACCAGAACGCGCTGGCCGACTCGCCATGGACGGAGAGCTATACACACAAGCCGGTGACCCTGCTGGGTCAGTCGTTGGTCTGGCTGCATCATCCGATCTACGCCCGCATCCGCCACCACGCCGCTGTCCGTGTGCGGCGGCTCCTTGGGTTGTGACGGGTCACCCGCCGGCGCGAATGTAGCCGATGATCAGCACCGCCAGCACGACCATGACGGCGATGATGTCCCCCTGCTTCATGTGCGTATCCTAGCCCCATCCCCAATAAATAAAAGGCGCCCCCGCCAAAGGTGCGGGATGTTACCCCAGTGGTGACGCAACCCAGCTACTCGCTCGGCCTTTATATCGCGATGGCGCTGGTTAAATGTCTCGATCGCGGCCAGCGTGCCTGTATGATGATTGCGGGCCGTGTCAACATCGCCAACGATGTCGTCCATGTAGCAGACGACCTGCGGCAGCAGCTTGACCATGGGCGCCCCGAGCGTCGAGCTGTAATAGTCGACATCGAAAGCGATAAAACCGACGGGCGCCAAATCTTCCCGCCGGATGAACGCCGGCAGGTCGTCCCGCCGGTGCGCTGCCTCGCTGATCGACAACAACCGCTGAACTTTGACAGGCGACGCGGTGCATTCGACAGCATCGCTGCTGCGCTGGCTATTCGTCCTCCCTGTCAGGGTGAATTGGCTCACAGGCGCAGTGCTTTGGGAGATTTCAAGCGCTCCTCAAGCCAGCAGCCGAGGAGCATCGGCAGCGTGGCCCTCACGCTGTTGCGCTAAGTCTGACGTCGCGGTGGTGACACGAGGAGAGGTTGACGGTGAGAGAGCCTGCAGGTCGTCGTCGGATGATGGCGCGACACGTAGCGAAGTGCGTCGTTGTCACAGGCGCCCCACTGGGGTTTGGTTTGGAGATTCCTGCGCGAGCCGATACCCAGGCGCCTTGGACGCTGCTGATGCCGACGTCTCACGGGCTTGTCCCTGTGCAGGGGTTCCAGACCAACGAGGAATGTCGTCGCGAGGGCGCCGTACTCGCCCGGTCGAAGACGCCGGAATCATGCACGGAGGAGGCCTGCACCTTTGTCGTCTACTGCATGGGCGAGGAGTCGGCCGTCTATGGCCGCTGAAAGGACGCTCTGTTCGTGACTTCGACTTTGGCGACGCCTGTTTCGCCAGGACGGCCGGCCGCTTGCAGCCAGGTGCCCGGCAGTAGTGCGCTTGTTCCCCCGGATGGGCCCGGCTGATAGCCTCGCCGCGCCTTCGAGGAGCACTGGCATGCCCTACCCGACGCACCTGTTGCCGACCACGGTCGTCGGCAGCTATCCGCAACCCGATTGGCTGGTGAACCGCGCGGCGCTGGAGAAGCATGGCGTGCCGCGCACCCACGCGCAGGACATCTGGCGCATCCCTACAGACCTGCTGGAGCAGGCGCAGGACGATGGCACAATCCTCGCCATCCGCGACATGGAGCGCGCTGGCGTCGATATCATCACCGATGGTGAGATCCGCCGCGAGAGCTACTCCAACCGTTTCGCGCTGGCGCTGGAAGGCATCGACGCAGAGCATCCGGGCGAGGTGCGTTCGCAGACCGGTCGCACAACGCCGGTGCCGCGCGTAGTGGGCAAAATCCACCGGCGCGGCCCGGTCGAGCTGCGTGACGTCGAGTTCCTGCTGCGCCAGACGGAGCGCGCTACCAAGATCACGCTGCCTGGACCTTTCACGTTGTCGCAGCAAGCGAAGAACGAGTTCTACAAGGACGAAGAAGAGATGGCGATGGACTACGCGGTCGCTGTCAACGCCGAGTTGCGTGACCTGAAAGCAAGCGGCGTCGATGTGGTCCAGCTCGACGAACCCTGGGTGCGCACCGCGCCCGACAAGGCGGAGCGCTATGGCGTGCGCGCGATCAATCGCGCGCTGGAGGGGATCGCTGGCCCGACCGTGGTGCATCTCTGCTTCGGCTACGCACATGTCGTGCATGACAAGCCTGCGGGCTACGCATTCCTGCCGCAGCTGGCGGATACCGTGGCGCAGCAGATCTCGATCGAGGCCGCGCAGCCGAAGATCGACCTGGGTGTGCTTGCCGATCTGTCGGGCAAGCAGATCATGCTGGGCGTGCTGGACCTTGGCAGCGCCGAGGTGGAAACCGCGGCGCAGGTCGCCGACCGCATTCGTGCCGGGCTGCGGCATGTCGCAGCGGAGCGGCTGATCCCGGCGCCTGACTGCGGGATGAAGTACATGCCGCGCGAGCGCGCGTTCGGCAAACTCCGCGCGTTGGTCGAGGGTGCTGCGATCGTGCGGCGCGAACTGGCCGGATAGTCAGCTCAGGCTGCCCGGATAGTCGCGCCACACGCTCGGTTCCAGCCGCAGATACTCAGCCGCCGGGTACGTCGCCTGCCAGTGGCGGGAGCATTCGCTGCTGGTGGGGTTCCACACGCCCGGGAAGCCGCGCATGTGGGTGAAGAACTCCTCGAGCAGCTGTAGTCGGTTGCACCAGCCGATGGCGCCAGGATGCAGCACCATGCTGAACTGCCGTCCGCGCCGGTACTGTGCATTGAATTCGGCGCGCCAGTTGCGGAACAGGTCGTCCGCATGTTCCAGCCCGGTGCCGCGGCGCGGGAACATCAGGAACCACTGATCGTTGTAGTGATAATAGTATGGCAGCGTCAGCAGCGCGCGTCGTGCGTCGAAGTCCGCCACCCAATAATGTGGCACGTCATCCGCCAGCCCGTTCCCCACGTATTGGTAGCCTGCGTCGAGCAGCAGTCCGACAGTATGCGAACTGATTGTGCCGCCGGCGAACGGGTCGCCCTGCCGCGGCAGGCAGAACCAGCCGGTCGGCCGCTGCCCGATCGCCCTTGTCAGCAGATCGGTCGCCAGTTCCATCCGCGCCTTCTCCTCCGCGGCGCTCAGCTCGCTGACGTCCTCATGCTTCAGGCCGTTGGCAGCGATCTCGTGTCCAGCGACCAGCAGCGCGCGCAGTCGTTCGGCGCGCAGCCGGGCGATCACACCGGGCACCGCGAAAGTCGCTCTGATAGCGAACTGCCGCAGCACCGCGAGCAACTGGTCCAGCCCGTCATGCGCGGCGAAAAACGCATCCGGATGCATAAGATCGCTCGCGCGGATCCCCTCTGGGCCACGCGCAACGCTGAGGTCCACGATCACCGTGACGCAACAGCGCTGGCCCTCCGGCCAATGAATCTCATCGTCACGCAGCCCGACTTCATCGGAAATGGTGTAGCCTTGCTTCCACGGCATCGCGTGTCCTCCGGGATCAGGCGGGGTAACTGGCGAGGCAGTGCCGGGCGACTTCCTCACAGCTCGGGAACCACACGCCGGGCAGCGTCTTCATCCGCGTGATCAGCCGGTCCATCATCTCTATGCGCAGCGCGCGTCCCGACACGAACGGATGCACCACGATGTTGAGGTAGCCGCCCGTGCGATACTGCTGCCAGAATGCCGCCCACCAGAGATCGAACACCCGATCCGGATCGGTGATCCGCTGCGCCGCATTGCCGCTGCCCAGCCAGGCGAAGCTGTAGTACATCGCATCGTCGATCGCGTAGTGGAACGGCAGGTTCAGCATCGTGTTGCCACCATCGGCGTCGCGCACATAATACGGCTTGTGGTCCGCGGAATCTTCCGAGACGTACAGGAAGCCCTCCTGCTTCAGCAGGCCCAGCGAGTGTGAGCTGCGCGTGCCGACCGGACGGCGCCCCGTGATCGCCTCCAGCGCGCCCGCCGTTTTCAGCAGGTGGTCGCGCTCCAGCGCCGGGTCCTTCGGCACCTGGTGCTCCCACATATGGTCGGCGATCTCGTGCCCGCGCTGCGCCGCCGCCCGCAGCGCTCGCGGATACAGCTCGCAGATCCGCCCTGGCGTGAAGATCGTCGCCTTGACGTCATGGGCATCGAACAGCTCGATCAGTCGCCAGATGCCGACCCGGCCGCCGAACTCTCCCTTGGCCAGCTGCATCGGCGGCTCGTTGAGCAGCCGGCGCAGCAGCATCGCATCGAAGTCGGCGGTGAAGTTCACCGCGATGCGCGCCCCATTGGGCCAGGTCAGACCGGCGATCCGCTGATGCCGCGCGTCGTAGCGCTGTGCTGCGGCACATAGGTCGGCGACCTCCTGTTCCAGTGCACTGGCCATCTGTTGAGGTACCCTCTCAATAATCGCCTACCGTAGCACGAGTGTTGACTTGTCGCGTATCCACGCCGCACAGTCCGGCACCGCAGCGATTCCGCCGGTATGACAGGAGGCCAGGTTGAGAGCGTTCCGCAAATTGTACGGGCCGATGATACTGTGCGCCGCTGTCGCATTTGGCATGGCGCACCCGGCGACGGCAGCAACGGTCGGGCCGGTGACGGACGATCTCGGGGTGATCCGTATCGCCAAGGGCGCGCCGATCCAGATCGGCGCCTATTGGGTGTTGTCGGGCGCCGATACTGCGCTGGGTCTGGACGAGAAGCGCGGCGTCGAGATCGCCTTCAAGGACCTGGGCGGCAAGGTTCTCGGGCATCCGCTTAAGCTGAACGCGGAAGATGACGGCTGCAACGCGGAAGGCGGGCAGACCGCGGCGACCAAGCTCGCCGCCAACCCGCAGACCGTTATCGTGCTGGGTCCCGCCTGTTCCTCTGCTGCGACGCCCGGTGCGCCGATCCTGTGGCAGCAGGGCATCGTCAATATCTGCACCGCCTGCACGGCACCGAAGCTGACCGCATCCGACCGCAAGCCGGAATATGACGGGTTCGCCCGCACCGTGTTCAGCGACAGCGAACAGGGCAAGGCGGACGCTAACTATGTCCACGACGTTGCCAAGGCGCAGTCGGTCGTCACCGTCCACGATGGCAGCCCGTATGCACAGCAACTCCAGCAGGTGTTTGCCGACAACTTCAAGCAGTTGGGCGGCAAAGTGCTGTCGCAGGAAGCGATCGCGCCCACTGACGTCGACATGAAGCCATTGCTGACACGCATCGCGAGTGAGAAGCCGGATCTGCTCTACTTCCCGGTGTTCACCGCCGCGGCCGCGCAGATCGTGCGCCAAGCCAAGAGCACGCCGGGTCTGGAAAAGACCGCGCTGATGGGTGGTGGGTCGCTGCTGTCCGCAGACTTCATCGAAGCAGCCGGTCCGTCGATCGTCGGCTTCCGAATCGGCTATCCGGACCTTTCGCCTGATGCGATGGGCAAGAACTATCCGAAGTTCGTCGACGAGTACAAGAAGGCTTACAACGAAGCGCCGATCTCCGGCTACCACGCCAATGCCTATGACGGTGCCATGCTGGCGATCAAGGCGATCGAGAAGGTCGCCAAGAGCGACAAGGACGGTAACCTCTACATCGGCAAGAAGGCGCTCCGCGACGCGGTGTTCTCCACCAAGTTCGACGGCATCAGCGGACCGATCGCCTGCGACCAGTACGGCGAATGCTCGCAGTTCAAGCCGTCCGTGCTCGAGTTCACCTCGGCCGATCCGAAGACGTTCAGCGTCGGCCAGAACCCGAAGAAGATTTGGCCGTAGGGTGTCTGGCGTCGCCGCTGCCGGCAACGGGCCATGGCGTGCAGCCATGGCCCGTTTCAATGCGGTAGATATTGTTCTTTGGGCGCTGCGTATCGGCGTCGTGCTGGTCGTCGTCGTCGGTACTGTCAGCACGCTGATCAAGAACCGCTACGACGCAGCTCAGTGGTTCGACTTCGTCATGTTCGGCCTGACCATCGGCAGCATCTACGCGCAGATCGCGCTGGGCTATACGATGGTCTATGGCGTGCTGCGGCTGATCAACTTCGCACACGGCGACATCGTGATGACCGGCGCGTTCGCCGGCTACTTCGTCGCGACGCCACTTGATCGATCGGGTTTTCTGGAAAGTCAGCCGGTGCTGGCGATGTCCGCCATCCTCGTGGTGGCGATCGTTGTTGCCACGTCCATCGCCGTGCTGACCGAGCGCATCGCCTATCGTCCGTTCCGCCGCGTGGTCGGGCTTGCACCGCTGATCTGTGCGATCGGCGTGTCGTTCTTCCTGGAGCAGACATTCCGCGGCATGTTCGGCTCTGCCGTGAAGTCGTATCCCGAGCCCGAATGGGAGCGCGCCGCGTTCCAGGTGTTCGGCTTCAACGTGCCGCGTATCGATGTGCTGGTGATCGGTCTCGCGCTGCTGTTCATGGGGGCGCTGTATCTGATCGTGCAGCGCACCCGCATGGGCACCGCGATGCGCGCCGTGGCCGAGGACGGCGAGGCGGCGGCGCTGATGGGCATCGACGTCGACAAGGTGGTGGTGTTCACCTTCGTTCTGGGCGGTGCGATGGCCGGTATCGCCGGCGTGTTCTACGCCTTCGTCTACAAGCAGGTGTATTTCCTGATGGGCTTCACCCCAGGCATCAAGGCGTTCGGCGCAGCGGTGTTGGGCGGCATCGGGAATATACCCGGCGCAATGCTGGGCGGCTTCTTCCTGGGCATGGTCGAGTCAGTCGGGCCAACGCTGTTCCTCGACGGTATGGGCATCCCGGCGCCTTATCAACTGCGTGACCTGATCGCATTCACGCTGCTGATCATGGTGCTGATCTTCCGCCCGCAGGGTCTGTTGGGCGAGCGCATGGCGAAGAAGCGCGCATGATCCGCCGTGGGCTATTGATCGGCCTCGCCTTCGGTGCTGGTGCGGTGCACATCGCCGCGGTCGGCGTGTTGCTGGCGATGCATCAGCGTTGGATCGTTATCGACGTGCTGACCCTGGGACAGGCGGCGTTGCTGCTGATCGCCGGTGGCGCCGGCGCGATGGCGGGGCGCGCTCTGCCAGGCTTGGTCGCCGGTGCGGCCGCCGGCGTGCCAATTGCCGCGCTGACGGTGATCATGTCGATCGTGCCTCTGCATTCGATCTTCATCGCGCTGTCGTCCGACCTCTCCAACATGCTGACGTTTGAGCTTGGCCTTGCGGCGGGCGTCGCCATCCTGGTGGGCGGCGGTGCGATGGCTGGCTTGGTCGGCGCGCTGCTGCGCAACAGCCCGCCGATCGTGCGACGGGCGATCTTTCCTGGAGCGATCGCGGTCGTGGTGGCCGGCGTGTTCCAGGAACTGATCCAGCTCATGCTGCAACAATATGAGGGCCCGGTCGGCGATTTCCGCGACTTCATCTATACCTGGGAAGGGCTGAGCCTTCAGGGTGCCATCACCATCTTCCTGCTGGCGGCGCTGTGCAGCGAGGTGCTGGGCTTCGTCTGGCGCATGCGCGCGCAGCGGCTTGCCACAGAGGATCATCGCCGCGAACGCATGATCAAGGCCGGCATCGCACTGGTGATCCTTGCGGTGCTGCCGGCGGTCGCCGGGTCGTATGTCGGCCAGGTGTTGATGTTAGTGGGCCTCTACATCCTTATGGGCATGGGGCTGAACCTGGAGGTCGGCCTTGCCGGACTGCTGGACCTGGGCTTCGTCGCGTTCTTCGCCGTCGGTGCCTACACCACCGCCCTGCTGACCGCGGATGCGCCGCACGCGCTGGCGCATCTGCCATACTGGGGGGCGATGCCGATCGCCGTGCTGCTGTCGATCTTCGTCGGCGTGCTGTTCGGCCTGCCGGTGCTTGGCGTTCGTGGCGACTACCTGGCGGTTGCCACCATGGGGCTGGGTGAGATCGTCCGCGTGATCGTGCAGTCGGACTTCGCCGCACCACTGCTGGGTGGCGCCCAGGGCATTCTGCAAATCCCCAAGCCTGCCATCGGGAGTTTCATACTCGGCAGTCCCGTCTCGCTGTTCTACCTGACGCTGATCGCCTCGGCGATTGCTGCCTTTGTTGCTTGGCGGCTGGAGAACTCACGTCTCGGGCGCGCCTGGATGGCACTGCGCGATGACGAAGACGTCGCCCAGGCGTTGGGCATCAACCTGATCCGCTCGAAGCTGCTGGCCTACGGGCTGGGCGCAGCGTTCGCCGGCCTGGCGGGATCGATCTTCGCGACCATGCTCACCTCGGTGTATCCGTCGAGCTTCCAACTGCTGATCTCGATCAACGTGCTGGCGCTGATCATCGTCGGGGGCATGGGCAGCCTGCCAGGCGTGGTGCTGGGTTCGATCGTGCTGATCGGCCTGCCGGAACTGCTGCGCGAGTTCGGCGAATATCGCTACCTGTTCTACGGCGCTGTGCTGATCGTGATGATGCGGTTGCGTCCTGAAGGCCTGTGGCCATCGGATGTGCGCCAGCGCGAGTTGCACGCGACCGACGAGACGCTCGAACTGGATGCCGGCACCGACGCCGTGCCGGCGCAGCCGAGGTAGCGGCATGGCGGAGCCACTGCTGCACTGCGACCAGCTCACCATGCGCTTCGGCGGCCTCGTGGCGATCTCCGGCCTCGATCTTGCCGTGGCGGAGCACAGCATCCACAGCGTCATCGGCCCGAACGGCGCCGGTAAGACCACAGTGTTCAACTGCATCACGCAGAACCTGCACCCATCGGCGGGCGAGGTGTGGTTTGCCGGCGGGCGGATCGACGGGCTGACGCCCGATCGCGTTGCGGCGGTGGGGATCAGCCGCACCTATCAGAACATCCGGTTGTTCCGCAACATAACCGCGCTGGACAATCTGCTGGTCGGAATGCATCTGCATCTGAACTCGACATGGCTGGGCGCGATCCTGCATACGCCGCACACCAAGCGCGACGAAGCCGCCGCGCATGAGGAAGCGCTGCGGCTGCTGAACTTCGTCGGCCTGCGCGGCCGCGGCGACATGCTGGCGCGCAACCTCGCCTATGGCGAACAGCGGCGGCTGGAGATCGGCCGCGCGCTGGCGACCAGGCCGCGGCTGCTCCTGCTCGACGAACCCACGGCCGGGATGAACCCGCACGAGACCTCGGAGATGATGGATTTCATCCGCCAGGTGCGCGAGCGCTTCGGCATCACCATCCTGCTGATCGAGCACCAGATGCGCGTCGTGATGACAATGTCAGATCGCGTCACCGTGCTGGATCACGGCGTGAAGATCGCGGACGATGTGCCGGCGCGCGTGCAGCAGGATCCGGCGGTGATCGAGGCATATCTCGGCAAGGCAGCGTCGGTATAGCGATGGCGCTGCTGGAGATCGACGCAATCCACGTGTTCTACGACAAGATCGAGGCGCTGAAGGGCATCTCACTTGTCGTGGAAGAGCGGCAGATCGTCACGCTTGTGGGCGGCAACGGCGCCGGTAAGTCCACCACGCTGCGTGCGGTTAGTGGGCTGCTGCATCCACGGCAGGGAGCGATCCACTTCGATGGCCGTCCGCTGATGGGTCTTGGCGCGCACCACATCGCCGCCTCCGGCGTGGTGCACGTCCCGGAGGGTCGGCGCATCTTTGGCCGGCTCACGGTGAGTGAGAATATGGAGATGGGCGCGTTCACCCGCAGCGACCGCCGTGCGATCGCGCAGGATAAGGAGCAGATGCTGGTGCTGTTCCCGCGCCTGCGCGAGCGGCTGAAGCAGGTGGCGGGCACGCTGTCGGGCGGCGAACAGCAGATGCTCGCCGCGGCGCGTGCCCTGATGGCGCGACCGCGCGTGCTGCTGATGGACGAACCGAGCATGGGGCTCGCACCGATGATGGTGGAGCAGGTGTTCGAGACGATAAGGCGCATCAACGAGCAGGGCGTGACGATCCTGCTGGTGGAGCAGAACGCGCCGATGGCGCTGGGCATCGCCGATCGCGGCTACGTGCTGGAGAGCGGACGCATCGTGCTCGACGGTCCAGGCCGCGACCTGCTGGACGACGAAAGGGTCAGGCGCGCCTATCTCGGCTGACGCGCCTCGCGCTCACGCCACCCGCACGAACTTGTCCACGCTGCGATCCACGGTGAGCCCGGCATAGATGTCGCCGCGCGAATTCACGCCGACGCCGTGCACATGCCGGCTCTCCAGTCGGACCAGCACATTCCCCTCCGCGTCGCGCACGCAGACATAGGCCGGCTTCTCGCCGTCTTCCTGCTCGGCGATGTAGTAGTTGCCGTCCTCGCCGCGCGTGATGTCGTTCGGCCCGCCCATGCCGGTCCACTGCCCCAGAAATGCACCGTCGGGCGTGAACATCTGGATGCGCTTGTTGGAACGATCCGCCACATACAGCTTGCCATCGTCGTCGAACGCGATGCTGTGCGGCAGGTGGAACTGGCCCTCGCCCTTACCCGGCGCGCCCCATGACGTGACCAGCCTGCCGTCGCGCGTGAAGCGGTGCACGCGGGCATTGCGGTAACCGTCGGTCACGTAGATGTCGCCATTGGGATGCGCCATCATCTCGGTGGGATGGTTGAACGGCCCAGCGGCACGCTCCGCCAGCCAGGGCGAGCCGGTGCAGCCGGTATCCGAATGCACGCCCCGCTGCCCGAGCTCCAGCAGCGGCTTGCCATCCAGCGTGAACGACTTCGCGACCGAGTCAGAGCGGTCGGTCGTATATACAACATCATCGACGATCTTCAGCCCGTGCGGATCGGTAACCTCGCCGGCGCCCCAGGCGCCGAGGTATTTGCCGTCCTGGTCGAACACCACCACCGGTGGGTTCTTGCGCTGGAACACGTAGATACGGTCCTGCGAGTCGGTCGCCACGCGGCTGACGATGCCAAGCTGTTCACCGGGCGGCGGTCTCAGGAAGTCGCGGACCCGCTCGTAGGTGTAGTCGCCTGCGCCGAGTTTCGGCATTGCTGTTCTCCTCCCGGTAAAGCGGCGTTCATGCGATGGTATCAATGCTCGGGACCGCGCGATAGTTGCACATGCCAGGCAGGCGATTCGGAAACGGAATGTTAATCCGGCGGCGCCAGTCTGTCGGCGCTTGGCAGCATGCGCCTAGGGATTTGCGATGACCACCGGCATCGTCAGCGGCATCGATTACACCCTGCTGTTCTCGGGCAGCAGTTCCGCGGCCGACATCGGCACGGCGATGCTGAACACGATCTATAATGGTGCGACGCTCACTGCCTCGACCGCGACATCCACCGGAAATCCGCTCACCGACCTCAAGCTGGCGCAGGCGAACGAGACCAAGGCGGTCGCCCAGGAGGCGAAGACCCCGCAGGTGCAGCGCGACATCGCCGCGTTCACAGCCGGCCTGGCCAAGGCCAAGGACATCCAGAGCGCGCTCGCCAATCCCAACGTGATGAAGGTGCTGCTGACCGCCAATAATCTTTCGAAGTATATCCAGTACCCGGCGCTGGCGCAGAAGGCGCTGCTGTCAGACCCGGCGCAGAGCGATTCGCTGGTGAACAAGCTGAGCGACACCAACCTGCTGAACGCGGCCAAGGCGTTTGACTTCGCAAAGAACGGCCTGAAAGCGCTGCAGAATCAGAAGGTCATCGCCAGCATCACCAACGGCTATGCCGAGGTGCTGTGGCGGCAGTCGCTCGACAAGGCCACGCCGGGCCTGTCGAACGCGCTGGCATTCCTGGGTCAGGCCAAGTCGATCACCTCGGTGGACGACATCCTGGGCGACCCGGTGAACCGCGCCGTCGTGCTAACAGCACTCGGCATACCACAGCAGGTCGCCTTTCAGAGCCTGACGGCGCAGGAGACGGCGGTGTCATCGCGGCTCGACGTCAAGAAGCTGCAGGACCCGAAATTCGTCACCAGCCTCACCGATCAGTACCTGCTCGCCATGCAGCAGCAGGCACAGTCGAGTACCACGTCGACCGACCTCGCCACGCTGGCCGTCAAGGCCGGCGGACTGTTGGTGTAGCAGGCGAACAGCGCGGCCTGGCATCACCGCAAACTGAAGAACTGCGACGCGCGGACATAGGGGACGCAGGGTTGCTGCGCCAAACTCTGCCTCGCGCGCTGTTGGGGTTTGGAGTATGCAGCGATCCAGCGCGGCGCGGTGACATTCCCGTCGCGCACCGAGCCAACAACAGCGGTTCGGCACGCCGACGTGCACCCATAAAGTCTAAAAAAAGATACAGGAGGACTTCCATGTCATTCGCTGCGTCGAACACGACCCCTGTTCCATGGTGGAAAGAGCCCACGAAGGACCAATGGCTGGCCTGGGTTGCCGCCTGGCTCGGCTGGACGCTCGATGCGTTCGACTTCACGATCTTTCTGCTTTTGATGGTACCGATTGCTAAGGACTTCGGTGTGCCGCTGACCGAGGTCGCTATCGTCTTCACACTGACGTTGTGGATGCGCCTGGTCGGTGCCACCGCATCCGGCTGGCTCGCCGACCGGATCGGCCGCAAGAAGCCGTTGATGATCTCGATCGCCTGGTTCTCGGTCTGCAACCTGCTGGCAGGCCTCGCGCCAAGCTTTTTGCTGCTGCTGCTGTTCCGCACTGCACTGGGCATCGGCATGGGCGCGGAGTGGCCCGCCGGCGCGGCGCTCGCGATGGAAACCTGGCCGCAGCGCTCCCGCGGGTTCATGGGATCGGTGCTCCAGGGCTCCTGGGGTCTCGGGGCACTGCTCTCCAGCGCTGCCTATGGCCTGCTGTACGACTCGATCGGCTGGCGCGGCCTGCTGCTGATCGGCGTACTCCCGGCGCTGCTGATTGTATACATCCGCATATACGTTAAAGAGCCGCCGGTGTGGATCGAGAACCGCCGCAAACAGCGCGCTGAGAACCGCGAATTCCGCGCGCCGCTGTTCAGCATTTTCAAGCGCAACGTACTGGGAAACACGTTGACAGCATGTTGGCTGATGGCCAGTGCGTTCGTCGTTGGCTACTCGGTCGGCGGCATGTTCCCGTCTTACCTCCAGAAGGATCTCGGGCTGCCCACCGGCATGGTCGCGCTGCCGATCATGCTGCAAAGCCTGATGTTCTTCCTCTCGGCGATCTTGTGGGGCTGGTTCGCCGATCGCTTCGGCCGACGGCTGACGCTCATCATCACGGCCCTTGTGACGATCCCAGTCGCGCCGCTTTATCTGCTGACCACCAACTACACGATGATCGTCGTGTTCTTCACCTTGCAGGGCTGGTTCGGCGGGGGCGGCATGCACACGCAATGGCCGCATTATCTGTCGGAGCGCTTCCCGACCGAGGTGCGAGCGACGGCCACAGGCTTCTGTTATCACCAGGGTGCGATCTTCGGCGGCCTGGTTGGGCCAGTGCTGGCGTACTTCGCCACCAGCTGGCAAATGGGCTTTGCCATTCCGATGATGATCGGCACCACCGTTGCTGCCGGCTCCGTCTTCCTCTCGATGCTGTTCAGTCCCGAGACGAAGGGGACACAGCTGGTTTCGGACATTCAGCTGGCGTGATGCGTTGACCTCCTGGCCCTGCGCGCGGAGGTCCGCCGCGGGGCCAGCGATCAGCCGGTTTCGCGCAGCACCTCGGTCTTCACCGGCAGCACCTGGCCCAGCCACATTGCATTCAGCGTGTGGTCGTCGCGCGGCCGGCCGGACTGCGGGTGCACCAGCACGGTCAGGCCCATGCGGTTCATCATCAGGAACGGCACCAGCGTGGGGAACAGCTCGGGCGGGAAGGCGATCTGGTACATTGCCTGCACATGCGGCCCGACCGGGTCGTCGTGCCAACTGCCCATGCGCATCTGTCCGGCAAAGCGCTCTTCCACCGACTGCCGCAACTCCGCCGCCTTCAGCCTGGTCGCCGCGTCGTAATAGACGTGCGCGTGATAGTCCGTGATGTTGCCGATATCCTGCATCACCTCTGTCCTTCGCTGGAGCACAATTCCCTGCCACGGACGGCGAGGGTGGGCAACTCAGGCGCTGACCCCACTCGGCTCCGCCAGCGCCTGGCTGCGTACCAGCCGCGCGTAGAGCCCGTCCTGATCGAGCAGTGCGCCATGCTCACCGCACTCCACTGCGCGGCCTTCGTGCATCACAACCACAAGGTCGGCATCGCGCACAGTCGAGAGCCGGTGCGCGATGACAATCGTTGTCCGCCCCTGGCGTAGCCGCGCCAGCGCCGCCTGGATCGCCGCCTCACTCTCGGTGTCCAGCGCGCTGGTGGCCTCGTCCAGCAGCAGAATGCGCGGGTCACGCAGCAGCGCGCGCGCCAGCACGATCCTTTGCCGCTGCCCGCCCGACAGCAGCCGCCCGCCCGGTCCGACCCGCGTCGCGTAGCCGTCTGGCAGTGCCGCAATGAACCGATCGGCCGCTGCCGCCCGGGCAGCGGCGTGCACCTCGCCGTCCGCCGCTTCAGGCCGCCCCATGCGGATGTTGGCCTCCACCGTGTCGTCGAACAACAGCGTGTCCTGCGCCACGTAAGCGATGGCGTCGCGAAGACTGGAGAGCGTCACGCGTCGAACATCGCAGCCATCGATCCGCACCGCACCAGCGGTCGCATCGTGCAGCCGAGGGATCAGCGTCAGCGCAGTGGACTTGCCGGCCCCTGACGGGCCGACCAGCGCCACCATGGTGCCCGGTTCAGCGGTGAAGCTCAGCCCCGTCAGCCCTGCGCGTCCATCCGGATACACGAAGCGCACATTGTCGAACACGACATGTCCGTGACCCGCCGGCAACGCCACCGCGTCCGTGGCATCGACGATATGCGGCGGTTCGTCCACCACAGTGAATACGCGCGCTAGCCCGGCCGCGCCTTCCTGCAACGCTGCATTCAGCGAACCCAGCGCCCGCAGCGGTCGGGCAGCGATCAGCAGCGCGGCGACGAAGCCGGTGAAGTTGCCGATGGTCTGGGAGCTGATCGCGGTACGCCAGCCGGCGAAGCCGATCACCGCTGCGACTGCGACGCCACCTAGCACCTCCAGCACCGGGTCGACGCGCGCGCGTCCCTTGGCCATCCGCATCAGCGCGCGATATAGCTGCATGAACGCGCTTTCCGCGCGCGCCGTCTCGGCCGCCTCCAGCCGGTAGGCACGCACAGTACGGGCCTGCGCGAAACTCTCGTTGAGCATCGCCGCAGCTTCGCCCATGCGCTCCTGCATGCCGCCCGAGGCGCGCCTGATCCGTCGCCCGATGTTCTGGATCGGCACCGCTGCCAGCGGGTACATCGCCGCTGCGATCAGGCTGAGCAGCCAGTCGAGGTAAAGCATCGATGCCACTAGCCCGACCACCGTCACCGCATCAGCGATCCCGTTCACCGCGCGGGTGAGCGAATCACGCACGATTGTCGCATCGGTGGTGAAGCGCGCCGCCAATTGCGCGGGGGCTTCGCGCTCGAGTTGTGCGAGATCGGCGCGTGCCAGATGTGCGAACATGCGGACCTGCAGCTCGCGGATCACCAGCAGCACGATCTGCTGCACCTGCACGTTCTGAAAATATTGCGCGGCGGCCTTCACCGAGGTGATCGCCAGCACCAGGGCAGGAATCTGATACAGGATTCGTCGGTCGCGGTCGGTGAACATCTGGAACGCGTGGTCGATCACCACCGGGTACAGCGCCGTGGTGCCCGCCATCACCGCAGTCAGCAGCAGCACCAGAAGCAGCCGCGTCTTGTGGTGGCGGATGTGCTCATGCCATAGCCGCCCCAGCAGCCGACGTGCCGACAGGCGCCTGGCAGCCAGATCACGGCCGGGTGCGACGGCGTCCATGGCGCTCGCGTGTATCAGCCGCGGCGCTTGCTTGCCAGCCACACGTCACCCGGCATTCGGATCAGGTTCCGGCAAGTTGAGGTCGACGCGCAGTCTGAGCAGCAGCGGGCTGTCCTGATGCGAGCCCAGGACAACGCCCGGCACGGTGCCGCCAATGCGTAGGCCGTGCCGGTCCGATACGCCCAGCGCCGGACCGAGGAGGTCGAACAGCACCTCGGCACCATTCGGATGCACAATCATAGGAAAGCCAAGGTCGTCCGCATGGCAAAGCTTGTTGACGATCCCCTGCACCACCTTCGGTATCTTCAGCAGCTCGGCGCGATCGACCAGCTCGAGGAACATGCGGCGATAAAACTCCCGCAGCAGCGGCAAGGGCCCGCGGAGAGCCATCGATGACACCACTGGCTGGCGCAGACTTGTCTCGTTCACGTCAGTGAACAGTGACAGCCGATGCCGGTTGAACTCGGATTCGCGGATGCGCACCGGCCCCTCGCAGAACAGCGACAGACCGACCGTCTTGTTCAGGAACGGATCGCGCGGGAACGCCGCGCGCATGCCATCCAGCAGCAATAATTGATCCAGCTGCACGCCCGAAGTTGCGATGCCTTCCAGCGCCTGGTTGAGGTAGAGATGAGCAACATTATCCGCCGCGGCGGGATCGCAGGCGGGCAGGACGAAGCCGAGTGCACGAAATCTCGCCATAGCTGCCAACTCGGCTTGGTCGAAGTCACCAACACAGTAGATATCCGCTGTGTCGTTCACGCAGCGCAGGCTGCCGAGGAACAGCTCCAGCCAGCCGTGGTCCCGCTGACGGTGGTAGAATGCTGCCACCGCATCACGCCTGGATGCCGCTGGACGGGCGGGGGGCGGCGAGATGTGGTCCAGCCGATAGCGTGGCGACGTCCTGACGTGCACCAGCACTCTGGTAGACGTGTCCCAGCCTGTCACCACCGGTGCGAAGCGGCCGTTCATCTGAAGGCCGTGGTCGGTGATCGCCACCGTGTCGTTCGCCACCTGCACGACGTCGCCCGTGTCATCGAGCCAGGCGCCGGCCAAGGGACGCATATGCACGACGTAATTGTGCACGCCCTGGTCGATGAGGCCGGTGATTGGCACGGTGCGGCCCGCGAACTGGTGCGTCATCGCGGCGAGGTAGCGCCGCATGCCTGCGAGCGTGCCGAATGTGGTCGCAGGACTTGCTGCTATGCAGTCCCGGATATTGTGAGCCACCGCCTCGCCATAGCCCTGCGCGATGGCCCGGCTCACATCCGGCAGCTCGCCGATCGCACAGCCGATGGCGACATAGACGATCTCGGCGGCAAGTGGCGCGGCGAACGGATCGCCCTGCACCACGGCGGTCACCGGATCCACCAGCATTACGTTGGTATAGCCGTCGCCATGTCGCAGCAGAAAGTCGAAGTAACTGAAATAGCGGCTAGACATCGCCGCCATGCTTGCCTGCGCCGACGGCGCGGCGCGTTCAACAATGATCCCGAGTTCGCGCAGGCGGTGTACCGTCACCGCGGCGATGCCATCCACCAGCAGGCACACATCACCGGTGAACGCTGACTGGAGCAACGATGCGACGAACGGCGCCACGTGATCGAGCGAACGCCTGGAACAGAAGCCCAGCATCAGGTTCTTAGGGCCGTTCACGCGTGCGTTGCCATCTGTCGCACCAGCTCCACACGACACGCCGCCTGATCGGCGATGCAGCCACCATCCAGCCACCATTGCCGAACCGCACGCAGCAGCGCACCGACGTGTGGTCCCTCCGGCTCGCCCAGCGCGAGCACATCGCGCCCCTCCAGCGGAAACACCGGCCGTGGCATCGCCTTCAAGCGGGCGCGCAGTGCTGCCCATACCTCCGTGCCGTCGCCGGCCAGCCACGCGCGCCCAACCAGCACTTCCCGCGGCTCATCGGCCAGTAGCCGGCGCAGCACCGCATCGGAATCTAACGGCCCGGGCACCGGACCGGAGCGCAGTGCGACCAGCCGGTCGCGCTCTACCGTGGACAGTCGTAGCCGCGCGGCCACGATCGCCGCATCACCGGTCAGCAGGGACGCCAAGCGCAGCAGCGGATCGGCCGGGGCACCCGAGGCGACCAGCCGAGAAAGCCGCGCTGGATCGGCACCTTCCGGCAGCACGGCTCCGAGCACGCCCACCTCCGCCATGAGTTGGATCGCCGAGCGCGGATCAGGCGCGGCCAGCAGCCGCGCCAGTTCGTTCCACACCCGCTCGACCGACAGTCGGGTCAGCCCTGGCATGCCCGCACGGATCGCAGTCAGTGCGCCGCGGTCGCGCGCGCCGTTGCCGTAGCGCGCCAGGAACCGGAAATAGCGCAGGATGCGCAGATAGTCTTCGGCGATGCGGGTCGCCGGGTCGCCAACGAAGCGCAGCATGCCGGCGCGCAGGTCGGCGATACCGCCGAAGTAGTCGAACACCTCGCCTGCGCGCGTGAGCGACATCGCGTTGATGGTAAAGTCGCGCCGCGCCGCGTCGGCGCGCCAGTCGTCGGTGAACACGACCACCGCATGACGGCCATCCGTCGTCACGTCGCGTCGCAGCGTGGTCACCTCGAATCCCTGGCCATCGGACACGGCGGTGACCGTGCCGTGCTCCAGCCCGGTTGGCACTGCCTTGAGGCCCGCCCCTTGCAGCGCCTGGATCATCTCCTCCGGTGTACGCGGCGTCGCCAGGTCAACCTCGTGAACCGCGCGTTTTGCCAGCGTATCCCTTACTGCGCCGCCCACCACGCGAGCCTCGGGCAATGCCGCCATCACCGTGGCGAGCGCCGGCTCTGCCAGGAACGCCGGCGGGTCGATCCGCAGCGCCGGGACGTCCGTCATCGCTGCGGATCGGCGGGGCCGAAGACCACCTTGCCTTGCTCCAGCCTGGCAGGCTCGTAGTCGGCGCCGGGCGCCAGCGCCTTGTCCTGGCTCAGCCAGAGCAGTGCCGCGGCGAGCAGCGCCAGCACGCAGGCGGCAGCGACCACCAGGCTGGTCGATGGGCCGCCTTCGGTCGCCAGGAAGCGCCAGGCAGCAAACGCAGCGAAAGGCGCGAGGAACAGCGCCAGCTCAACCAGCCGCAGCATGCGGTCCCGCCGCCCGCAGCTTCTGCGCCAGGTGAACCAGGATCGCCGCCGTAGCGCCCCAGATGTAATGATTCGCGTGCGGCCAGACCCAGTACTCGCGCCAGATGCCTCGCACATGGTGCCGCTGGCGCTTCGGCGCGTCCGGGTCGAGCAGCACCTCGATCGGCAGTTCGAACACCGCCTCCACCTCCTCGGGTGACGGCCGCAGCGGAACCCCTGGCGGCAGCAGGCCCAGCACCGGCGTGATACGATAGCCCGTGCCGGTCACGTAGTCTGCCATCCGCCCAAGGATTTCCACCTGTGTGCGCTCGAGCGCGATCTCCTCTTCCGCCTCGCGCAGCGCCGCCGCCTCTGCATCGGCATCATGCGCGTCGATCCGACCGCCGGGGAAGCTCACCTGGCCGCCGTGCTTGTTGAGATGCGCGTTGCGCTTGGTGAGCAGGATGCCTGGCGATGGCCCTAGGATGACCGGCACCAGCACGGCGGCTGGAACCGGCGGACGATCGAGGATCTCCAGCACGTCGTCGCCATGAGCGACGTCGCCTGCGAGCGGCTCCGCCGCGATCGCGGTCAGCCGCGCGCGCAGCTCGGCCGCCGTCATGCTGCCCGGATCACTCTTCGCCGGGAGGCAATTCGCCCAGCGGGAAGAACTTGCCGCGGCTCCAGACGCCCAGCATGCGCCGGCAGCCGACCCATTCCGGGACCGCCAGCGCAACCAGTTCGTAGTAGACGGCACGGCTGATGCGGGCCTCAATGCCGCGGTCACCCGCGCCGTTGCGAACCAGGATGTAAGGCGTCGGCTCGCAGGTCAGCAGGTCGTGCGCGATTCTGATCGGATGGTCCGGCCCGGCAGTCACCACCTGGTCGACATTGGTCCGGAATGACAGCGTCTGCTGCCGGCCATCGCCGACCCAGTCCAGCTCAACCGCGACAAACGGTGCGTCCTCGACCTCGATGCGCCCACGCTCGGCCGGCGTCTCCAGCCAGAAGCCACCGTCCGCGTCGCGCTTGAGCACGCCGGCGAACAGGCACACCAGTTCCTTGCGATTGATCGGCGTGCCGCGATACAGCCAAGTGCCGTCGCGCTTGATCAGGAACGGCAGGTCCCCGCAGTCCACCGGCACCCGCCGCGGTCGTGCGGCGCAGGCAACCGGCGGCAGCGGCTCGGCGAACGCCGCTGGTTCCACTCGCCCAGCCGGTTCGCGGCACATTGTCCTGGCAAGCGACATCGGAGCACTGGCCTCACTCACGTCTCCATCTCCGTCCTGCCGACTTCCAACCGTGGGGCCGATATAGGTAGCATCCCCCCGCGCGTGAAAGTGCCTATATGTCCGCTTGGTAAGTTTTGTCGGAGGCGTGGTCCTGTATGTCGGTAAGTATGGCTAGCACGCCACAAGGTTCGATCGATGCCAGCAATATCCTCGCCGAAGTCGAGGCTCTCGGCGCGCGTATCGCCCGCGTGCGCGCAGCGATCGGCCGGGTGATCTTTGGGCAGGACGAGGTGGTGGATCAAACCCTGATCACGCTGCTGTCCGGCGGACACGCCCTGCTTGTCGGCGTTCCGGGCCTTGGCAAGAGCCGTCTGGTGGAGACGCTGGGGATCGTCCTCGGACTGGCAACGAAGCGGGTGCAGTTCACCCCCGATCTGATGCCGGCGGACATCGTCGGCAGCGAGGTGCTGGATGAGGCGGAAGGACGGCGCAGCTTTCGCTTCCTGCCGG
>DASSRN010000318.1:0-2802 GCA_035701785.1 Acetobacteraceae bacterium | reverse complement strand
CTCCTTGCTCATCACCACGCGGCCGCCCCACAGATCGACCGCGCAGTCGATGCTCTTGGTCTTGCAGGCGTACAGGAACGTCTGGCGTCCACCCGAGCAGGTGCCCAGCACGCCCACCTTGCCGTTCAGCCACGGCTGCATCCGCAGCCACTGCACCGCGCCCTCGGTATCGCCGACCACCTGCGCGTCAGGTACGCCGCCCTCAGCGCGAACCTTCGCGGCAACGTCATCGGCTTTGCCCTCGCCGGCGCGGTGGTACAGGTTGTGGCTGATCGCGGCATAACCATGATGCGCAAACTTCCGCGTCGTTTCGCGATACCATTCGTCCCAGCCAGGCGCGTGGTGGATCAGCACGATGCCGCCCCAAAACCCGCTCCCGAGCGGGCGCGCGACATAGGCCGAGATCGGCTCGCCCTTGTCACCATTGATCGTGATCGTCTCTGCGATCATGCCTTCATAGGCCATCGTCGCTCCTTCCTTCGGCAACAGTGGCTGATATGCCAGCCATCATCCTGCCTTCGCACGCCACGTGCAACCGCACGGCTTCGCAGTGCACCGGTTCCGGACTACGCTGCCGTTGCAATGCCGAAGGGGAGCGCAGCATGAGCGCCGAGACCGCCGCCCTCGTCGACACCGAACGCGGAATGATCAGTCGTCGCATCTTCATTGAACCGGAGATCTACGAGCAGGAACAGCGGCGCATCTTCGCCCGCTGCTGGCTGTTCCTGTGTCATGACAGCCAGATTCCCCGTGCGGGCGACTTCCTCACCACAACGTTGGGCGAAGACCCGGTGCTGGTGGTGCGCGACAGCACAGGAACGGTTGGCGCCTTCCTCAACGTGTGCCGCCATCGCGGCAATCGGTTGTGCCGCGCCGATGACGGCAACGCCGGAAGCTTCATCTGTGCGTATCACGGCTGGACCTTCGCCAATGACGGCAAGCTGACCGGCGTGCCGAACCTGCGCGAGGCCTATCACAACGACCTCGATCGCGAGCACCTCGGCCTGGTACGTATTGCACAGTTGGACAGCTACAAAGGCCTGTGGTTCGCCACGTTCGACCGCGAGGCGCCGCCGCTGCGCGACTACCTGGGCGAGATGGCGTGGTACATCGACACCTTCGTCGACCGCTGCGAAGGCGGCATTGAGGTGCTCGCAACCCACAAATGGATCATGCCGTGCAATTGGAAGTTCCCTGCCGAGAACTTTGGTGGCGATGCCTATCACGTGCAGTGGAACCATCTGTCCGCGGTGAAGATCGGCTTTAGCCGCGGTGTGACCGCGAACACCCACAACACGCAGCGCATGGTTTCGCCCGGCGACGGCCACGCGCTGATCTGCGTCGGGCCGGACGATGTCGGCGATCCGCCGATGCCGGAGATCGAGGCCTATGAGCGCGACATTGCCGCCGACGTTCGCCGCCGGCTTGGCGAACGCGCCAATCTCATCAACCCGATCGTCGGCACGGTGTTCCCGAACTTCTCGCTGCTGCGCGGCACATCGCGCACCTTCCGCGTATGGCATCCGCGCGGCCCCGAAAAGACCGAGGTCCGCTCGTTCGTTTTCATGGACAAGGCCGCACCACCGGAGGTCAAGCGCGCAATCCGCCAGGCCGGCATCCGCGGCTTCAGTCCATCCGGCTCGTTCGAACAGGACGACATGGACAACTGGCAGGAATGCACCCAGACCTGCCGCGGCGTGATGTCGCGGCAGGTGCCGGTGCACAACGCGATGGGCCTGGGCCACGAGCGCTTCGATCCCGCACTCGGCGCCTGGGTCAGCGACTACCGGTTCAGCGAAAGCAACCAGCGCCAGTTCTATCGCCGATGGGCCGAGTTGATCGGGGAACCCGCACATGCCTGACGCCGACCTGATCCGCAGCGTCGAACAGTTCCTCTATCGCGAGGCGCGTCTGCTTGACGAGCGCCGGTTCCACGACTGGCTCGCGCTGTTCACCGACGATGTGCAGTACCGGATGATGTCGCGCAGCAACCGCTATCCGCGTTCCAGCAAGGCGATCGCCGGCATGGACGCAGCCTGGCAGGACGCCGATCAGATGGACGAACTCGGGCTGTTCGATGAGGACATCAGGACGCTGACGGCGCGGGTTGCGCGGCTGGATACCGGCATGGCCTGGGCGGAAGATCCGCCGTCGCGGACACGGCACCTGATCACCAACGTCGAGCTGGCACCCGATGCGTCGGATGCCGCGCTGACGGCGCACAGCAACTTCATGGTCTACCGCAGCCGCGGCGAGACGGAGCAGGACTTCTATGTCGGCGCGCGCACTGACCGGCTGAGACGCATCGACGGTGCATGGAAGATCGCCGACCGCCGGATGGTACTGGACCAGAACGTCCTCACATCGAAGAACCTCAGCATCTTCTTCTGATCGCGACGGAGGCGCTGCATGAGCACGGCCGACCTGCTGCGGGACCTGGTGACCGCCAATCGCATCCTGGCGCATGAGGGCGTGGTCGACGCCTACGGCCATATCAGCGTGCGCCATCCGGACAATCCCAAGCACTTCTTCATGTCGCGCTCGCGCGCGCCTGAGCTGGTTGAGCGTCATGACCTGATCGAGTTCGACCAGGAGGGCGAGCCGATCAAGGACAAACGGCCGCCGTATCTCGAGCGCTTCATCCACGCGGCGATTTTCGAGGCGCGGCCCGACATCATCGCGGTGGTTCACGCGCACGCCGAGGACACGCTGCCGTTCGGGCTGATCAACAAGCCGCTCGAGCCGGTCATTCATTCCGGCAGCTTCATCGGCGGCAAGGTGCCGGTCTGGGACATTCGCAAG
>DASSRN010000317.1:0-9388 GCA_035701785.1 Acetobacteraceae bacterium | reverse complement strand
CATCGCCAGCAGCAACCCCCGGGATGAGCAACTACCTTTCGTAAGCTTCAATCATCGTAAACCTGATCCGAGCGGTCTGCATTGATTCAGGTCATGACTGATGCGACGGACGCGAGCGCAATTGCTGCCGACGCGCTGTTCAGGAAGGTCCCCTATCGGATCGGCACGACGGCATGGGTGGGCGATCTGCACGTGATGCGAGCCGAGACATGTCGGCCGCACGCCAGAGACTTGCGGCTGGCGAGAATGAAGTCGACTGAGTTCCTCGCGCTCCGCGCTCGTCAACCCGCCGTCGTCACGACCCAATTCTTGATCGACTGTGCCGTTGGCTCCAACTCACGTGCCAACTCCCCTGGCGGTGCGGCCCGCGCGGCACCAGCTCGAACATGGCGCGCACCAGTTCCAACATCTGGCGACGGAACTCATCTGGTAGGCGACTCTTGTCTGCCCATCGTGGACTCCTTGAACCCAAATAGTCCAGTGTCTACAAGACCGGGGCGGAATCGACGCGTCTCCCCTTGGCCAGTGCGCCGCGTCGTAATATTATGTTACGATCCGGTTCCTTGCTAAATTCGAAGTGACTCCGCTAGAACTGATTGTAGCACTGTGGGTATTTGAAAATAAGTACTGCTGTGAGCGTTGAACGACACCATTTGCTCGTGGCTGGCACAGGGCGTGCCGGAACCAGCGCGCTGATCCGATATCTAACGGGACTTGGCCTCGACACTCACCTGGCACGGCGAGGCGATGCTGCAGTCTGGGATGACTTGGCCCAAGCCGGCCTGGAAGACATCCCGCTTTCTAGTGTCACAGACGATCTTCCGTATGTGGTAAAATCTCCATGGTCGTACCAGCTCGCTCTTGAACTGCTCAACGACCCCGTGATCCGGCTCGATGGCGTTATCATACCCATCAGAGACATCAGAGAGGCAGCAGCGAGCCGTGTCGTCCGGCAGTTGCAGGCTATACATCAGGAAATGCCATGGATGACTCGCACAACAACGTGGGAGCACTGGGGCGGCGCGCCGGGGGGAGTCATCTATAGTCTCAATCCGATCGACCAGGCGCGTCTTTTGGCCATCGGCTTTCATCAGCTATTGAACCGTTTGGTCCAGGTCGATGTTCCGATTGTGCTGCTTGCGTTTCCACGCTTCGTCGAGGACTCGGATTATCTGCACCACAAGGTGGCGCCTCTGCTGCCGGTGGACCTGCGACTCGAGCAGACGCGTGCGATTCACGCAATGACGTTCAGCAACGAAAAGATCAGGATCGGGCAGGAGCTGAAGTTCGGAAATGAGATTCTGCCCGTGTCGGATCGGGTGCAGGGCCCGGATTACGGGACCTTGGACAACGCCGCTTTGAAACGCGAATTGAGCCGCCTACGTGATCAGATTAGTGAGCTGACTGCAGAACGGGACACGTCGCGGGGAAGCACAGAGGCATTGCAAGATGAGATTGCCCGCCTTGGCAATCAGTCAATTGAGCTGAGCGCCGAACGGGACGCATTGCGGGCTGAGCTTGCCAGCCTGAGCAATCACTTCGGTGAGCTGACCGCAGAGCGCGACGCGTTGCGGGGAAAGACAGAGGCACTGCAAGATGAGTTTGCGCGTCAGGCAGTGCGTGTATCAGAATTCGAGGTGCTGGCCGAGCATATCCAGGCTCTCCACCAGAGTCGGTCCTGGCGTTTCACGTCGCCCGTCCGTGCGTTAGGATACGCTGTTAGGGCTGGTTTGCGTCCACTCGTGGGCAGGCAAATGCATAACCACATCAAACCATTATAGAGCCTGTTCGCGACCGCACACCACGCATGGATCGTCTGCCAGGCGCGGCCCGAACTCCTGTCATCTATTGGGTGTTCGAACCAATCAGCGTGATTGTTATGCTTGCCTCATCAAAGGGCGCGATTGAGGGAGGGTCGAGCGCTGGCGGTGCGCCATGCTCGCCAGGCGGATGCCGGCGTGGGTAGCGTTCAACCCGGGCGGTCGTAACCTGCCGCAGCGGCGGCTACAGTGGCGTTCGACGGAAAAACCGGATGGAGGCAGGCATGGACTTCGGCATCGGTATCGCCACGTCGCATGACTCCTGGAAGCTCGCGCAGCGCGCCGAGGAATTGGGCTTCACTCATGCTTGGTTCTTCGACACGCAGATGATCACCGCGGACTGCTTCGTGGTGATGGGAGCGGCGGCGCTGAAGACCTCCCGCATCCGTCTCGGCACTGGCGTGCTCGTGCCATCGAACCGGATCGCCGCGGTCACCGCCAACGCTTTCGCCACCCTGAACGGCATGGCACCCGGGCGGATCGACTTCGGCGTCGGCACCGGTTTTTCCGCGCGCCGCGCCATGGGCCTTGGTGCGATGAAGCTCGCCGACATGGAAGAGTATATCCGCGTCGTCTACGGCCTGCTGAACGGCGAAACGTTGGAGACCGACATCGAAGGCAAGCGAAAGAAGATCCGCTTCCTCAACCCGGATTTCGGCCTGATCAACACGCGCGATCCGATCCGGCTGCACGTCTCCGCCTACGGCCCGAAGTCGCAGGCACTGACCGCAAAGCTTCACGCCGCCTGGAAGAGCTTCGTCTCCGACATCCCAGGCGCGATAGGCGCGCTCGAGTCCATGCAGCAGAGCTGGCGCGCGGCGGGTCATGCCGTCGGCAACCTCTACGCCACCGCCTGGGCGTGCGGATGTGTACTCGAGCCTGGCGAACCGGCCGACAGCCAGCGCGCGGTGGCGCAGGCCGGTCCGCGCGCAGCGGTGCTGCTGCACCGTGCGGCCGATCTCGACATGGAAGGCTGGCAGAACACGTCGCCGGTGCCGGCCTCGGTGCAGGAACAGGTGGACGGCTACCTTGCCCTGGCGCGCGGATTCGAGCCGGCGGATGCGCGCTATCTCAACAACCACCGCGGCCACTTCGTGTTCCTCAAGCCCGAGGAGCGGAAGTTCATCACCGCCGAACTGATCCGCCGCACCACCCTCACCGCGACCGAACAGGAACTGAAGCAACGTGTCGAGGCTCTGCGCGCGGCTGGCTGGAACCAACTCGTCATTCCGATCACGCCGGGCGAAGAGCGAGCCATCGAGGATTGGGCGCGAATCAAACGTGCGTTCGACTGATCGGTGAAGTTTGGCCTGCCCGTCGAGTAGTGCTACCCAGCGGGCGCAATCGGGCGTATCGTGCTGCTGATCCCCCGACCACAAAGGACACGACTGACTTGCGCTCGCCCAGGAACGACCGCCAACGGCCCCCTCGCCGCCGCGGTTTCGATGATGACAACTTTTACGGCAACGCGCCTTCGCCGATGCCATTCCCCTCGTTCGCCTCGAGTGCCGGGCCGGAGCAGGAGGCGACGGTCAAATGGTTCAACGCCGAGAAGGGCTACGGTTTCGTCGCCCTGACCGACGGCTCCGGCGACGTTTTCCTGCACGTCAATACGTTGCAGGGCGCCGGCTACCAGGCCGTCAGTCCTGGCGCCACGCTGCGGATCCGCGTCGGCCAGGGACAGAAGGGCCGACAGGTGGACCAGGTGGTCTCGGTGGACGAGAGCACCGCGAGTGCGGCGCCGCCACGCCGTCCGGGTGGCTTCCAGCAGCGGCCGCAGCGCAGCTTCGAGGGCGGCGGCGGTGGCCCGCGGCGGCAGGTGGACCTCTCGACCGCAGTGGAAATGGTTGGCACGGTCAAGTGGTACAACCCTGACAAGGGGTTCGGCTTCATCACCCCACAGTCCGGCGGCAAGGACGTGTTCATCCACGCCACAGTGCTGGAGCGCGCTGGCCTCGGTCCGCTACAGGAAGGCCAGACGGTGCGGATGGGCGTCGTGCAGGGCCAGAAAGGGCCGGAGGCGGGGACGATCAGCGTCGACTGATCAGGTCGACGCCAGCGTTTCGAACACGTCGCCGGCCGGCGGCAGTCCTAGGATGTGCCGCCGGTGCCACAGCGCATAGAATAGCAGCTTCCAGCTGGCGAAGCCGTGCCGCCAGCGGTGGATGTGGCTGAACAGCAGCCGCACCTTCGCTGGATCGGCGATCTCGGCCACGCCGGGTTGGGCCGCCACCAGCGGGCCGAGTCGTGATCCCTGGCCTTTGATCCAGGCGCCGACCGGCACGGTGAAGCCCTGCTTCGGTGCGAACGGCCGAGCGATCGGCAGGTGCCTCTCCAGCCACTTGCGCAGAATCCACTTGCCGACACCGTCGCGCAGCTTGAGCCCATCCGGCAGCCGGAACGCCGCCTTCGCCACGCCGGGGTCGAGAAACGGCGTCCGGCCCTCAACCGCATGCGCCATCATGCAGCGGTCGAGCTTCAGCAGCAGGTCGTGCGGCAGCCAGTCGGCCATGTCCGTCGCCTGCGCCGCCGTCAGTCGCGACCGTCCGCCGTCGGCGGCCCGCGCCTCGGCCGCGGCGATGCCGTCTCTCCAGCTGGACGGATGCGCCCGCAGCACGTCCACCCGGTCGAAGCTGCCGCGCGCCCACATCGTCCGCCCACCGCGCCACCACGGCTTCATGGCGCTCTGGTAGCGCGGGTAGCCGCCGAAGATCTCGTCGCCTCCCTCGCCGCACAGCACCACCTTGACGTCCTGTCGTGCCCGTTGTGCCAGGAACCAGGTGGGGATGATGGCGTAGTCTGCTGCCGGGTCGTCCATGCAGGCGACGATTTCGGGCAGATGGCGCCAGACCATCTGCTCGTTCACCTCGATGGTCTCGTGCCGCGCTCCGAGGGCCCTCGCCACCGTCGCGGCGTGC
This sequence comes from Acetobacteraceae bacterium, assembly GCA_035701785.1. Lineage (GTDB taxonomy): Bacteria > Pseudomonadota > Alphaproteobacteria > Acetobacterales > Acetobacteraceae > JAMXLO01. The sequence continues at coordinate 4,650 of DASSRN010000317.1, read as the reverse complement.
TCGCGTTCGTCGGCAGCCCCCGGCGCGTCGAAGCCGGCGGTGTAGGCCAGCACCGGCTGGCTGTTCAGGCGTGCCATCAGCGTGAGCAGGGTCGAGCTGTCGATGCCACCGGACAGGAACATGCCATACGGCACGTCGCTGCGCTGGTGCAGATCGACGCTCTCCTCCAGCGCGCGATCCAGCCGCTCCAGTGCGGCGTCCTCGTCGATGTTCTCCGGCCCGCCCTCCGGGAGGTGCGACACGCGACGCCGGTCCACCACATGCCCCTCAGCGCAGGTCACCGTCTCGCCTGGCAGCAGGCGCTGGATGCCCTCGAAGATCGTGTCGGTGCCGGTGGTGAACTGAAGCTGAAGCAGCTCCTCGCGCGCCGCGGGCCGCACCTTCCGCGGCACCAGCCCGGCTTCCAGCAGTGCCTGCGGCTCCGAGGCGAACGCCAGGCCGTCCGCCACCTGCGCGATGTACAGCGGCTTGATGCCGAACGGATCGCGCGACAGCGTGACCGTCCGCTGCGACCGCTCGTGGATGGCGATCGCGTACATGCCGCGCAGGTGCTGCGCATAGTCGGCGCCGTCGCGCAGCCACAGGTGCAGTGGCGGCTCGCAGTCGCTGTTGGTGGAGAAGTTCACCCCCGGCATGGTCGATCGCAGCTCGCGGTAATTGTAGATTTCGCCGTTGCACACCAAGGTGGCGGGGCCGGCGAACAGGGGCTGGTCGCCAGTGACCAGGTCGATGATGGACAGCCGATTGTGCACCAGAGCGACGCGCCCCACTACGGCGTGTCCGGTGCCGTCCGGGCCGCGGTGATGCAGGCTGTCGATCAGTCGCGACAGGGTGGCGGGTTCGGGCGGCGGCGCACCGCTCGACAGGATCAGACCGGCGATGCCGCACATGGGGTGGCAGGCGCTCCTTCGATTCGTCGCGGGGCCGCCGGTATGCAGGAAGCAATGCGCCAGCGCCAGCGCAGCTTGCCGTTCGCTGCCGAAACGCCAAATCTCCTGCCATGACCCGTCTGGCCGCCCTGCCGCGCCGTTCCGTCCTTGCGATCGAGGGCGAGGATCGCGTCGCCTTCCTCCAGGGCCTGGTGTCCAACGACGTGGCCGAGGCGCGGCCGGAAAATGCGGTATGGGCGGCGCTGCTCACGCCACAGGGCAAGTGGCTGGCGGATTTCTTCATCTTTGCCGACGGCGGGCGGCTGCTGCTCGACTGCGAGCGCGAACAGGCTCCCACCATATTGCAGCGCCTGTCGCGCTACCGCCTGCGTTCCAAGGTCACGCTGCACCACGCCGAGGACCTGTCGGTCTACGCCGCCTGGGATGGTGCGCCCCCGGATGCCGCCATCACCGCCCCCGACCCGCGTCTGCCCGACGCCGGCTGGCGGCTGCTGTCCACCGTACCCCTGGCGACCAATGCGCTTGAAGCCGACTGGGACGGCCATCGCCTGGCACTCGGCCTACCCGATGGTTCGCGCGACCTGGAATCCGAAAAGACGGTACTGCTTGAAGCCGGATTTGACGAACTGCACGGCGTGTCATGGAGCAAGGGCTGCTACATGGGCCAGGAACTGACCGCGCGCACTAAGTATCGCGGCTTGGTCAAGCGCCGCCTGATGCCGGTCTCGGTCGAAGGCCCGTTGCCGGCGGCCGGCTCGCCCGTACTGCGTGATGGGACCGAGGTCGGCACTATGCGGTCGGGACGGGAAGGCACCGGGCTTGCCGTGCTGCGGCTTGATGCGCTGGACGGCGCGCTGACCTGCGGAGATGCCGTCCTGGCGCCGCGCCAGCCAGCCTGGATGCAGGCGCGCTGAGAACCCCGGTGGCGTCGCACCAGCCGCCACTGCGCATCGCCAATGTCATGCTGGGGCGTGGGCTGGGCGGGCTGGAACAGGCGCTGCTCGACCATAACGACGCGCTGATGCTGACCGGGCATGACGTGCTGGCGGTGATCCACCCGGACGCCGCGATCCGCCCGGCGGTGGAGGCGCGCGACGCCCCCTGGCACGGCATCGTCCATCTGGGCGGCTGGGACATGGTTGCTGCGCTGCGACTGCGACGGCTCTTCCAGCGCTTCCGCCCGGATATCTGTCTTGCGCATGGCAATCGCGCGATGAGCCTGTTGCGGCTTGCCCGCGCCGCGCCGGTGATCGCGGTGCTGCCGAACTACAAGATGAAGTGCCGCGATGTGGCCAGCGCCTTCTACCCCACACAGAGCCTGCGGCATTACGCTGAAGGCCAGGGCGTCGCGCCATCATCGCTGCACCACATCCCCAGCATGGTCCGGGTGCCGCCGGCATGGCGCCCCCGCCGCACCTGGCAGACGCCCACCATCGGCGCCATGGGCCGCTTCGTGGCGAAGAAGGGCTTCGACCTGTTGATCGACGCCCTGGGCCGACTGCACCGGCAGGGTCTGCGCTTCCGCGCGGTGCTGGCCGGCGACGGCGACGAGCGGGCGGCGCTCGAACAGCAGGCGCAGGCGAGCGGCCTGTGTGACGTGCTGACGTTTCCCGGCTGGGTCACCGACCGACAGGCGTTCTTCGACGGCATCGACGTGTTCTGCCTGCCGTCGCACCACGAGCCATTCGGGATCGTGCTGCTCGAGGCGATGGCGCAGGGGATGCCCATCGTCGCCACCGCAAGCGAGGGGCCCGCCGAGATCCTGCACGACGGCATCGATGGCGATCTGGTGCCGAAGGGCGATGCGGTCCTGCTGGCGCGCGCCCTCCAGCGGGCGATTGCCGACCCGGCACGCGGGGCCCGCCTCGGCGAGGCAGCCTGGCGCTGCGCGCTGGAGACCTATGACCTGCCGCGGGTCGCCCAGCGGATCGATCGCGCGGTGCGTGACGTCGTGGCGGCGTCGCGCGCATTGGCCGAGGCAAGCGGATGAGCGAAACGCAGGCGATCGACTGGGAAGGCCGCTACCGTGGCAACACAGCCGGCTGGGAGCGTCGCGGGCTGAACCCGGCGTTTCTCGCCTGGCGGGACCAGGGCGCGCTCGCGCCGTGCCGCATTCTGGTCCCCGGTGGCGGCCGCAGTCTGGAGCCGCTGGCGCTCGCCGAGGCAGGCTTTGACGTTACAGTCGTGGATTCGGCGCCCACCGCGACCGCCGCGCAGCAGGCGCTGTTCCAGCGGCTCAAGCTCCCGGCACGCGCCGAGAGGGCTGACCTGTTCGCTTGGGACCCGGCAGCGCCGTTCGATGCGGTCTACGACCAGATGTGTCTCTGCTCACTTCCGCGCGGCCTGTGGCCCAGCTACGCGCGACGCCTGCATCGATGGCTGCGCCCGGACGGCGCGCTCTTCATCCTGTTCCTGCAAAGCGATCGGTCAGATGGGCCGCCATTCCACTGCGCGATCGAGGCGATGCGCCGACTGTTCTCGCCGCCCGCCTGGGCGTGGCCCGATACGGTGCCCGCACCTGTGGCGCATCCTTCGGGATTGGCCGAGCAGCCGGCGATTCTGACACGACTCTGAGACGTGAGCCGCGCGTCTGCGAATAAATATTTGTCGTTCATCACGCAACGAAGGGATGAAGAAGGATTCTGTTGCGTCTTGAACTATTTGTTAGGGAAGCGAGTGGTGGAGTTGCTCGCTGGGGGCTGAGGGGGGCGACAGGGCAACAACTCCCTGCCGTAAAGGGGCATTGGATCGGCTGACGAGCATGGCTGTCTTCGCCAAGGTCGCGAGCACGCGGAGCTTCTCCGGGGCCGCGCGCGAGCTTGGCATTTCACAGGCGACGGCCAGCAAGCACGTCCAGACGCTCGAGGATTGGCTGGGCGCCCGGCTGCTGCATCGCACAACGCGTCGGGTGGCGCTGACCGAGGTCGGTGAGGGCTTTTTCGTCCAGTGTTCGCGCATCCTTGAGGACATGGAGGCGGCCCGCTCGGCTGCGCGGCCGGAGTCGCCGGTGCGCGGCACGATGCGGATCACTGCGCCGGTGGTATTCGGCAGCACGCGGCTCGGACCGCTGGTCAGCGACTTCCTGCACCAACATCCCGAACTGACGCTGAACGTCGAGCTGTCCGACCGCTCGATCGACCTGCTCGAGGAAGGCTACGACCTGGCGATTCGCGCCGGCGCGGCCAGCGGTGCGGGCCTCGTCGCCTGGCCGATCATGCCGCTCGACTACATGCTGTGCGCCGCGCCTGTGTACCTGTCACGGCACGGAACGCCGACCGCGCCCGCCGATTTGGGCACCCACCATTGCATTACCGGCACTGACGTCCCTAGCGGCGGCTGGCGGTTCGAGGGGCCGGACGGGCCGTCCACTGTCTCGATCTACGGGCGCTTGCAGGTCAACAACGCGCTGCTGCGCTGCGAGGCGGCGCGTGCCGGTGCCGGCATCCTGCTTTGCCCGAGCTACCTGGTCGATGATGACGTGTCGAGTGGCCGACTCGTGCGCCTGCTGCCGGACCACCGTCCCGCCAGCAGCACGCTGCATGCAGTGAGTCCGTCGCATCGGGCAGGGTCGCCAAAGGTCCGCAGCCTGGTGAATCATCTGACCACGCAGCTGGCCGACGCTCGCTGACCGCTGGTCCGAATCCAGCGTCCTTGTTACTCCTGGCATGTGCCGAACTTTCAGCTTGAGAAGCGGGCAGGGGGACGCGTCGCCGGCGTAGACGAGGTAGGTCGCGGCCCACTGGCCGGCCCTGTGGTCGCT
>DASSRN010000316.1:0-3052 GCA_035701785.1 Acetobacteraceae bacterium | reverse complement strand
CCGTACGGCCATCGGCTTCGACCGGCTGGCCCGCCTGATGGACAGCGCGGTCTCCACCGCCGAAGCGCCCAGCTATCCGCCGTACAACATCGAGAAGACCGGTGACGACACCTACCGCCTGACCATGGCGGTTGCCGGGTTCAAGCCGGAAGAGCTGGACCTCGTTGTGAAGGACAACACGCTTGTTGTGTCCGGCAAGGTTGCCGGCGAGGGCCAGAAGGGTGAGATGCTGTATCGCGGCATCGCCGGCCGCGCGTTCGAGCGCCGGTTCGTGCTCGCCGACCACATCGTGGTGGACGGTGCGGACCTGCAGAATGGGCTGCTACATGTCGGCCTGAAGCGCGTGGTGCCTGAGGCGCTGAAGCCGCGCCGCATCGAGATCGGCGGCGGCTCGCCGAAGGCGGTGGCCAACGACAGCCAGGAGGCCGTGCAGGCTGCCTGACGTCGGACAGGCAACAGATGGAGGGGCCGGTTCGCCGGCCCCTTTTCGTTTGGGCTGTCTGATGGCACTTGCCAGCATCGTGAGCGCGACGACCAGCGCGTCGTCTGGATTTCGAACGCTGAGACTAGGGCTGACGGAAGAAGGCATCGGCGGCGCTGCGGTGGCCCTGCTTGCGTCCGATGTCGGCTTCCACGCGGGCGATCTCCGCCTTGAGTTCGTCGACGTAGTCGCGCAGTTCCTCGATCCCGAGCGTGTCCAGCACCAGCTTCTCCAGCCGCACGCGCTTGCGGACCGGACCGTCATCCTCCTCGATCATCGCATCGCTCCCCTCCTTTGGCGCCGTCAGCATAGCCCCGGCGGCACCCTTGACCCACCCCCACACGATTGTCATATCCGCGACCCATGACACTGCCCCTCATGCCGAAGGCCACTGCCGTGTGGCTGATCGAGAAGACCGCGCTGACGTTTACGCAAATCGCGGACTTCTGCGGCATGCATCCACTGGAGGTTCAGGCGATCGCCGACGGCGAGGTGGCACAGGGCATCGTGGGCTACGATCCGGTCGCCAACGGCCAGCTCACCGCCGAGGAGATCCGCCGGGTCGAGGCGGACCCCGAACTGCGGCTTCGACTGGCGCCGACCGCCCTGCCTCAGCCGAAGCGGCTGCGCGGGTCGCGCTACACACCTGTAGCCAAGCGCAACGACCGGCCGGACGCGATCGCCTTCCTGCTACGCAGTTACCCGCAGCTGTCCGAGGCACAGGTCTCCAAGTTGCTGGGCACCACCAAGGACACGATCCAGAAGGTGCGCGAGCGCACGCATTGGAACAGCGCCAACATCAAGCCACGTGATCCAGTGATCCTGGGACTGTGCAGCCAGACCGACCTCAACGCCGCCGTGTCGCAGGCGAACGAGCGACTGCAGCGGGAGGGCCGCGCCGTCCCGCCGCCACCGGTTCCGGAGGCCGATGAGGTGGCCTGAGGCCTAGGCCTGGGAGCGGAGGCGCTCCATCTCTTCCTTGACGTGCAGCTTCTCGATTTTCAGGCGGTTCAGCGTCTCGCCGTCGGGCAGCGGCCGCTGGTCCTCGTCAGCGATACGCAGTTCGAGGGCGGCGTGCCGCTCTTTCAGGGCGTCGAGACGGGCCTGCAGGGTCATAGGGCCTCCCAATGGTCGCGGTCGGGCTGCACATCGTAACCTGATTGACACGTGCCAAGCCAGGGTCGATTCGGAAGATGGGTCCGCAATGAAACCAACCCAAGTGGGGACTGGGGACGGACCTGCGACTATGCTAAGGATGCGTGATGTTGGCCGACCGGGACTCGTTGCTTCGAAAGCTGCATGAACTGCGCAGCGAGCATCGCGATCTCGACACGGTGATCGCGCGCCTGGCGGAACAGGGGGCAGCGGATCAGCTGCATCTTCAGCGCCTCAAGAAGCGCAAGCTGATGCTGAAGGATGAGATCGCCTGGCTGGAGAGCCGGCTGATCCCGGATAGCATCGCCTGATGGCGCCTGTCGTCGGAATCATCATGGGTAGCCAGTCGGACTGGAGCACGCTGCGACACGCTGCTGCGACGCTGGATGAACTGGCTGTGCCGCACGAGACCCGCATCGTCTCCGCCCACCGTACGCCTGACCGGTTGCGCGGCTACGCGGCCACGGCGCGGCAGCGTGGGCTCAAGGTGATCATCGCCGGGGCCGGCGGCGCGGCACACCTGCCGGGGATGTGCGCTGCCTGGACGCCGTTACCGGTGCTCGGGGTGCCGGTGGAATCCCACGGTCTCAAGGGGTTAGACAGCCTGCTTTCGATCGTCCAGATGCCGGCCGGCGTTCCGGTGGGCACCTTGGCGATCGGACGTGCGGGCGCGGTGAACGCCGCCCTGCTCGCGGCCGCGATCCTGGCGACCGGCGATGCGGCGCTCGCCGGGCGCCTGGACGCCATGCGCGAACGGCAAACCCAGGCTGTCGCAGACGTGCCGACCGATACTGCCGGATGATCCAGCCGCTTCCGCCGAACTCCACCATTGGGCTCGTGGGCGGCGGACAGCTGGGCCGGATGTCAGCGCTCGCAGCCGCCCGGCTCGGCTATCGCTGCCATATCCTGACGCGGGAGCCGGACAGTCCGGCGCGCCAGGTGTCGATGGCGGCGACGATCAGCGACTACCACGAACCGGACGGGCTGCGCCGGTTTGCCGAGGCGGTGGACGTCATCAGCTTCGAATTCGAGAACGTGAGTGCCGAGGGCCTTGATCTGCTTGCATCGCTGCGGCCGGTGCGCCCCTCGCCCGACATCCTGCGGATCAGTCAGGACAGGGCAGTCGAGAAGGGCTTTCTGAACCGCAACGGCGTGGCGACGGCGCCATGGGCATTGGTCGAGAACTTCCAGGCCCTGGTGGATGCGGCGGAGCGGATCGGCTTGCCGGCGGTGCTCAAGACCACGCGCCTCGGCTATGACGGCAAGGGCCAGGCGATGCTGAGGCAGCGGGCTGAGCTTGCCGACGCGTTCGCAAGCCTGTCACCCAAGCCGCTGATCCTGGAGGGTTTTGTCGACTTCTCTCAAGAGATCAGCGTGGTGGCCGCGCGTGGTGAGGATGCCGGATACAGCGCGTTC
>DASSRN010000315.1:0-2711 GCA_035701785.1 Acetobacteraceae bacterium | reverse complement strand
ACCGGAGGTGGCAAGCGCTCGAGCCGTTCGGCATAGGCAGCGAAACTGTCGAACGTCCACCAGCTTTCATCGCCCAGCAGGTCGAGCGGCGGCGCCGGCCTGGCATTCATGCGCACCGGCGACAGGCTGATGCCGCAATTGCCGACCACCACTGTCGAAACACCCTGCGACATCTTGCAGAGCATGCATTCCGGACCACAGAGGACCGCGCGGTCATCGTGCGTGTGGGCATCGATGAAGCCCGGCGCGATCGCCTTGCCGGCAGCGATGATCTCACGGTCGGCAGTCGCTCCAGCAAGATCGCCCACCGCCGCGATGCGATCGCCGGTGACGCCGACATCGGCCTGGAAACGAGGCGCGGCGGTGCCATCGAACACGGTGGCATCGCGAATGATCAGATCGCAGCGCAGCGGCATCGGGTGGCGCCCTCGAAGGTTCAGGATTGGATTAACCAGGGTGCGGCGCGCCCTGCAATGGTGGCGGCGATCAGTTGCCCCAAACCTGCATCGGATGCGATGACACACCCGGTTGAGGGAGGGACATCGAATGCGGCGCCGCGACCTGCTGAGAGCAGCTCCATTCCTTGCCGGCAGCCTCGCCGCGCCAGCCGTGGCGCAGGCACAGAGGCCGTTGCGCTTTGTGCCACAGGCCAATCTGACATCGCTGGACCCGATCTGGACGACCGCCGTCATCACCTACAACCACGCCTACATGGTCTACGACACGCTCTACGGCTACGACGGGGCCGGCAGCATGCGCCCGCAGATGTGCGAGGGCCACGACGTGGCCGCCGACCAGTTGACCTGGACCTTCACGCTGCGCGACGGCCTGCTGTTCCACGATAAGGAAAAGGTGCTGGCGCGTGACTGCGTGCAGTCCATCCTGCGCTGGGGCGCGCGCGATTCGTTTGGCCAGCACCTTATGCGCTACGTCAGCGAGATCGTGCCGCTTGACGACAAGCGCTTCGCCGTTCGTCTCAGGCGCCCATGTCCGCAGTTGCTGTTCGGCCTTGGCGGACGCCAGTGCTTCATGATGCCTGAGCGGGTGGCCAGTCGCCCTGGCACAGAGCAGCTGACCGACGTCACCGGCTCAGGTCCGTTCCGTTTCCTGAAGGACGAGTGGGTGTCCGGCGACCGCTGCGCCTATGCGCGGTTCGACGGCTACGTTCCGCGGGAAGAGCCGCCGGCATTCTTCGCCGGCGGCAAGGTTGCGCATTTCGAGCGCGTCGAGTGGCTTGTGCAACCCGATCCATCGACCGCTGCCTCGGCACTGCAGAAGAACGAGGTGGACTGGGTCGAGCTGCCGCTCATCGACTTGTGCCCGATGCTGAAGAAGTCAGGCGAAATCGAAGTCAAGGTTCCCGATCCGGCCGGCTGGTTGATGTTCATGGTGCTCAATCACCTCAACCCACCATTCGACAACCTGAAGGTGCGCCAGGCCATTCAGGTCGCGCTGGACCAGCAGGCGTTCCTCGATGCTGCCATCGGTGATCAGAAGGAACTTGGCATCGTGCCGACGGCGCTGTTTGCGCCGACCATGCCGATGGCGACCACAGGCGGGATCGAGGCGCTGACCAAACCGCGCGACATCGCACTGGCGAAGCGGATGATTACAGAGTCGGGGTACAAGAACGAACCCGTCGTGCTGATGGCGCCGAGTGACCAGCCGGCGTTGTCGCAGATGTCGGAGGTGGCGCGAGACCTGTTCCAGAGCATCGGATTGAAGGTCAACTACCAGACCATGGACTGGGGCACGGTGGTGACGCGGCGCGCCAGCCAGAATTCGATCGACCAAGGTGGTTGGGGCGCCTTCATCACCGTGATGAGCCCGCTGACCGGAGCCAATCCCGGCAGCATGCTGCCGCTGCGCGGCAATGGCCGGAAGGGTTGGTTCGGCTGGCCGACCGATGAGCGCCTGGAGCAGTTGCGCGAGGCCTGGTTCGATGCTCCAGACCTCGCGTCTCAGAAGGCGGTCGCGGCACAGGTGCAACTGCGGTATTTCGAAACCGTGCCCTTCCTTGTGCTGTGCCGCATGCAGCAGCCGACTGCGTATCGCTCCGACATCAAGGACATGGTATTCGCTTCGTTCCCCGTGTTCTGGGGCATGCGGCGCGGCTGATGATCACATCGGCATGGATGGTGAGCATGCCATCCGGGTAGCCAGGATAAACCTTCAGCGTGCCGTTCCTCAGCAGCTTGATCGTCAGGCGTGCTGCATCATCGATTGGCACGATCTGGTCGTCATCACCGTGAAGCACCAAGGAGGGAACAGTGATCGCCTTCAGATCCTCGGTCTGGTCGGTCTCCGAGAACGCCTTGATCACCTTGTAATGCGCCTTGGCCCTGCCGATCATTGCCTGGCGCACAATGACCAGCTCCGTCCGTCACATCACATCGATAGAGGGGAACTTCGGTTCACCACTGACGCAGTGCCACAGGTAGACTGCCAGCCCAGAATCCCCCGTCCAGAGCGAGTATCTACCCCGGCCGAATGCGGCTCGCGCTCCCCTGACCTGATCGATCGCCGTCATGGCAAAGGCACGCGCGCGTTCCAGCCAGATCGTATCCCCGGTGCGTTTGTACAGCTTGAGCAGCGCGTAGCCGTTCCCTCCCGTGCCGTGGCACAGGTTGGATCCCTTCACGAGTGGGCCCGCGTTCCAGACCAGCTCCGCGCCACCCAGCAGCAGAGACTCGAACTCCGCCGTCGAGAAT
>DASSRN010000314.1:0-12741 GCA_035701785.1 Acetobacteraceae bacterium | reverse complement strand
CCATCTTCCCGTCCGCCCGGAAGCCGGCCATGGCGGCGGCGGTGGCGGCGGGGTCGCGGTCCAGCAGCTCGAACAGCAGCCGCTCGAAATTGGAGCTGACCTGGATGTCCATGCTCGGCGACAGCGTCGGCGCCACGGTGGCGATGGTCATGTCGTTGGCTTCGAGGAAGCGCGCCAGGATGTCGTTGCGGTTGGAACCAACGATCAGGCGCGCCACCGGCAGCCCCATCCGCCGCGCCACCCAGGCGGCCAGCACGTTGCCGAAATTGCCGGTCGGCACGGCGAACGCCACCTCGCGGTCCGGCGCGCCCAGCGCCAGCGCCGAGGCCACGTAGTACGGCACCTGTGCCGCGATGCGCGCCCAGTTGATCGAGTTCATCGCCGACAGGCGCAGCTCCTGGCGGAACGGTGCATCGGCGAACATCGCCTTCACGAGGTCCTGGCAGTCGTCGAACGTGCCCTCGATCGCGATGTTGGCGACGTTTGGCGCGGCGACCGTGGTCATCTGCCGCCGCTGCACCGCGCTGACCCGCTCGTGCGGGTGCAGGAAGGCGATGTCGACGCGGTCGCGTCCGGCGCAGGCCTCGATCGCCGCCGATCCGGTGTCGCCCGAGGTGGCGCCGACGATCGTCACCCGCGCGTCGTGCGCCCCCAGCACGTGGTCGAACATGCGGCCCAGCAGCTGGAGCGCCATGTCCTTGAACGACAGCGTCGGGCCGTGGAACAGCTCCTGCGCGAACAGGCCTGTCTCCAGCTGCGCCAGCGGCGCGACCGCGGGATGGCCGAAGCCGGCATAGGCATCGCGACACATCGCGGCCAGCGTGGCGGACGGAATAGCCTCACCAACGAACGGCTGGATCACCCGCGCGGCGAGCGCGTGGTATGGCAGCCCGCGCATCGCGCGCCAGTCGGCGGGCGAGAAATGCGGCCAGCTCTCGGGCACATAGAGGCCACCATCGTCGGCCAGGCCGGCCAGCAGCACGCCGGCGAAGTCGCGTACCGGCGCGGTGCCGCGGGTGGAGATGTAGCGCATGCGCGGCAGGCTACTACGGGGTCCTGGTCACCGTGAAATGCAGCCCGCAGTTGCCGTTCGTGATATCGCCCTCGATCCGGCGGCCGTTGCGCCGGCCGGTCAGCGTGATCCTCTCGGCGCCGCCGCTCACCGTGCCATCGGACGCGATGGTCGCATCGACGTAGGTGTCGCGGTCCCAGCGGAACTGGAACGCGTTGCTGATCACGTCGAACCGCACCAGCCCGGGATGCGGACACACCCGGCTGTCGGCCTGGAAGCGCGTGCTGGTGCCGCGGTATTCGCCGTCCAGCGTCTCCGGCGGCTTGGGTGGCGGCGCTGGGGGTGCTGCGGGCGGTGGTGGTGTGGCACAGGCCGCGAGGGCAGCAACCAGGATCGCAAGCAGGCCCGCACGGATCGTGTTCATCGCTTCCCTGGCCAAGACCGAAAGTGCGCCCTCATGCTGGGCGCACAGCGGTTTGGCAAGCCGGGTCAGGCGGCGTGCGCAGGCCTTTCATCGACGGTCGGCAACGTGTCCGGCCGGCGGTAGGACGTACTGGCGCCCAGGTGAAGCTCGACGCGCGCCGGGGCGCCGGCGAATGCTGCCAGCACGGCTGCCGGCAGTACCGCATCGCCGTCGGTCCAGCGCAGGTTGTCGTCCGCCTCGAACATATGGAAGCCATCGCACAGCAGCGGCGACCCGGCGTGCAGGTCGAGCGTCATGCCGGGCTGGCGCAGCACGATCCGTTCCACCGCTACACCCAGCCTGCGCTGCTCGTGCGTCAGTCCCAGCTCCGCCGGCGCCGCGGCGCGCGACACGATGCGCAGCGCAGCGCCGACCGCGTCGAGGTCGAAGGCGTAGCAGCGGCCATCCACCGCGGACGGCACAACCCTTGCGCCATCGACCAGCAGATGCAGGTCGGGGTCGTCGGTGAGCAGAATCTCCGGCCCGGGCTCGGCCAGTTCCAGCATGGCTTGCCACAGCGCTGCGACCACCGGTCCAACGGTCACGATCGGGGCGCAGGGCGGTGGTGCGGGCGCGTCCCAGGCCGGGTTGACGTTCTGGAAAAGCCGCCGGTTGCCGTCGTCGCGGTAGCTCTCCGTCGGTGCGCCGTCGGCGATCAGCACGTCGTGCGTATCAAGCTCGACGTGGTAGATCACCACGCTGCGCGCTTGGTCGTCCCACAGGATGCTGCGGTGGTTGACCAGGTTCTCCACCGGGATCAGCACATCGGCGAGATACAGTGAGTGGCCCTTGGTCACCCGCAGGTTGCGCACCGGCATGTTGCCGCCCAGCGCACCGGCGCGGACGATGATCGGGCGCGCTCCGCCGCGCTGTCCGGGAGCCAGCAGGCTTTGCCCTGTGCCGATCCAGCGGATCGGGCGCGAGGTGCCGTGCAGGGTCAGCACATGGTCGCCGACTTTCAGCTGCTCGACCGCGACCTCGCCATCCGGCGTGGCGATCATGGTGCCGGCGCAGAAGCATATCGCCAGGCTGCTGGTCTCGACTGCGCTGGGCGCCACGCTGTCGCTCACCTGCCAGGAGATCGTGCGGGCCTTGTCGGTGCCACCGTTGGTGGGATCGGTGCCGGCGCTGTAGGTCACTGACTGCAGCGCGGTCTGGTAACTGGCGACGCTCGCCGTGCCGGTGAGCGTGAGCAGTCCGGTCGCGGCATTATAGTTGCCGGTGATACCGTTCTGGTTGCTGAACGCCAGGATGTCGCCGGACAGGAAGCCGGCGCTGATCGATACCGTCGCCCCGATCAGGTTGCCGCCGCTGTCCGGGTCGGTGACGGTCAGGCCGGAATCGAGCACCACAGGGTTCGGCGGAAACACGACCGATGCCCCGGCGGTCACCGCTGGTGCGACGTGCACGACGTTCAGTGTGCTGCTGGCGCTGCCGGACGTCGTTCCGTCATTCACCACCCAGGCAATGCTGCGGCTGGTATGGGTGCTGCCGCCGGTCGGGTCGCCGTTCGTTGGATTGAAGCTGTACTGCACCGAGTCCAGCGCCGACTGGTACGTCGCAACTGACGCGCTACCGCTCAGCGTCAGCGTGCCGTTGTTGAAGCTGGTGCTCAGGCCACCGGCATTGCCAACAGTGAGCGTATCGCCGCTGATGAACCCGCCGATCGTCACCGTGGCATTCGCCAGCGTGGTGCTCGAGGGGTCGGTGATAGTCAGGCCGCTGTCGAGCGTTGCCGCCGGGCCGCCACCGTTGAACGTTGCCGTCGCACCGGCATTGAGCGTGGGCAGCACATGTACCTCCACCGTGCTGGTCCCGATGGCGCTGCTCACGACACCGTCGCTGACGGTCCAGTCGATCGTGCGCGGCGTCGCATCGTTGCTGGAGGTGGTGAACGTCACTGCATCGAATGCAGTCTGGTATTCAGCGGCGGTGGCATTGCCGGTCAGCGTCAGTGTGCCGGCGCTGTTGAAGCTGCTGGAGATCTTATCGCCGTCGCCGAAGGTCAGCGGGCTGCCATTGTTGAGGTCAAGGACATCGCCGGTCTTGTCGCCGACAATGACGATGCTGGCGCTCACGGTGAGCTGGCCGGAGGTGTCCGCGACAGCAGCGGTCGGGTCCACCGTCACCGAGCCGCCATTGGTGACCGCAGTGACCGTGCCGCCGGTGGTGACGGTCGGCGCAGTCACCAGTACCAGCTGAGGCGCTGTGGTGGCTGGATTAGCGCCTGCCGAGACGAGGCTCGCGGTCGACACGATGCTGGTCAGCGAGGTTCCGCCACTCAGGCTGCCCTCGAACACACCGGCAACGCTTGCATTGCTGCCGGTGGCGTAAAAGATCCCATGCGACGGATCGACAGTGATATCGGTCGGCAGGAAGGCGCCGGCACCGCTGTAAAGTGTGGAGGTTGATGTAATCGACGTTAACCCGGACCCGTTGATCTGAAACGACAGGCTGAGAATGGCATTGCCTGCATCCGTGGGGTTGGCCGGATCTCTCGTCGTCAGATAGAGCTTGCCGTGCGCGGCGTCGACATCGAGCCCCTGCAAGGCAAAGCTTGCCGGGTGGGTTGGGGTGAACGACTTCAGCACGGTGATCGCACCGGTCGTCAGGTTGAGAACGTCGAGGTTGTTGACTGCAGGAAAACCAGGGCCGCCATCAAGGGCGGTATCGTCGAAGAAGAGCAGATTGTCCTTGGTGTCGAGGGCAAGGTAAAGCGGGTTGGTGAGGCTGTTGACTATCGGTGTGACTTGTGTCACGGCTTTTGTATTTACATCGATCCGGTAGATGCCGGTATCCTTGGCTATCGGGTCACCGTTAGCGTCGATGGCGTCCTGGGCGAAATAGAGCTGACCATGCTGGGCATCGAGCGCAAAGCCTCCGAGTGCGGCGAACTCAGCCGGGCCGCTGCCGAAAGCTTCAAAGTTCTCGAATGAATCGGTGAACAGCGTGGTAAGGCTACCGGGATTGTTGATGTTGCCGGTTTCGATAACCGAAGTATGAGTACCCGTGGTCGCCTGGTCGATTGCAACGAAGAACCTGTTCAACGCGGTGTCTGCCGCCACGCCGCTGGATGTGGCGTTCAGCCCTGAATCGGCGGCTTTGCTTGCGTCACCCAGATCAATTGTGCTGCCGTTGACCAGCGCGGATCCGTTGACGCCGATCTGCTCAACCCGATTGCCAGCATCCCCTAGACCGTTCCAGGCCGAGAAGAAGATCTGATTCTCGGTCACGCTCAGCACGTCGGGGAATGCTGCGAGCGTCGCTGCGGTGAACGGGTTCGCGACAGCGACGCTGCCCACGTCGACATCGAGCGTCCAGCTCGCACCTTCGGCAGCCGCGCCGACATTGTGCGAGGCCGCGGCGATATGCGCGTTGCCGGTCGCCTGCGACAGTTGCTGCATGAATGTGACACCGGTCGCGTCCTGCGCCACGTCGCAGCCGAACAGCTGGATGGCGCCTCCTGGCTTCAGCGCAGCGCCGATCGTCGCCAGCGCTGCCTGATGTTCCGCGATCGTGTTGGCGTCGAGCAGCCCGTTGCCGAGTTTGATCGCACCATCCGACCCATGCGCGACAATGTCGACAGCGGCGAGGTCGCTGACCTGGTGGCTCGACAGCCAGTTCGCGATCTGCTCCACGCCGTCTTCGTCCGGCTTCAGCAACACGCCAACGACGCCCGGCGCGATACCAGCCAGCAACTCTTGCGCATCCGGCACCGCGGCATCGATGAACACGACCTGCGTTGCCGCAACGATGGCAGGCGCCTGATCCTGCGTCTCGTCTGTCAGACTACGGCCGTTAAGCGTTGCCATATCGGGACCCCTCCTGATTGAGGTGCGTGTTGATGCAGAATTAACGCAGCTGTTGCGCGCAACGCCTGGGATCGGGCTGCGCCATGATTGTTCTACCAACGTGTCAACTTTCCAGATGCCCTGCGGCACCGCAGTGATGTATGTCACAGGTTGCGGAGAGACCGCAGGAAGAAAATTGGGGGATACGATGGCTCAACCCTATGTGGGCCAGATACTGGCAGTCGGCTTCAACTTCGCGCCCGTCGGATGGTTGTTGTGCAACGGTCAGACCCTGCCGATCAGCCAGTACCAGGTGCTGTTCGCGCTGATCGGTACGACCTATGGCGGGGACGGCGTCAATACATTCGCATTGCCTAATCTGTGCGGGCGTGTCGCGGTGAATCAGGGACAAGGGCCGGGTCTGTCGGCGTATGTGCTTGGGCAGAATGCGGGGACAGAATCGGTCACGCTGACCACTGGCCAGGTTGGCGCGCACGGTCACCCGCTGAGAGCATCGTCGCAGACCGGGACAACGGCAACGCCGAGTTCCAGCGTTGCCTTGGCGCAGAATGCGCAGTCGCTGGTGAACCTGTACGGCACCGTTACCGCGAACACCACGTTGCAGCCCGGTTCGATTGGCGTCAGCGGCGGCAGTCAGTCACACGAGAACCGCCAGCCGGCGCTGACGATCAACTACATCATCGCCTTCGAGGGCATCTTCCCGTCGCAGAACTGATCCGCCGGAGATATCACATGTCGCAACCTTTCCTCGGCCAGATCACGCTGTTCCCCTATACGTTTCCACCGCGCGGCTGGGCGGATTGCCAGGGACAGCTCATGCCGATCAGCCAGAACACTGCGCTCTTTTCGCTACTCGGCACCACGTATGGCGGTGATGGCCGGACGACGTTCGCATTGCCTGATCTTCAGGGCAGAGCGGCCGTCGGGCAGGGGACGCTATCTGGTGGCAGCGTCTACGGTCTCGGCGAGCAAACGGGCTCCGAGAATGTCGGCCTGATCCCACAGGCAATGCCCGCGCATAATCATGCGCTGAATGCAACGACTTCCCAGGGTACGACGAACACGCCCTCCGGCGCATTGCTGGCCACCGCGGCGCTCGGTCCACCGCGTCAGAGCAATCGCGGCAACGTCTACAACGCAGCGACGCCAAGTACCGGATTGGTAGGGACCTCCGTCGCGCCGGCCGGCGGCGGTCAGCCGCACAACAACGTACAGCCGTCACTGGTGCTGCGCTATTGCATCGCCATCAGCGGCGTCTTCCCGTCACGACAATAGAAGGACACGACCATGTCCGAACCGTATCTGGGACAGATTGAACTGTTCTCCTTCGGCTTCGCGCCGAAGGGTTGGGCGCTATGCGCGGGCCAGATCATGGCGATCAACCAGAACCAGGCATTGTTCGCGCTGCTTGGCACGACCTTTGGCGGCAACGGCACGACGACATTCGCTTTGCCCGATCTGCGAAGCCGGGTGCCGATGGGGCAGGGCAACGGTGGAGGCCTCACGCCGCGCACCCTGGGCGAGACGGCCGGCGAAGAGACGCACGTGCTGTCCATCGCCGAGACGCCGCCGCATGTGCACACAGTGCAGGCGATCGCAAACCCGGTGCTTGCGAACAATGTAGATGCACCAGGACCTACCGTCGCGCTTGCACAGACCACCGGCACCGACAAGAGCGGTGGCACACTCGTCGTCAACATCTATGCGACGGACAATGCGCCGAACCAGCCGCTCGCATCAGGAGCAATCGGTCCCACCGGCGGACAGCCGCATCCGAACCAGATGCCCTATCTGGCGCTCAATGCCTGCATCGCACTCGTCGGCATCTTCCCGACGCGCAACTGAACAGGGGCCAGCCGATCAATTGAACACCGCCTGGTAATCCTGCCGGCCGGCGGTCGCGGTATGGATCGGCATGATGTAGAGCTGGAACCGAAACGCATCGTCCACGACCGCCGTGTAGAGGCCTTCCGGCACGATGTCCGCCGGAGGACCTTCGAACAGCAGCGTGAACGGACGAGGCAGCTCGCAGCTTTCGATGGCGGTCAGCCGCAGCGCGCCATGCCAGCCTTCAAAGCGGAACAGCTTGTCCACATGCGGAGCGAAATCCTCATGGCGCAGCTCGTCCATGCCGACACTTAGCGATGCCAACGGGCTCCTGTCGACCACCGATGCGGTGTCGCTGGGCGACGGCATCCGGCTGCGTCCCGAGGTCGCCGCGGACGAAGCCTTCCTTGCCGCACTGTTCCGCAGCACCGCAATCGCTGAACTGGCGGCGCTGCCGCTGGCCGATGCGGCAAAAGAGGCGCTGGTGCGTATGCAGTTCACGTCGCAGTCCGCGAGCTATCGCAGTCAGTTTCCGCATGCGCGCTTCGACATCGTCGAGCGCGAGAGCGAAATGATTGGCCGGCTGGTGGTGGACCCGGGCGATGAGGCCGGGTGCATCGTCGACTTCGCGCTGCTGCCGGACTGTCGCGCGCATGGCCTGGGGACCGCGATCCTGCGCGCCGTGCTGGCGCCTTTCGCCAGCGCACAGCGGCGCGTGCTGTGCAAGGTGCTGGCGGGCAACGAGCCATCGCTGCGGATGTGCCGGCGGGTCGGCTTCCGGGAGATCGAGGTGGGGCCGCCCTTCCTGCAACTGGAGTGGCGGCCGCCGGTCAGTTGAGATAGCGCGCGGTCAGGTGTGCCTGGAAATCTGCCGGATCGAGCGGCTTGCCGGTGGCGTGCTGCAGCAGCGCGTTGAACTCGAACAGGCTGCCCTGGCCGTGTACCTTGGCGCGCAGCCAGGCCAACAGCGGGGCGGCGTCGCCACGTTCCAGCGCGGCATCCAGCCCGGCGATCTCCCGCCGCGCCGCCGCCATCAGTTGCGCGGCAGCCATCGCCCCGAGCGTGTAGCTGGGGAAGTAGCCGAAGGCGCCGTCATACCAATGTATGTCCTGGAGGCAGCCACGCGCATCGTCCGGCGGCAGCAGGCCCAGCAGCGCACTGAAGCCGTCGTTCCAAGCGCCGGGCAGGTCGGCCACCGCCAGTGATCCGGCAACCAATGCCTGCTCCAGCCGGAACCGCAGGATGACGTGCGCCGGGTAGGTCATCTCATCGGCGTCGACCCGGATGAAGCCGCGCTGCACCCGCCGCCACAGCCGCGCCAGGTTCTCCGGGCGATACGGCGCAGGGTCGCCCCCGAAGGTGGCGTGCAGTTCGGGGCCGAGCCAATGCAGGAACCGGTCGGAGCGACCGGCCTGCATTTCGACGATCAGCGACTGGCTCTCATGCGCCGCCATGCCGGCGGCCTCGCCGACCGGCTGGCGCGCGAAGGCGGGGGGCAGGCCGCGCTCATACAGCGCATGGCCGGTCTCGTGCACGACCGCCAGCACCGCCTGGGTGAAGTCCGTCTCGTCATAGCGCGAGGTGATGCGGACATCGCTGGGCGTGCCGCCGGAGAACGGGTGCGCCGACCGGTCCAGCCTGGCGTGCGCGAAGTCGAGGCCCAGCCGTTCCGACAGTCGCCGGCACAGTGCCTCCTGCAGTGCCACGGGGAATGGCGCCGTGGGCCGCACCGGCTGAGGGGCGCGCGCCTGGCGCTCCTCCGCCTCAGGAAGGGCGCGTCGCAGGAATGCCTCGTACTCGGCGAACACCGCTGCGACATCGTCGGTGCGCATGCCGCGCTGATAGCCGTCCATCAGCGCGTCGTACGGGTCGAGCCCGAGCGCCGGCGCCAGTGCTGCGGCGGCCTCGCGCATCAGCCGCACCACCTCCTCGAGGTGCGGCCGCACCATGGCGAAGTCCGAGCCGCGCCGCGCCTCGCGCCAGACCTTTTCGCAGGCCGAGTTGGCACGGGCCTGCGCCTCGACCAGATCCGGAGGCATGGCAGTGGCGCGGATATAGGCATGGCGCATCAGGCGGAGATTGGCGGCGCGCCAGGGGTCCGCATCGCCGGCCGCCTCCGCCTCGGCCAGATCATCGCCCACCGCAGGCGCTACCAGCAGCGAGTGCGAAAGGCCTGCAAGCACGGCAAGCTGATCGCCGCGCGCCGCACCGCCGCCTGCCGGCATCATGGTCGCCGCGTCCCAGCTCAGCACCGAGGACGCCTCGCCCAGCGTCGCGATGCGTTCGAAGCGGGTGGCCAGCCGGTCGTAGGCGTTCATTCGCGCAGCACCTTCCTTGCCCAGAGCCCGAAGATCACCACGAGGGCGACCGCCATGCCATACCAGCTCAGCGCATAGGAAAGGTGGTTGTTCGGTGGCCGCGGCAGGTGGCGTACCGGGTCGGGGTAGAGCTCCGGCGGCGGCGGTCCCATCACCACCAGGAAGAACGGCGCGACCTGCCGCAGGCCAAGCGCGGCGCCGATCGCAGACGCGTCGAGCGTGTAGAAGCGGCGCCCGGCCACGCTGTCCGACGCGCTGAACAGCCTGGGTGAATCGCTCGGACGGACATAGCCCTCCAGCGTCACGTCGCCCTCCGGCTGGGCGATCGGCTGGGGCCGCTTGTCCGGGACCCAGCCGCGATCGACCAGGATCGGCTCGCCCTCATCCCGCTCCAGCGGCTCGAGCAACTGCGTGCCCAGCAGCGTGCCGGCCGGTGTATCCCGCACCTCGGCCCCGTATGAGGCGGCGAGGTCGGCGCGCAGATGCCCGCTCACCTGCACCTTGGTGAACGGCTCCGGCTCGGTCGGCAGTGGCACGGCTGGGCTGGCTTCGGCGCGGGCGATCTGCGCCAGCAAGCCCTCCTTCCAGTGCAGCCGCCGGATCTGCCAGTTGCCCAGGCCCAACAGCACCGCCAGCATGGCCAGGGTCATGGTCCCCGGCCACAACAGCCGCCGCAGCCTCACAGCCCCATCTCAGAGGCGCGATGGCGGTACTGCTGCGCGACCAGCGCGGCCTTCGCTGGGCGCATCAGCGCCACCGCGAGCGGGATGGTGACCACCGGCCAGAGCACTGCGTGCAGCCAGAGCGGCGGCGAGAAGCGGAACTCCACCCAGAACGCCAGCGCCACCACGATGGCACCCAGCACCAGGATCACGCCGACCGCGGCGCCGTCGCCGGCGTCATGCGCGCGCAGGTCAAGGCCGCACGCCTCGCAGCGGGCGCGCACCTCCAGCAGGTTACGGAACAGCCGACCTTCGCCGCAGCGAGGGCAGCGGCAGGCCAGCGCAACGTGCAGCAGTGATGGCGCCGGTTGCGCCACAGCCCTCAGGGGCCGACGTGGCCGGTAACCGGGCTGGCGCCCCACCAGTAGATGCAGGTGAACAGGAACAGCCATACCACGTCGACGAAGTGCCAGTACCAGGCCGCAGCCTCGAAGCCGAAGTGACGCTCGGGCGTGAAGTGGCCGGCGCGGGCGCGGAACCAGCACACGATCAGGAAGCAGGTGCCGACAATGACGTGGAAGCCGTGGAACCCGGTGGCGAGGAAGAAGGTGGATGGATAAATCCCGCCGCCGACGAACTTGAACGGCGCGTCGGAATACTCGATTGCCTGGCACAGCGTGAACGAAAGGCCCAGCAGGATGGTGAGGCCCAGCCCGGTGACCAGCGTCTTCTTGTCGCGCTCCAGCAGCCCGTGATGCGCCCAGGTGATCGTAGTGCCCGAGAGCAGCAGGATCATCGTATTCAGCACCGGGATATGGAACGGATCGAAGGTGTGGATGGTGGATGGCGGCCACACCGACTCGCCATTGCCCTGCAATGCGGGGAACAGGGCGAAGTTGAAGAATGCCCAGAAGAAGCCAACGAAGAACATCACCTCGGACGAGATGAAGAACAACATCCCGTAGCGCAGCCCGAGACGAACCACCGGCGTGTGCAGGCCCGGCGTGCGGCTTTCATGCACCACGTCGCGCCACCAGAAGAACATGGTGCCCAGCACGATCACCGCGCCGATCACCAGCATGATGTAGCTGCCGAAATGCGCGGCGAAGATGATGCCGAGCACGGTGCACAGGCCGCCGATGGCCCCGATGATCGGCCATGGGCTGGGATCGACCAGGTGATATGGCTGGTTCAGGCCGGAGTTCTCGATCGTGGTCTCGCTATGCGCGTGGTCGCTCATGCCTGATCAATTCCCCCGGAAGGCTGCCGCATCATCATGAATTCGTTCGCCGGTTCAAGGGGCCGACCGCGTCAGCGGACCGACATGCGGTCCCGCCTGCGCCAGCGCCCCCGACTTCGCCGCGTCTTCGAGCGTGCGATAGAAGGTATAGGACAGCGTGATCGTGTGGATGTCCGCCGTGTTCGGGTCCTTGGCAATCGCCGGATCGACCCAGAAGCTGAGCGGGAACTGCATCTGCTGACCCGCCTCGAGCGTCTGCTGGTTGAAGCAGAAGCAGGCGGTCTTGTGGAAATACTTGCCGGCGGTGTCCGGCGTTACGTTGTACAGCGCGACGCCGGTGACCGGCGTGCCGGCCTGGTTGCGTGCCATGTAGAACGCCAGGTGCTCGTCGCCCAATGGCACGCGCAGTTCTTCCTGCACCGGGCGGAAGTCCCACGGCAGGTTCGGATTGGTGTTGGCGTTGAAGCGCACGGTGATCAGTTGCTTCGCCGCACCCGGTGCGGCCTCCTCGCCGATCTGCGGCGTGCCACCATAGCCGGTGACGGCACAGAACAGTCGGTACAGCGGCACAGATGCGAACGACACGCCGACCATCGCCACGACAACCGAGGCGAGCGCCAGGCCAATGGTGCGATTGCTGGTCCTCATGCCTTCGTCATCTTTACGATAGTGATGGCGTAGAACAGCGCGGCGAGCGCCAGCAGCACCACCAGCATCGCAATGTTGCGCGCGCGGCGGCGGCGCTGGTCATCCGGATCGAGCGCCACGCAGTGTCACCCCGCCAACCGGTCAACGGCCAGCGCGGCGAACAGCGCGAACAGATACAGGATCGAATACTTGAATGCGGCGCGTGCCGGCGCGTCCTTGGTCAGGCTGACGCCCGACGGGTCCTGCCGATCGGTCGCAACGCGCAGCACGCTGACCAGGAAGCCGCCACCGAGCACCAGGGCGGCCGCCGCGTACACAAGGCCGGAGAAGCCAAGCACCCAAGGCGCCAGCGAGAGCGGCACCAGCAGCAGGGTGTAGATCACGATCTGCCGCCGCGTTTCCTTCGCGCCGGCCACCACCGGCAGCATCGGCACGCCGGCGCGCTGGTAATCGGCGTTGGCGAACAGTGCCAGCGACCAGAAGTGCGGCGGTGTCCAGAAGAACACGATGGCGAACAGGATCAGCGGCACGAGGTCCACGGAACCGGTCACCGCGGCCCAGCCGATCACCGGCGGGAACGCGCCGGCGGCGCCGCCGATGACGATGTTCTGCGGCGTGCTCCGCTTGAGCCACATCGTGTAGATGACGACGTAGAAGAAGATCGCGAAGCCGAGCAGCGCCGCCGCCACGAGGTTGGTTGCGACGGCGAGAACGGCGACCGCGGCGGCGGCGAGAACAAGCCCGAACACGCGTGCTTCG
>DASSRN010000313.1:0-2382 GCA_035701785.1 Acetobacteraceae bacterium | reverse complement strand
CGGCGCTCGCCGAACAGGTGAAGGCCGGCAAGTTGCCGCCGGTCGAACAGCGCCTGCCGGAGCAGCCCCTGGTTGTTCCGGTGATCGAGAAGACCGGCGAGTACGGTGGCGTCTGGCGACGCGCCTTCCTCGGCCCGGCGGACGCCAACAACTACGTGCGCGTGGTCTACGACGGGCTGTTCCGCTTCTCGGTCGATGGCGCGGAGATCGAGCCGAAGATCGCGCTCGGGGCGAAGGCGTCGACCGACTACAAGGTCTGGACCATCCTGCTGCGGAAAGGGGCGCGCTGGTCTGACGGTGCACCGTTCACCGCGGATGACATCCTGTTCTGGTACAAGGACGTGCTGCTGAACCAGGACCTGATGCCGGCGATACCGGGCTGGATCAGGAACGCCGACGGCAGCGCTGCCAAGGTGGAGAAGCTCGACGACTACACCGTGCAGTTCAGCTACAACGAGCCGGCCACGCTGTTCCTGACCGCGGTCGCCAACCAGGACGGCGCCGATGGCAGCTACGCGATGTTCCAGCCGGCGCACTACCTGAAGAAGTTCCACGCCGCCTACACGCCGAAGGATGAGCTCGACAAGCAGGCGCAGGCGGCGAGCTTCAAGACCTGGCCCGAGCTGTTCCTGGCGCGGGCCACGCCGTACCTGAATCCGGAACGCCCGACGATGGCGGCGTGGTCACCGGTGAGCCGGGTGAGCGATCAGATCTTCACGCTGCGGCGCAATCCATACTTCGTCGGCGTCGACAAGGACGGCAACCAGTTGCCTTATATCGACGAGGTCCGGTTCACCTATTTTGCCGACCAGCAGGCGCTCAATCTGGCCGCGATCGCCGGCAACTTCGACATGCAGGCGCGGCACATCCAGATGACCAATTATCCGGTGCTGAAGGAGCAGGAGAAGACCGGCAAGTACCGCGTGCTGACGTGGCCGACGTTCGGTGGGTCGGATGCAGTGGTCAACTTCAACATGACGTACAACGCCGATCCCGAGATTGGCAAGCTGATCAATACGAAGGACTTCCGCGTCGCGCTGTCGGTCGCCATCAACCGCGACGAGATCAAGGAATCGGTGTTCCTGGGCCTTGGCGAGGCGCGGCAGGGCGTGCCCGCGCCGTGGCATCCGTATTTCCCTGGCAAAGAATGGGCGACCAAGCACACCGAGTTCGACCGCGACCAGGCCAACAAGCTGCTGGATGGCATCGGCCTGAACAAGCGTGACCCGCAGGGCATCCGGCTGATGGCCAACGGCAAGCCAGCGACTATCGAGCTGAGCGTGGTGCCGGCGTTCGGCGCCTGGCCGGACGTGGCGCAGTTGATCGCCAAGGACTGGGAAGCGGTCGGCATCAAGACGGTGGTGCAGATCCGCGAGCGTGCACTGCACTTCAAACTGAACGACGCCAACGAGCTGATGGCGTCGATCTGGAACGAGGACACCACCGCGTTTCCGTTCACCGGCAATGCCAAGTTCGACCCGCGCGTGACGCCGATCCTGACGCTGGGGCCGCTCTACACCCGCTGGTTTCTGTCGAATGGCAAGGAGGGCGTCGAGCCGATCGAGCCGGTGAAGCGGATCACACAACTGGTCGATACGGCGCGCACGGTCGGCCCTGACGGGCAGATCAAGGCGGCGCAGGAGCTGTTCCGCATCTGGGCCGACAACGTGTTCGAAATCGGCACGGTCGGGCTGACGCCGATGGTGCAGGGCGTCGTGGTGGTCAACAGCAAGCTGCACAATGTGCCGACGACCATCGGCAACGACTGGCCGCTGCGCACGCCGGGCAACACCCGCACCGAGCAGTATTTCTTCGCCGCGAAGTGACCCGTTACATCGTTCAGCGGCTGCTGCTGCTGCCGTTCCTGATGCTGGTCTATTCGTTCGTCATCTTCGCGATCATGCAGGCACCGCCTGGTGACTTCCTGACGACGTATGTCGCCACGCTACAGGCGTCCGGCACATCGATCAGCGCGGAGACGGTCGAGATGCTGCGCCATCAGTATGGCCTGGATCAGCCGTTCATCGTGCAGTACCTGTACTGGCTGCACGGCCTGCTGTCGGGCAATCTGGGGCTGTCGCTGGAATACCATCGGCCGAACGCGGAGCTGATCGGCGAGCAGCTTGGATTGACCATCGCGCTGGCGGTTATGGCGTTCGTGCTGACCTGGATCATCGCCATACCGGCCGGCATCTATTCGGCGACGCATCAGCGCTCGCTGATCGATCACCTGCTGACGGTGGTCAACTATGTCGGCGTGGCGACGCCGAACTTCATGCTGGCGCTGATCCTGATGTGGATCGCCTTCGCCTATTTCGGCATCAGCGTCACCGGGCTGTTTTCACAGGAATATGCCGACGCGCCGTGGAGTCTGGCGCGTGT
>DASSRN010000312.1:0-5112 GCA_035701785.1 Acetobacteraceae bacterium | reverse complement strand
CCGACTGCCCGAAACGACGCATCCGAGTGCCACAGCCGGTTGGCCAGCGCGTACATCCGCGCCCGATCATCGCGTGGGCGCAGTTCGTTCCGCGCCGTCAGGTTGGAGATGTCGCCGAGCTCCAGCCGCTCGCCAAGGCGGCGGTCCTCGGGTTTGGCCATCTGCCCGGCGAGCGTCACCTCCAGTTCGCCGAAGTTGCGGCTGAACGCGAGCTGCTGGTCGTCGGTCAGCTTCTGGTCGCGGCACACCAGGACGGCGTAGCGGTCCATCCCAGCCTCGATCGCGGCGACCTGATCGGCCTTCAGCGGCTGCGCGATGTCGACACCTGACACTTCGCCTGCAAACACCGGATGGACAGGGCGGATGCTGATGCTCATGTCGGACGGCTCCTTCGCTTTGCGCGGAGTATAGTCTGGCTGGTGCTGCTGGCCATATGCGGCCACGCCCCGCTGTTGTAGCGTACTGCTTCCGTGGCCTGTCCGGCCGTCCAGGATGAACGAAAGGTTCGACAGGCCCATGCACCCCGCCGCCAGGTGAGCGCGATGGCATCGTCCGCGCTGCTCGCGCCGTTCCGGGTCCGCAGCTTTCGCTTCCAGTACCCCGCCGACCTGCTGACCTCCTGGGGCACCGAGATGGAGACGCTGATCCTCGGCTGGTACATCCTGGCCGAGACCGGGTCGGTGCTGCTGCTGACGCTGTTCGGCTCCTTGCAGTATTTCGGCACGCTGGTGGCGCCGCTGTTCGGAATGGCAGGCGACCGACTGGGGCACCGCATGGTGCTATGTGCGATGCGCGCCAGCTACGCGGTGCTGGCACTGGTGCTGATGGCGCTCGCGTTCAGTGGCGCGCTACGCCCACTGCATGTCCTGATCATCGCGACGATCGCGGGGCTGGTGCGGCCGTCCGATCTGGCAATGCGCAGCGCGCTGGTCGCCGACACCATGCCGCCCGACCGCTTCGTCAGCGCCATGGGCGCGTCGCGCACCACGTCGGATTCTGCGCGCACAGTCGGCTCGCTGGCGGGCGCAGGGCTGTTCGCCGCGCTTGGCCTGGGGCCAGCCTATGTCGCGATCACCAGCTTCTATGTCACTGGGCTGCTGCTAACGTTCGGTGTCGGGGGTGCGCGCCACGCGACGCAGCTGGTGCCGCGCAATTCGCTGTGGCGCGACCTGCGCGAGGGGCTCGTCTATCTGTGGGACACGCCATCGTCGCTGGCGGCGCTGTGGCTGGCGTTCCTGGTGAACCTGACCGCCTACCCGATGACCAGCGGACTGCTGCCATACGTGGCGCGCGACATCTACCACGTCGACCAGACCGGACTGGGCACGCTGGTCGCCAGTTTTGCATTCGGCGCGCTGATGGGCTCCATCCTGATCGGCCTGATCGGCCGCAGCATCAGGCCGGCACGCATGATGGTGGTGTTCGCGCTGGCCTGGTACGTGATGCTGCTGGTGTTTGTGCAGATGCGCGACCCGAC
Source organism: Acetobacteraceae bacterium (assembly GCA_035701785.1). Lineage (GTDB taxonomy): Bacteria > Pseudomonadota > Alphaproteobacteria > Acetobacterales > Acetobacteraceae > JAMXLO01. The sequence goes on along the minus strand of DASSRN010000312.1, from coordinate 3,635 downwards.
GAGTGGGAGCCTGTCGCTGATCTGCGCCGGGCTGGCGCAGAGCCTCAGCCTGGTGCCGATGTCGGCGCTGCTGCTGCACGGAGCGGGCGCCTATCGGGGGCGCGTGATGGGCATGCGCATGATGGCGATCTACGGCCTGCCGCTGGGCCTGCTGGCCGCCGGCGCGCTGATCGACCGTATCGGCTACGTGCCCACCGCGACGCTGTATTGCACGCTGGGACTGGCGCTCACCCTGCTGATTGCGCTGCGCTGGCGTGCCGCGCTGTGGCCGCTGCATGCGCCGGCGAATGCGCGCTGACGACCTTGGCCCTGTCCGGCAATTCCGCCACACTGCTTGTAACAACTGAAGGAACAAGCGCCATGGGCATCACCAGCGAATTGTCGCGGTTCAGTGCGGAAATAAGGCTCGCCAACCTGCCGCCTGAGGTGGTGACGCGTGCGCGCTTCCTGGTGCTGGACCTGGTCGGCAACATCGTTCGGGCGCGGCATGACGCGGAGAGCACACCGTCATTCCTGGCGGCGGTGCGCGCGATGGGCATGGCGGCCGGCAATTCCGGCGTGTTCGGGGACGCGGCACGCTACACGCCGGCGGGTGCGGCGTTGCTGAACGGCGCGCTGGCGCATTCGCTCGACTTCGACGACACGCATGCGGCGGGGTCGCTGCATCCCGGTGCGCCGGTGATCTCCGCGGCTCTGGCGGCTGGCGAGATGGTGGGGGCGTCGGGGGCGGACGTGCTGGCCGGGATCGTTGCCGGCTACGAGGTCACCTGCCGTGTGGCGCTGGCCCTACCGGGTGGCGCGCACTACGACCGCGGCTTCCACCCGACTGCAACCTGCGGTGCGTTCGGCGCCGCTGCGGCGGCGGCACGGGTCTTCGGGCTGAGTGCCGAGAAGGTGGAAGGCGCACTGGGCACGGTGCTGAGCCAATGCGCCGGCAGCCTGCAATTCCTGGTCAATGGCGCCTGGACGAAGCGGTTCCAGGTCGGCTGGGCGGCGTGCAATGGGCTGATGGCGGCGACCCTGGTGCGCGAGGGCTTCAAGGGACCGGTCGAGGCCCTGGAAGGGCGCCACGGCTTCCTGCGCGCCTACGCGCCCGACCCGAAGCCAGAACGGGCGGTGCAGGACCTGGGGACGGTGTTCGAGCTGATGAACACCGCAGTGAAGCCGTACCCATCCTGCCGCTACGGCCATGCGGGCATCGACGCGGCGATCGCGCTGCGGGCGGCCAACGATCTCAAGCCGGCGGACATCGCATCGATCACGCTGGGCCTGCCGCGCGCCGGGATGATGCTGATCGGCGAGCCGGCGGCGAAGAAGGCCGATCCGCAGAATGTAGTGGATGGCCAGTTCAGCGGGCCGTTCGTCATTTCGGCGGCGCTGGCGACCGGGGCGATGGGCTGGGACAGCTACGGGCTGCTGAAGGATGCGACGGTGCGCAGCCTGCTGCCCAAGGTGACCTGCACCTTCGACCCGGAGATCGAGGCAGAATTCCCCACCAACATGGCCGGCAAGCTGACCATTGCGGCGCGCGGCCAGACCTTCACACAGAAGGTTGCGGTGCCGAAGGGCGAGCCTGGCAACTTCCTGTCCGAGTTGGAGCTGCGGGCGAAGTTCACGGGGCTGACGGATGCGGTGCTGGGCGCTGATCGTTCCGCACGGCTGGCCGACGCGGTGCTGGGAATCGACACCGCGAGCGACGTCGCCCACCTGATGCGTCTCGCAGCACCGCTGATGCCGGCACGACTCGCCGGCGACTGAGGAGCCCTCGCCCGCGCGAGTGGTGTCCGCTAAGAGCGCGTGCTTGGAGATTAGACGGAGACCACGGGCCTGCCATGCCTACCTTCAGTTCCCGGGCGCTGCACGCGCTCACCACGCTCATCGTCAGTCGGATGGGCAGCAGCCCCGAGGAGACGGAGGAGGTCGCCGACCACCTGGTCCGCGCCAACCTCGCGGGCCACGACAGCCACGGCATCGGCATGCTGCCGGCTTACATTCGCATCTTCCAGGAGGGGCTGCTGGTGCCGAACCAGGAGCCGGCCACCGTGCTGGATGCCGGCGCGCTGCTGGTGATCGACGCGCGCCGTGGCTTCGGCCAGCGGATGGCGGCGAATGCTGTACGGCGGGCGATCGGGAGGGCTCGCGAATTGGGTGCATGCGTGTTGGCGCTGCGCAACGCCTCGCACATCGGCCGCATCGGCACCTATGGCGAACTGGCGACGCAAGCCGGCTGCGCGTTCACCGCGTTCGTCAATGTGGCTGATACGCGCGACGCCCAGGCGCCGTGGGGGTGTGCCGAGGCGCGCCTTGGCACCAATCCGTTCTGCACTGCCGTGCCGGGCGAAGATGGGCCGGCGCTGCTGCTGGACATGGCGACCACGACCATCGCGGCGGGCAAGGTGCGGGTGGCGCATAACAAGGGGGTCGCCGTGCCGGACGACTGCCTGATCGACGATGCGGGGCGCCCGACCAACGATCCGAGCGGATTCATCCGCGATCGCACCGGGGCAATGCTGTCATTCGGCCGGCACAAGGGGTCGGGGCTGGCGGTGATGTGCGAGATCATGGCGGCTGCGATCGGTGGTGGCCAGCGGGCGGATCAGCCGGCCCGGGGTGGGATACTCAACTCGATGCTGGCGACGGTGATCGACCTGTCCCGGCTGGGTGATCCGCAGGCGCTGATGGCAGATGTGGAGGCCACCAAGGCGCATATCCGCACATCGCGCGTGGCACCCGGGTTCGACGAGGTGCTGCTGCCGGGAGAGCCGGAGCGGCGTGCCGCGCGAGGGCGGATGGCGGACGGTATTGCGGTGGACGACACCACATGGCGCGAGGTCCGCGAGGCAGCCGGGAAGCTGGGCATCCTCGAGGCGGAGATCGACCGCGCGGTGGGTCTGACTTAGACAGGTGGCACAGGATGGGTGGCCGAGTGGCTTAAGGCAGCGGTCTTGAAAACCGCCAACCCGCAAGGGTTCGTGGGTTCGAATCCCACCCCATCCGCCAACTATCAGCATTAAGGTATTGAAATCAACGAGAAAGTAGACCACCCCTAGCATACATAGCAGCATACAAATTCGCTGCGATCGCCCTGGAGACCGTGAAGATAAGGGCTGTTCAGCCGGCCGCTCTATTCAACCGCGTAGTATCCGCGGCGACGATCCACCAGAGCCTTCGCACGCTCATTCTGCAACGTCTAATGGGCCCAGAAACGTGAGTCACGACATGATCTATGCCGGGAAGCCAAAGGAGATCGCTCTCAGCACCCACAAGGGCGCTCAGCAGGCGCAAAGGGGTCTACGGGTAGATATCGGACAAATTCAGACAAAAGCCACAGAATGTCTTCATCTCGTTGAAAAATTGGCGTCCCCTACGGGATTCGAACCCGTGTTGCCGCCGTGAGAGGGAGATAGCACAGCACAGGGGCGAACGCTGGCGGACACCTAGAATTCTCTGAAACTGCTGGATTACTTGGCACAAAAACAAGCTTGAACACGTGCGGACGGGCGCGTATTCTTGGTAAGGTACTTGGTAACCCGAGCATCCCGCTATGCCCCGCAGCGTCAACGACGCGCCCCTGACAACCCGCGCGGCACGTGAACGGCTGCCCGTCCGGCACAGACCGTACTGGCGCGCAATCC
>DASSRN010000311.1:0-4633 GCA_035701785.1 Acetobacteraceae bacterium | reverse complement strand
GAGCTGGGGGACATCCAGGTGGCCGGTTGGCCGGTGAGCTCCTCCATCGAGAAGAATGGGTACCCACCGTTGGCAATCGCATTGTAGCCACCGCATAGAGTGGCGACCGCCTTCTCCAGCACCTGGACCCAAATCTCCTTCTGGCCGTTCAGCACGTCCTGTGACGCGCCGTTGTTGACCACGTTGGTGGGGAACGTGTTGGTCACTGTGACGGTGGTAGGCCTGAACGAGGTAGTGCCGAAGGTCGGCAGTGAGCCATTCGCCGCAAGATACAGCGTTACCGTTTCGGTGCCGTCGGCATTCGCATGAATCATGCTGGAAATGGCGCTCGGGTGCCACAGCGCGACTTCGCCGATCGAGGACAGCAGGAAGCAGTCGCCGATCTGTCCCTGGTGGATGTCGTTGACGCTGATCGGCGCCGTATCGCCGGTTTCCTGGAGATAGAGAACCTGCGTAAGACTGGTACCAGCGATGGTGCCGGCTGCCACCGTGTGCAGCTGGTCCGCGGGAGGCACGACGCCGATCCTGGTTTGCGTGCCGGTCAGACCAGCCATGGAGTCATCGTCGCCCGGCCCGGCTGGGTCGTTCAGCTTCAACCGCAGTCGTGCTGCGACGGAGCTGGTTGCTGCGCTGTTGAGGCCAGAAACTGTCCCTGACATGGCGATCTCGCTTGCATCTGAGGGCAGCGAGTTTTTCGCCGTGCATCGGTCTGCCAGGGCGGGCAGCCCCGGTGATCCGTAGCAGCTACCCTAGTCAAAAGGTGCTTACGAACAGTGAACAAAGTAGGGACTTAACCAGGCAGGACGCAAACTGTTCTTGCGTGTGTTCCACATTCGGGCGTGCACCGTGCAGACTGGTTCGCTTGCCGCATGGTCCGCAATTCCGCATGTTCCGACCAATGAGAAGGAGCAACTCATGAGGCGGCGCACATTTCTCCGGGGCGGCACGGGCAGTCTCGCAGCATCGACGCTGCCGCGCTTCGCCATTGCGCAGCCGACGAATGCGCGCGTGCTGCGCTTCGTACCGCAGGCGAACCTGACGGTGCTGGATCCGATCATCACTACGGCGGCGGTCACTGCCAATCACGCCTGGATGGTGTGGGACACGCTGTTCGGAGTTAGCGCCGCCCAGCAGGCGAAGCCGCAGATGGCGGAAGGCTTCAACGTGTCGGATGACGGGCGCACCTACCTGATCCGGCTGCGCGACAGACTGAAGTGGCACGACGGCGAGCCGGTGCGAGCGCAGGACTGTGCCGCGAGCCTGGCGCGCTGGGCGGCACGTGACACGTTCGGGCAGACCGTGGCGAAGGTAGTCGACGCATGGGGCGTGGCGGACGACCGCACGATCAAGGTCACGCTGAAGCGGCCGTTTCCGCTATTGATCGAGGCGATCGCCAAGCCGGATGCACAGATCGCCTTCATGATGCCGGAGCGTTCGGCGAAGACCGATCCGTTCAAGCCAGTCACCGAGATGGTGGGTTCCGGTCCGTATCGCTTCATGAAGGACGAGTTCAACGCCGGCAGCAGCGCAGCGTGGGAAAAGTTCGACGGCTATGTGCCGCGGCAGGAGCCGCCGGACTGGACCACTGGCGGCAAGGTCGCCAACTTCCCGCGGATCGAGTGGAAGATCATCCCGGATGCGGCGACGGCTTCCGCCGCGCTGCAAAGCGGCGAAGTCGACTGGTACGAGCAGGTGCAGGCGGATCTGGTGCCGCTGCTGAAGCGCAGCACCGATATCACGCTCGCCGCCTCCAACCCGCAGGGCTATGTCGCCGGGCTTCGGTTCAATCACTTGCATCCGCCGTTCAATGACGTGCGCCTGCGCCGGGCGGTGATGGCTGCGGTGAACCAGGACGACTACATGCGCGCGATCACCGGCGACGGATTGGTGGAGTGGCGCGCGTGCCGCTCACAGTTCCCCTGCGGCACGGAATACGGCAGGGAAGTCGACCTGCCAGTTCAGAAAGGTGACCTGGAAGCGGCAAAGCGGCTGATCAAAGAAGCCGGTTATGGCGGGCAGAAGGCGGTCATCATCAATCCGACCGACTTCGCCACCATTGGACCGCTGGGCGATATCACCTACGACACGCTGAAGAAGATCGGCATCAACGTCGACCTTCAGGCGACCGACTGGGGCTCCGTCGTGCAGCGACGTGCGTCAAAGGAGCCGGTGGAGAAAGGCGGCTGGTCGATTTTCCACACCTGGTTCACCGGCGGCTTCATCGTCAACCCGGTGGTCGCGGCTCCGTTCCGCGGCCAGGGTGCGGCAGGTTGGTTCGGCTCTTACGACAATCCAAAGATCGAGGAGATGACGCAGGAGTGGCTGGACGCCAGGGACGAAGCCGGGCGCAAAAAGGTCGCCGCAGCCATCCAGCAGGAGAACTACTCGCAGGTTCCTACCGTCACCTTGGGCCAGTTCCAGATCCCGACCGCGTATCGCAAGAGCCTCGCGGGACGGCTGGAGTGCAACGGGCCGATCTTTTGGAACGTGAAGCGCGCCTAAGGTGAGTCGGCAAGCTCAGTAAGGCGGGGGCGATGCCGGATAGACGTCAGTCTGAGGTGAGCTGTACACCACAGTACCCTGAGCCGGTGGCGGCTGGCGTGCATCGTCCGCCCGATTTTGCAGGTTGTAGCCGGCCTGCTGCATATCCTGCCCGAGCCCGGCCATCGTGTTGCAGCCGGCCAGGAGCACGCATACAGTCGCTGATATCGCGACGAGCCTCATTGCAAATCCTCCACTTGCGCCGGGATAAACTCGGGAGCGACGTGAAGGTTCGCGCGAGCGCCGTAGCAGTACCTCTACCGCTGACGTCACAAACAGGTCACTCGGGATAGATCATCTTCCGCGTCACACCGCCGTCGACGATGAATTCGGCGCCGGTGATGAAGCCGCTTTCGCGCCCCATCAGGAAAGCAGCCAGCGCCGCCACGTCCTCGGCTGTGCCCACGCGCCCCGCGGGATGGAACGCGTGTTCGTCAGCTCGTGGCGGCGTGCCCTTGGTGAAGATCCAGCCGGGACTGATGCAGTTCACCCGTACCTCCGGCGCCAGGCTGATGGACAGGGCGTGGGTCAGCGCCATCAGCCCGCCCTTCGATGCGGCATAGGCCTCCGTGTCGGCCTCCGACATATGCGCCCGCGTCGATGCGATCGTCACCACGGCGCCCTTCGCGGCGCGCAGCATGCGCTCGCCGGCGCGCGCCAGCAGGAATGTGCTGGTCAGGTTGGTGCCCAGCACCCGCGACCAATCGGCCAGCGTAAGTTCACCAATCGGCTTTCGTACGCTGACCCCTGCGTTGCACACCAGCGCGTCCAACCGCGCCTCTTGCGCCCCGATTCCGCCGACTAGCGCGCCAACTGCCGCCTCATCCGCGACGTCGCAGGCTACGTAGCGGCCGCCCGCCGGCGCGTTGCCGGACGGCTCGCGGTCCGCAATCACCACGTGCCAGCCGTCGTGCGCCAGCCGTGCGGCGATCGCCGCGCCGATGCCGCGAGCACCGCCGGTCACCAGGGCTACAGGTCGATCCACGACAGGTGTCCTCCCTTGCCGGCGCCGGTATCGAGGAACACCGCCGATCCGCCCGCCATCCCCTTGCGGACATAGGGACGGCCATCGCTGCTGCGCCGGTCGTGCCCGCAATACACTGTGATGCCGGACGGGATGCGGTCCACCCAGCGCAGGCTGCGCTCGGGATAGCCATCAGGCTGCGTGCGCCCGGTCGGCTCGCCGAACAGCGCCCGCGCCATCACCCCCTGCGCGCGCTCCAGCCCATGCTCCGGCGCATCACGCTCCAGCATCGCGGTGTGGAAGCCGCCATGCACGAACAGCACATGGTCGCGCCGCAGCCAAGCCGGCGCACATGCGACCTCGGCCACCACGCGCTGTCGCAGCGCCGCATCGAGCTGAGTCAATGTGCCGTCCAGCGTGCCCTCGTTGCGTACCTGCCTGCCGTCGAGGAAGCGCGCCAGCTTCAGGTCGTGGTTCCCCAGCAGGAACAGCCCGCGCCCTTCGTCGATCAGCCGGAACATCAGCCGCAGCGTGCCGGCGTTGTCGGGTCCGTAGTCGGTCAGATCGCCCAACTGCACGATGAAGCGGTCAGTTGCCGCGGCGTAGCCGAAGGCGACGGCGTCGCCGTGCACGTCCCCCACCACGCGGATGGGTGCGCCCTGCGGGATGGATCGGAGCGCCATGTCGCCACAGCGTGCGTCGTCGTCAGCCGGAGTGCAACGTACCGATAGCGAAGCTGAACAGCCGCTCGCGCCCCAGCAGGAAAACCCGGCCGCCGCGCGGAAACAGCCTGGCGATCGCCGGATCGCGCACATCCACCCCGCCGGTATAGGCACCGAATGCTGGCAATATCAGCCGGTGCGCATCGGCGATGAAGCAGGGCCGGGAGACACTGCCGCCGCGTGCCGGCACTGCGGCTTTCGGGTGGTGGTGGCCGGAGATCTCGTGCTGCGCACTTGCCCGCGCCTGGTGGCGGAACACCAGCGTGCTGGTGGCGAACGCCTCCACCCACTCGCCCCCAACGCCGCGAGGCGGCGAGGGGTCGTGGTTCCCCTGCACCCAGACGAACCGGTGCGCCTCCGTCATCGCCCGCAGGCGGGTCAGTTCACCGGCTGGCAGCCGCGCGGA
>DASSRN010000310.1:0-6119 GCA_035701785.1 Acetobacteraceae bacterium | reverse complement strand
GCCTTCCCGGTCGACCTTGTTGACGAAGGTGATGATCGGCACCGAACGCAGGCGGCACACCTCGAACAGCTTGCGCGTCTGCGGCTCGATGCCCTTGGCCGCGTCGATCACCATGATCGCCGAATCGACCGCGGTCAGCGTGCGGTAGGTGTCCTCGGAAAAGTCCTCGTGACCAGGCGTATCGAGCAGGTTGAACACGCAGTCCCGGTGCTCGAACGTCATGACCGAAGTCACCACCGAGATGCCGCGATCGCGCTCGATGCCCATCCAATCGGAGCGGGTGCGCCGCCGCTCGCCCTTGGCGCGGACATTGCCGGCAAGCTGAATGGCGCCACCGGCGCGCAGCAGGTGCTCGGTCAGAGTGGTCTTGCCAGCGTCAGGGTGCGAGATGATCGCGAAAGTACGGCGGCGGGCGATCTCGGCAGCGGGGGTGGTCATGTGGGCCCTCATGCGAAGGCGCCGGGGAGGGACCCACCGGCGCCATTTGTTCCATATAGTGAGGCAGGCCCGAAAACCAGGAAGTTATTCACCCATCGATCGGCAGACCCAGCACGGCGCGGCCGGCATAGCGCTGCTGCGCCTTCTGCTGCAGCGGGTGGAATCGGGCCCCCTGGATGTCGCGGAAGCGCCGTTCGAGCCCCAGGTCGCGGTAGAGGGATGCGCCGCCGACCACTTCCATCGCCTTTTCCACAGTGCGGATCGCGGCACATCCCACCAGCGTGCGTCCGGTCATAATGCGATGCGTGGCATCGCGGCCTGGCTCGAGGCTCGCGCCCATGGCGATCATGTCGGCTTGGGCGAGCCGCGCGTTCGCGAGCTCGTTCTCCATCTCGCCCACGAGGCAGCACAGCAGATCGTCAGCGACACGCGACCCCGCGCGCTCCACCGCAATGTCGCGGGCCGCTTCGGCGATGCCTAGATAGACCGAGTAGACCAACGGGAACGCAACCAGCACAGCGAGGTGGATCAGCATATGCCACTGGCCCTGCGGCCGGCGAGCCGCGATCGCGGTGTCCGGCACGAACGCGTCCTCGATTGCCACATCGTGGGAGCCGGTGGCACGCAGCCCCATCACGTGCCAAGTGTCGAGAATGCGCACGCCGTCCGTCTTCAGCGCCAGCGGGAAGTGCAGCACCGTCGGACCGCATTCCGGATCGTCGTACACCGCACCGGTCATCAGGTAGTCACCCATCGGCACGCCGCTCCCGAATATCTTCCGTCCGGTCACCCGGAAGCCGCCATCGACCTGCAAAGCTGTGCCGCTGCCGTTCAGCCAGTCGGACGCGCCGGTGCTGATCAGTATCAGCTTCTCATCCACGATGCGGCGCAGGAATTTCTCTACCGCGGACGCGTCGCGATGCCAGCGCCAGACCTGCGTTGCGACCAGATGCGTGTGCATCGCCAGAGCCAGCGCCGTTGAACCGCAGTACCGCGCCAAGGTGCGCAGCATCTCGGCGATCTCGCCATAGCTCGCGCCGCCGCCGCCGAGTTCGCTTGGGATGCTCGCGGCGAACGCGCCCATCGATTTCAGCTCGCGATAATTCTCCAGCACAAAGCTATCATCGGCATCATGGACGGCAGCTCGTGCGGCGAAACGTTCGCCCACGACCTGCATCAGAGCGACCCAGCCGTCCTGTCGTGTGTTCTCCAGTGCCACAGACATTGTTTTTCACCTCCCCTGGCTTGCAGCAAAGCTCGTTTACCGCCTGGTGCACCTGCAAGTACGGAATTCGCACTTGCGACATTGCGGCTTCTGATCCGATCATGCGGCCGTAAGAACACAGGGGGACGCCATGTTGCGCTATGGGCAGTTCTGCCCGGTCGCCAAAACCGCTGAGATCTTCGCCGATCGCTGGACGCCGCTGATCGTACGCGAGCTTTGCTTCGGTCCTTGCACCTTCGGCGACCTGCTGTTCGCCATGCCGATGATCTCGCGCACCATGCTCGCGCAGCGCCTGCGAGAGATGGCGGATGCCGAGGTCATCATCATGTCACCGAAAGTGCAGGGACGCGGGCACGTCTATCGGCTCACGCCGGCCGGCGAGGACTTCCGCCCCCTGATCGAGTTGATGAGCGCCTGGGGACAGCGCTGGAACCAAAGGATCATGCCGGAAGACCTGAATCCTACACTGCTGATGTTCGGCACCCGCCGGCAGATCGAGCTCAGCGCTGTACCTGCAGGTCGCACTGTGGTCCGCTTCGAATTTCGTGGTGTGCCGAAGGCGCTGGCGAAGGAACGCTACTGGTGGCTGGTCATCCAACGACCGGAACCGGAGGTCTGCCTGAAAAATCCAGGCTTCGAAGTCGATGCCGTAGTCAGCGCCGACCTCGCAGGATTCACCCGGCTGGCTCTGGGTTATCTCGGCCTGCGCGAGGCACTCGACCGCGGTCTCGTGGCCTTTAACGGCGATCAGGAGGCAGTCGCGCTGCTTTGCCGGCTGCTCGATCTGCGGCAGGAGCCTGTCAGGAAAACGTTCCGGTTCGCACCGGCAAAGACGCCGGCCCTGACATCGGTCGGTCAACAGGCCGCGTGAATCGCCGTAGAGAATGAGCTGCGCCACAGACCGGGCGGTTCATCGCTGAGTAGAGCCCGCGGCCGCCGTTGCGCAGGATCGCACGCCAGGCGCATCCTCGACCTGCGATCTGCGGAGGTCCGCGATGAGCCTGGAACTGGCCGATCGGGTCTGGCCTGCCGGCGGCCCTGCGCGCGTGCCGAACTGGGTCTATACCGACCCGCATATCTTCGCCCGCGAGCAGGAGCGCATCTTCGGCGCGAACGACTGGCTGTATATCTGCCTGGAAGCCGAATTGCCCGGTGTGGGAGACTTCAGACGCGTCCAGCTTGGCAGCCGCGACGTTATAGCAGCACGTGGGAATGACGGCGCGATCAACGTGCTGTTCAATCGCTGCGCACATCGCAGCATGCAGGTCTGCAATGCAGCTCGCGGTTCGGTGAAGGAGTTCGTCTGTCCGTACCACCAATGGACCTACGACCTGGCCGGCAATCTCCTCGGCCTGCCGTTCCGCCGCGGCTATCGCGGCCAGGGCGGCATGCCGGACGACTTCCGCACCGAGGAGCACGGCCTGCGGCGGCTCGCGGTGACGACGCGGCACGGCGTGGTGTTTGCCAGCTTCGGCGCACCGAACGAGGCGCTGGAGACCTACCTGGGCGAGCGCATGCTGGGCTGGTTCGACCGCGTGTTCGACGGCCGCGACCTGGTGGTGCTGGGCCACATGCGCCAGCGCATCCCCAGCAACTGGAAGCTGATGTTCGAGAATATCAAGGACCCGTACCACGCCAGCCTGTTGCACGTGTTCCTGGTCACCTTCGGCCTGTTCCGCCTGGACCAGAAGTCGGCCGTCGAGATGGACAACGCCGGGCGTCACGCGGTGCTGGTCAGCCGTCGTGGCGCGCAGGAAAACAATGATGCAACGGCGCAGATGCGCGCCTTCAAGCGCGACTTCGCGCTGCGCGACAAACGCCTGCTAGACCCGGTGCGCGAGTTCCCTGGCGACGCCACGGTGGTGATGCAGACGGTGTGGCCCAACCTGATCGTCCAGCAGCAGTCGAACACGTTGGCGATGCGGCAGATCATTCCGCTCGATGCACGCAGCTTCGACCTGGCGTGGACATTCTTCGGCTATGCCGATGATACGCCGGAGATGCGCCGGCGCCGGCTGCGACAGGCAAATTTGATGGGCCCGGCAGGCTTCGTCTCGCTCGACGACAGCGAGGCGATGCTGCTGTCGCAGGCCGGCATCGACCAGAGCGAGGACGGCGCCTGCGTCGTCGAAATGGGCGGTCGCGGCGTCGTCAACGAGCCGCACATGGTAACCGAGACGGCGATCCGTGGCTTCTACCAGCACTACGGCGCGGTGATGGAGCTGTGATCGCAGCGGCGGCGGGCGTCGAGGTGCGCTGGCCGGAGCTGTTCACGCCGGCCTGCGTCTACAAGGTGATCCCGCGAGAACGTCGAACTCGGCTTTCCGGTCGCGCTGATCTACTGTGAGAGCCGCGACATGCTGTTCGATCGCGTCTTGGCGCTACGCGAGACCGCACTGTACGCGCCAAGGATCGCGCGCCGCATCACCAGCGGTGTTTGCCTGCGCGGGATCGAACCGGACGGACTGCACCTGACCTGCAGTTTCGCCGTGTTCCAGACCATGCAGGATCAGCCGAGTAAGCTGTTCCTGTGCGGCGAGTGTCGGGACCACGTCGTGGACGAAGGCGGGGCGCTGCGCTTCGCCGAGAGGCTGTGCGTCTACGACGCCACCATCGTGCCGACGTCGCTGGTGTATCCGATCTGATCAGACGACCTTGCGCGTGTGCAGATCGCTGATCTGGTCGGCGCTGTAGCCCAGTTCACCCAGCACGGCCGCGGTGTCGGCGCCGAGTTCGGGGGCGATGCCGATGTGCGCCGGCGTTGCGGAGAACCGCCACGGTGTGCCGTGCACCTTCAGCGTCTTGCCGTGTTTAGGATAGCGCACCTCTGTGACATAGCCGTTGGCGACGACATCCGGATCATTGGAGGCTTCCAGCAGCGTGTTGATCGGCGCCGCCACGATATCCGCCGCGCGCAATCGCTCTACCCAATCGTCGCGCCGGCCGGTGGCGAATAGCTCGTCCAGGAGGCGCAGCAGCGTCGTCCGCTTCTCGTCCGAACCGATGATCACGCCGAGATCCGCGAAGCCCGCGCGCTCCAGGGCATCATAGAAGCCGAGGGAGCTCATCGCTGTCTTCCAATGCCGTGCGCCGTTCAGCTGAAACACCAACGGCCTGCCGTCGCAATCGTTGAAGCTGGCACTCAGTCCAGGGCGGCCCGGAGTCCCGGTGACGCGCGCCTGTCCGGTCACCGGATCCTGGTTGCGCCACATCGCCGTCGTCAGTGTCCAGCCCATGAGCCGTATCTGTCCGCCAAGCAGCGAGCAATCCACCTTCTGTCCGACACCGGTCGCGCGCGCATGGGTCAGCGCGGCGAGCGCACCGCCGAAGGCCAGGATCGCACAGGTTTCATCGGCCACCGAAACGATGCCGGTGCGCAGCGGCTGGCCCGGCGTCGAATACGCCTCCGCGATGCCGCCCAGCGCCTGCGCCATCGAGTCGGTGCCCGGCAGGTCGGCATGTGGACCGTTTGGGCCGTAGCCGGAGATCGAGATGTAAACCAGTCTGGGATTGATTTTGCGTAGCTCTTCGTAGCCGAAGCCATTCTTCTCAGCCGCACCGGGACGGAAGTTCTGGCCAAAGATCTCGGCGCTCGCGACCAGGCGGTGCAGGATTGCGCGACCTTCCGGCGCCTTCAGGTTCAGCGTAACACTTTTAACGCCGCGGTTGTTGGTCTCGAAGTAGGTACTCGGCATGCCGGGCAGCACGGTGCTGCCGCGCGACGTGTCGCCGCCTTCGGGCACCTCAATCTTGATCACCTCAGCACCGAGGTCCGCCATCAGCATATATGGCACGGTTCCCGCCTGCGCGGTGGAACACGCGACTACCCTGACGCCTTGCAGCGGACCGTGCGGTTCAGTCATGGCGCGCGACCTCCAATGCGCGGATTAACGGAACGAGGGAAGCAGCGGCGCGAACATCGTGGATCAGCTGAAGGCTGGATTCCACCTGCTGCTGGTCCATCCCCGACATCGGCATCAATGTGCGATACTTCGCGTCCACCTCGCGCCAACCGACACCGAGTGACGCGGCGCCCTTCGGCACGTGCACGGTATTCGACACGCTGCCCCCGTCGCGCATGCGGATCGTCACCGTCGCGCCCTGGCGAAAGCGCGACGCGTCATCGGGCGGCGTGCCCACCTGCACGCACTCGATCAGCCGATGGATGGTTGGATCGGCGATCTTCGCAGCGCCGGAATGCTCCCAGGCGAAGTCATGGTCCGCCACGCCAGCCGCGGCGAAATAGCCCGGGCTGTGTGCCATGTCGATCAGTGTGGCGGGATGCAGCGGGCCGGTCAGCGTGCGCATGCCGGGACGCTCGATGGTGATGCTCACGACATTTGCAGCCGTGACGTCGCCCTCGCGCGCGGCATTCGCGGCGGCCTCGGCGATCGCGTGATACGGATGGCCGCCGGGCACCAGCTTGATCGCCATGTCGGTGCAGATGTCCCAACTC
>DASSRN010000309.1:0-9899 GCA_035701785.1 Acetobacteraceae bacterium | reverse complement strand
TGAAATACAGCCGCGAGCTGGCGCAGAAGGAGGGTGTCTTCGTCGGCATCACCGCGGGCGGCACGTTCGCCGGCGCGCTTCAGGTCTGTGCCGAGGCGCCGAAGGGGTCGAACGTGCTGGCGATGCTGCCCGATACCGGCGAGCGCTATCTCAGCACGCCGCTGTTCGCCGAGATACCCGCCGACATGACCGAGGAGGAGGTGGCGATCTCCAAGTCCACCCCGACCGCGCAGATGCCGCCGCCGGCCTGACCTCCCCTCCGTCCTTATGGCCCGCTCTGTGCCGGCCATCTACGTCTTAACGGTGCGCCGTCTGCCGCAGGCTATGCCGGGTCCGGCCCGACCCGGACCAGCATCTTGCCGAAATTGCGTCCGCCAAGGATGCCGGCGAGTGCATCCGGTGCTGCGTCCAGGCCCTCGTGGGTGTCCTCGCGGTAGACCAGCGTCCCGTCGGCCACCCAGGGCGCCGCCAGCTTGCGCCATTCCGCCAGCTTCTCCGGCTTGTCGGAGACGATGAAGCCCTCGATGCGCACGCGCTTGCCGACAACGAAGCCAAGGTTGGGGCCGGGTGGGAACTCCGGCTCGTTGTACTGCGACACCATGCCGCACATTGCGACGCGGGCGAACGGGTTGAGCAGGTCGAACACCGCCGTCTGCACCGCGCCGCCGACATTCTCGAAGTACGCGTCGATGCCGTTCGGGCAGGCGGCCGCCAGTTCGGCGCGCAGGTCCAGCGCGCGGTGGTCGACGCAGTCGTCGAACCCCAGGCTGTCCTGCACCCAAAGGCACTTCTCGGCACCGCCGGCGACGCCGACCACCCGCGCCCCGGCCCGCTTCGCGAGCTGTCCGGCGACCGAGCCGACCGCGCCCGACGCGGCCGAAACCACCACGGTCTCGCCCTTCTTCGGCTGGCAGATCTCGCTGATGCCGCGATAGGCGGTGGCGCCCGGCATGCCCAGCACGCCGAGATAGGCCGAGAACGGCGCCCCGTGGCGCGGCAGCTTCACCAGCCGCTCGCCCGGGGTGACGCTGTGCGTCTGCCAGCCGCGCGCGCCCACCGCCACGTCGCCAGCGACGAAGTCGGGGTGCGCCGAGGCGACCACCTCGCCGACGGTTTCGCCGGTCATCACGTCGCCGGGGTTCACCGGCTGGGCGTAGGTCTGCTGCTGGCGCAGCCGCCCGCGCATGTAGGGGTCGATCGACAGCCAGATGGTGCGCGTCAACACCTCGCCGGCGGCGGGCCACGGGACGGCGTCCTCGCGGATCTCGAAGTGCTCGCGGCGCGGCGCATCGTCGGGACGGCGCTTCAGCACGACCGAGCGACGGACCGTGGCGGTGTGGCTCATCGGGGACTCCCGTGGTGATGACGGGCACCAGGATAGCATCACACCAAGCCGTGACGTGAGGTGTCGGCTTCCAGGGTCTAACTGTGCCGGGAACGGAGAGGACTGAAAGCATGGTCGCAGTACCAGAGAAGCTCTCACTGTCGCTGACGATCAACGGCACAGCGCACCAGCTTAACGTCGCGCCATGGACCACACTGCTCGATGCACTGCGTGACCGGCTTGGCCTGACCGGCACCAAGAAGGGCTGCGATCACGGCCAGTGTGGTGCCTGCACCGTTCTGGTGGACGGCAGGCGCATCGTCTCGTGCCTGACGCTGGCGGTGATGCAGGACGGTGCTGCGGTCACCACGGTCGAGGGGCTGGCCACGGATGGCGCGCTGCATCCCGTGCAGCAGGCGTTCATCGACCACGATGCTTTTCAATGCGGCTACTGTACGCCCGGGCAGCTCTGTTCGGCGGTCGGTCTGCTGGCCGAAGGCCGAGCCAAAACCGCGGATGAGATCCGCGAATTGATGAGCGGCAACATCTGCCGCTGCGGCGCCTATCCCAACATCGTCGCCGCCATCCAGCAGGCGATGGGGCAGGCATGATCGGCTTCGCATATGCCCGCGCGCATGATGTCGCCGACGCAGTCCGTCAGATCGCCGCGCAGCCTGGCGCGCGGTTCATTGCCGGTGGCACCAACCTCGTTGACCTGATGAAGTATGAGGTCGAGCGTCCAGCGCGGCTGATCGACATCTCGCGCCTGCCGTTGCGCAACGTCGAGGAGACTGGCGGAGGATTGCGCATCGGCGCGCTGGTACCGAACTCCGACCTCGCATATCACCCGCTGGTCGCGCAGCGCTATCCGCTGCTGGCCAGCGCGATCCTTGCCGGTGCATCGGCGCAGCTGCGCAACATGGCATCCACCGGCGGCAACCTGCTGCAGCGCACGCGCTGCTACTACTTCTATGACGTGGCGACTCCGTGCAACAAGCGTGCCCCCGGCAGCGGCTGCTCCGCCATCAATGGCCTCAACCGGATGCACGCGATCCTCGGCACGAGCGATACGTGCATTGCCACGCATCCCTCCGACATGTGCGTGGCATTGGCGGCGCTCGATGCGACAGTCCACGTCACCGGGCCAGCCGGCGAGCGCACCATTGCTTTCGCCGAATTCCACCGACTGCCTGGCGACACACCGCAGCTCGACAGCAACCTGGCCCCGAACGAGATCATCACGGCGATCCAGCTGCCGCCGCAAGGTTTCGTCCGAAACTACAGTTATCTGAAGATCCGCGATCGGCTGTCGTATGCATTTGCCCTGGTCTCCGTCGCGGCGGCGCTGGAACTTGACGGCGACACGATCAAAGAGGCGCGCCTGGCGCTGGGCGGCGTGGCGCACAAGCCGTGGCGCGTTGTCGTGGCCGAGGACGCGCTGCGTGGTGCAAAGGCGGATCGCGCGTCGTTCGGGCATGCTGCCGACATCGTGTTGCGCGACGCCAAGGGCTTCGCGCACAACGCATTCAAGCTCGACCTCGCGCGCCGCGCCATCGTGCGGGCCTTCAGCCAGGCGGCGGCAGGAACGCCGCAGTCCCAATCCAGCAAGAAGATCGCGTGAGGGGTGCTGCCATGACCACCTACATCGGAGCCGCCACGTCGCGCGTCGACGGTCGTGCCAAGGTCACCGGCGCGGCAAAGTACGCTGCCGAATTCGATGCGCCGGGGCTCGCACACGGCAGCGTAGTGACATCCACAATCTCCAAAGGACGCATCGCCCGCATCGATGCCGCCGAAGCGCGGTCGGTTCCTGGCGTCCTCGCTGTGTTCACGCACACGGACCGGCCGCCGATGCCGAGTGAGGACAGCGCCTACAAGGACGACGTCGCGCCCGAGGGTTCGCCGTTCCGGCCGCTGTACGACGACGTGGTCCGCTTCAACAATCAGCCGGTCGCGCTGGTGGTCGCTGAAGAAGCCGAGGTCGCGCGGTTCGCCGCATCGCTCGTCCGCGTCGAGTACCAGCAGGAGCCGCACGCCACCGACCTGCACCACCAGCGCCAGGCGGCCAATGCGCTCGACGGCCATGCTTCGGAGCAGAATCCGTTCCTGCCCCCAAAGCCGCGCGGCAGCGCGCAGCAGGCCTTCGCGGCGGCACCGGTGAGGCACGCGGGCGAGTATTCCACGCCGATCGAGCACCACAACCCGATGGAGCTGTATGCCTCGACGGTCGTCCCCGAGCCGGACGGCACGCTGACGGTGTACGACAAGACCCAGGGCGTGCAGAATGTGCAGCGCTACGTTGCGGGCGTGCTGCAAATGTCCCCCGAGAAGATCCGCGTCGTCTCGCACTTCGTCGGCGGGGCGTTTGGCTCTGGGCTGCGGCCGCAGTACCAGGTGGTGCTGGCCGCGCTGGCCGCACGGACATTGAATCGTCCCGTGCGTGTCGTGCTGACCCGGCAGCAGATGTATGCCTTGGGCTTCCGGCCGGCGATGATCCAGCAGATCGAACTCGGCGTCTCTGGCAAAGGTGCGCTCGATGCCATCACGCACGACGCCGCCACCGTGACATCGCGGCACGAGATCTTCCACCGTCAGGAGACCGGCTGGTCGGGCCTGCTCTACGCCTCGCCCAACGCAAGCTACCATCACCGAGTGGCTCCGCTTGATCTGCCAACGCCATGCGACATGCGGGCACCGAGCGCCGCGACCGCCGTCTACGCTCTCGAAGCCGCGATGGACGAGCTCGCGGTTGCTCTGAAACTTGATCCGGTCGAACTGCGGTTGCGCTGCTATTCGGAGCGCGATCAGCACTTCGACCGGCCGTACAGCAGCAAAGGCCTGCGCGAGTGTTACCGCCAGGGCGCGGCAGCCTTCGGCTGGGACCGGCGCAGCCCCGAACCCCGCTCGATGCGCGACGGCACCGACCTGGTGGGCTGGGGCATGGCGACCGGCGTTTGGGAGGCATTGCAGGTGCCGATCGCAGTCCGCATCGTGCTGACCGGCAACGGCCATGCGGAGGTTGCCTGCGCGACCTCCGACATCGGCACCGGCACCTACACCATCATGGCGCAGGTCGCCGCCGACATGCTCGGACTGCCGCTCGACAACATCACGATCAAGCTGGGCGATTCCACGCTGCCGCAATCGCCGGTAGAGGGCGGATCATGGATCGCTGCCTCAGTGGCGAACGGTATCGCGACAACCGCCCGCGTGGTGCGCGACGAACTTCTGGCGCTGGCCAAGCGGATGACCGATTGCCCGCTGGCCGACGCAGCGCCTGATGACGTGGCGCTGGCGGACGGCAAGCTGGTGAGCCGGCACGACGCGTCGCGGGCGGTGTCGATCATCGACGCGATGCGATATGGCGGCGTCGATCGCCTCGAGCAGGAGGAGACCACCAAGTTTGAGGACAGCGGCGCGCACGCGCACAACACGCACTCGGCCATCTTCGCCGAGGTGAAGGTGGATGAAGAGCTTGGCGTGATCCGCGTCACCCGCGTGGTGAGCGCAGTCGCTGCCGGCCGCATCCTCAATGCCAAGACCGCCGCGAGCCAGATCAGCGGCGGCGTCGTGTGGGGCATCGGCATGGCGCTGCACGAGGAGACGCTGATCGATCACACGTTCGGCCGGGTCATGAACGCGAATATCGCCGAATATCACGTGCCGGTGAATGCCGATGTGCACGACGTCCAGGTGATCTTCGTCGATGGGAAGGACGATGAGATCAACCCACTCGGCATCAAGGGACTGGGTGAGATCGGCATTGTTGGCGTCGCCGCGGCGATCGCCAACGCGGTCTATCACGCCACCGGCAAGCGGGTGCGCGACCTGCCGATCACGCTGGACAAGCTGCGATAGCAGGCAAGTGTTGCTTACATGCATCCGGCTGTCGCAGTAACGAAAATCCTGCCGCTTCGGCGTGCCTGGCTAGCCTGGTATATGCAAGGGGTACGCGCCTTGCCGCCGAGTGATGCGTTCGCGTGGCGGTTCGTTCGATGCGTCGAGACCGGCGGCAAAAGCGGTGTAGCAGAAGGCAAGTTCGGATAGAGCCGAACGAACCTCGGGCGATTGCGCAGCGTCGGCCAGTCCGCGAATCTCAGCCGCCAGTTCGAGCCACTTCGGCGCCGGCAACATGACGTATGGCCCGGGCTCTTCCGACAGTCGAACGGAATTGCTCTTCATGTCCCCGCCTCCCTCTTGGCTACATTAGGTTGAGCGGCTTCCCGGAGTCTACGTTATCCAGTTGTAATACCCGCTTGTTCTGTAATTCGTGACCGGCGTACGCGACGGTACGAGCTCAATTCTTCTGAAGGTTCAAAATAGCTCATTTGCTGCTGCAGACACTCTGCACTGTGGAGCAAGGTCCCGCCCGGAAGGCAGCTTCTTGCAGTCTGCTACGTTCGGGACGATGCTCCCGCGAGTTCGAAGGGGAGGTCTCCGCCATGACGCGCCTGCTGGCGATACTCTTGGTTTTCGCCGCCGCCACCGCACCAGCATCCGCATGCGAGTGGACGAACAAGTCTGCGGCGGCCGCTTCGCAAAGCACGGTGGCGTCGCAGGCGGGAGCCCAGCAGAGCAAGCCGGCGCAGCATAGCCGCTCCTAGCGCCTCTGCCCCAGCGCGCCACTCGGCAGAGAACCGGGAGGCAGGCGGCCGCCCGGCATGCCTCGGCGCGCAAGTCTCAGGCTGACGCAGATGCCGCGAAGCCCGCTGCTGGTCCTGATTGTTTGGCTTGTGCTTGGGCCCATCCTGAGCACGGCAGTGGGGATTGCCACCGGCGAGGGTGTCGGCCGGGAGATCGTACTCGGCACGACGGGTGGCCTGATCGGCGGGGTGCTTTACTGGCTGGTCGAGGGAGACGACACTGTCCTTACCGTCCTGAGCGTGCTGGCCGGCGCGCTGACCCTGATGCTGCTCTATGACGCCCTGGAGGGCCTTCAGACTGACCCTTAGGAAAATGTGGCGCACCCTTCCTTGGAAGGGCGCGCCAAGTCTTTCAGTACGGAGAAGTCCCACCGTCGGTGAACGGAGGGACAAGGAGATGGACGAATTTTCAGCCGGCAATATTCCGTGCGCTGCACTGGGAAGAACGCTTTTTTCCTTCTCAGTTCACGATTAGTTCAACTATCGCTAGATCGCAACAATTGGACCGGCCGATGCGCCGTTCTGCTGCCATTACCTGCCGAATTCGGGTACCGTATCACTGTCAGATGGGAGGGAAGCCATGAAGGTCGTCACGCTGAGCAAGGTTCCGAACGTGCCGGTGGAAGGCGCTGACCGGATTGCAGGCTGGACTGGGCCGGTCTCACGGACACGTCAGACCATCATCGACCCAGGCGAGTCCGCGAACTACAACTGCAGCGTGGTCAACTTCAGTCAGGGCTGTACCACCGGCTGGCATACACATAGCTGTGATCAGATCCTGGTAGTGACCTCGGGCTCCGGCATGGTGGCGACCGAGCGCGAGCAACGCGAGATCAACCCGGGCGACGTCGTGCACATCAAGGCCGGCGAGCGCCACTGGCACGGCGCCAAGGCTGACACGACGATGGGCCACATCACCATCACCATGGTGGACGGCAAGGCCACCTGGGGCTAGCGCGCCGATGCCCCGGCCGCGCGCACTGGACAACGTCCGCGTCGTGGACTTCAGCTGGGTGCGCGCCGGGCCGTGGGCGACCCGCTGGCTGGGCGCGTTCGGCGCCGAGGTCATCAAGATCGAATGGCCCGAGAACGAGCGCGGCCGGCTGCCCAGCACCACCACCCCACAGCACCTGGAGAGCAACCTCAACACCTCGGGCAACTTCAACGACACCAACGTCAACAAGAAGAGCCTCAGCCTCAACGTGCGCAGCCCGAAGGGGCTGGAGATCGTCAAACGGCTGATCGCGGTCTCCGACGTGGTGATCGAGAACTTTTCGTCGCGCGTGCTGCGCAACTGGGGGCTGGGCTACGATGAGCTGCGCCGGATCAAGCCGGATGTCGTCTATGTATCGATGTCCGGCTATGGCCATACCGGCCGCAACCATCAGTACACGACGTTCGGCCCGGTGGCGCAGGCAGTGGCGGGGCTGACGTTCCTCTCCGGCTTGCCGGACCAGCCGCCGGCCGGCTGGGGCTGGTCGTACATGGATGACACCGGCGGCATGTACGGCGCGATGTGCGTGCTGACCGGCCTGTACCACCGCAATACGACCGGGCGCGGCCAGCACATCGACTTGTCGCAGATGGTGGCGAGTGTGCCGCTGAACGGGCCGGCGCTGCTCGACATCACCGCCAACGGCCGTGGCTCGCGCCGCCCGGGCTTCCCGCCTGGCAACCGGGCGCACTGGCCGGGCACGCCGCTGGTCAGCAACTACCGCGGCCCGACCGTCGCGCCGCACAACGCGTATCGCACGCACCCCGGTGGTTACAACGACTGGTGCGTCATCGTCTGCCATTCGGACGAGGAGTGGCGGCGGTTGGTGCAGGTGATAGGCACGCCGTCATGGGCGGCCGACGAAAGGTTCGCCACTGTCGCCGGGCGGCTCCGGCACCAGGAAGACCTAGATGCACTGATCGAAGCCTGGAGCGTCACGCTGGGCAAATATGAACTGACTGAGCGTTGTCAGGCGGCTGGCGTGCGGGCGCTGCCGGTGCAGAGCGCGGAGGACCGCGTCGAGTACGACCCGCAGTTGCGGCACCGGCAGATGTATGAGGCGCTGGAGCACCCGGCCCTTGGCGCGCACAAGGTGCAGAACGCGCCCTTCATCCTGTCGCGCACGCCGGCGGAGAATACGCGACCCAGCCCGCTGATCGGCCAGCACACGCGCGAAATCGTCGAGGACCTGCTGGGCTACAGCCGCGACGACCTGCGCGCCGGCTTCGCCGACGGCACGTTCTGGCCAGCGAAGCGCGCGCGCTTCCCCTACCAGGAGGAGATGCTTCAGTGACCGGTGCGGCGCCGCCTGCGGGTCCGCTTGCCGGCCTTCGGGTGCTGGAACTCGCCGACGAGAAGGGGCAGTTCTGCGGCAAGCTGCTGGGCGACCTCGGCGCCGATGTGGTGAAGATCGAGCCGCCCGGCGGCGAGCGCTGCCGCCATGTCGGTCCGTTTCTCGACGACGTTCCCGATCCGCAGCGCAGCCTGTCGTTCTGGTACTACAACACGTCAAAGCGTAGCATCACGCTCGACGTCGCTTCTGCGGATGGTCGCGCACTGTTCGCACGGCTGGCGGCGAAGGCGGATGTGGTGCTGGAAACCTTCGCGCCTGGCTTCCTTGCCGCACACGGCCTGGGCTACAAGGCGATGGCGCCGGACAATACGGGACTGATCATGTGCTCGCTGACGCCGTTTGGGCAGACCGGGCCGTGGCGCGACTACCTGTCAGCCGACCTGCTGCACATGGCGGCCGGCGGCGAGATGGCGTCGTGCGGCTACGACACGTCGGATGCGCCCGATGCGCCGCCGATCGCGCCCGGTGGCGGCAATGCCTGGCACATGGGCTGCCACTACGCGATGATGGCCATCCTGGCCGCACTGGTTCATCGCAGTGTCTCGGGCGAAGGGCAGTATATCGATGCGTCCATACACGAGGCTTGCGCTCTCACCACCGAATCGGCAATCGCCAACTACGTCTATCGCGGCGAGGTGCTGAAGCGACAGACCGGTCGCCACCATGCCGCCGGCACCACGCCGCGTACCCAGTTCCGTGCCAGCGACGGCAACTATGTCTGCGCGCTGCTGGGCGGTCGGCTCAATCCGCGCTTCGTCCGCGAGCTGGCGGAGCTGCTGGACGGCTACGGCATGGCCGGCGATCTCAAGGACCCGAAATACCAGGACCAGGCCTTCGTCACCGAGAACACCTCGCACATCATCGACGACCTGGTGGCGAACTTCATTGCCTCGGTGCCGGCGGAAGAGGCGTATCACGCGGCGCAGCAGCGCGGCTTCACCTGGGGAGCGGTGCGCGCGCCCGAGGCGCTGCTCGATGATCCACACCTGCACGACCGCGGCTTCTGGAAGCAGGTGGAACATCCGGAACTCGGTCGCAGCTTCACCTACCCGGGCGAGGTGGCGATCTACAGCGACTCGCCCTGGCGCATTGCCCGCCGCGCGCCGCTGATCGGCGAGCACAACCTGGAGATCTTCTGCGGCGAACTTGGACTGTCGCGCGGCGAGCTTGCGGTGCTGGCGGAGAATGGCGTCGTATAAGCGCCACGAGAGGGGGTACATGAAGTCCGTCGGTCTGATCAGCCTCGCCGCGGTCGCCGTGCTTAGCGCGTGCAGCACAGCGAAGCCGACGCAGAGCACCTGTGTCGTCGCCCACGAGTCGAGCTTCCTAAGCACGGGGCACGCCGAGCAGCAGATCACCGTCGCGAAGAACGGGGCCCGTTGCGTGATCGCCATGAGCATCGGCCGCGCCGGCATGGGCGAGGCCACGGTGTCCGTTCCACCCGAGCACGGGACGCCGGAGATACGCGCGATGGAGGAAGCCACCCTGATCGCCTACACGCCTGCTCCCAACTATGTCGGGCCCGACCACTTCGATGTGGCGTTCGGTCCGAACTTCACGGTCTCTGTCCTGGTGCAGGTGGTC
>DASSRN010000308.1:0-4206 GCA_035701785.1 Acetobacteraceae bacterium | reverse complement strand
CGCACCGACACGGGATACGGGCGCGGCGCATTGAGGATGCACCCCTCGGGGATCTTCATCCGGAACGGTGCCAGGCTCGCCCAGTTGTTTGGAATCTCCGGTGCCACGACACACTTGATGCCGAAGCACGAATAGGCGCGGCAATAGGCGGGCGGCACGTTGATGCCGCGCGACGACAGTCCTGACGTGCCGGCATAGTCGACCTCGATGCCATCATCCAGGATCGACATCTCGGCCTTCAGCGACACCGGCTCTTCGTAGCCGTCGGAGCAGATCTCCGCACGGTATGTACCCCGCGGCAGGCGGCCGATCTCGGCCAGCGTGGCGCGGCGCGAGCTTTCGAAGATGAACTCGGCCAACGGCTCCAGGCTGTCCATCTCAAACTCGTCCATCATCTCGACCAGGCGGTGTGCGCCGGCGTCGTTGCAGGCGCACAGCGAATAGATGTCACCTTCCAGTTCCACTGGCAGACGCGAACCAGCGCGCATGAAGTCGAAGAAGGTCTCGTTGGCGTGGCCCCGATCGAAGCACTTCACGATCGGGATGTACATGCCTTCCTCGAACACCGAGCGGCCTTCGGGACCCATGCCGAGGCCGCCGACGTCGATCACATGCGCAGTGTTGGCGAACAGCCCGACGATGCGCCCGCGGTGAAACGCGGGCGTGACCACAGTCAGGTCGTGCAGGTGCCCGGTGCCCAGCCAAGGGTCATTGGTGATGTAGTGATCGCCCGGCTGCATCGTCTCGGCCGGGAACTTGCGCAGGAAGTGTCCGACGCTCTCAGCCATCGAATTGACGTGTCCCGGCGTGCCGGTGACCGCCTGCGCCATCATGCGGCCGTGCAGATCGAAGATGCCGGCAGACAGATCGCCCGCCTCGCGCACCGTGGTGGAGAAGGCGGTGCGGATCATCGTCTGCGCCTGCTCTTCCACGACGGCGATCAGCCGGTTCCACATCACCTGTCGATGGATCTGCGCCAGTGCGTTGGTTTCATGCGACATCAAACTACTCCACGTTCCAGCGCCGGCTTCACCTCGGCGGCAAACAGGTTCAGCGAGCGCCGCGCTTCGTCGGTGGTCAGGTCGCCCCACTGGAAGGCGGCACACAGGTAGTTGTGCTTCGGTCCGACCGCGTGGACGAAGTGCAGCAGCGCGTCGCGCACCGCGGCGACCGAGCCTGCCAACACCTGCCCCGCCTCGCGCATCGTCTCGAAATTAGTGCCGCCGGGCATCGGCAACGCGGCTGGACTCGCGGCCGGGCCAAGCCGCGGATCGGTGCAGTGGAAATGCTCGGCATACGCAACGAATGCGCGGCGGGCGCACGACAGTGCCTCAGCGTCGCTCTCCGCGATGACGATGTGACGCGTCGAACCTACCAGCGGTTCGTCACCCACGAAGCGAGGATCGTTGCGCGCGCGTCCTGCCTCCCAGATCTGCCAGTACTGCTCGATCATGTCGCGTGTCGCCCGGCCCAGCCCGTTCATCCCCTGCTCGGCCGCGCGTTGCAAATTGCCGGCATACCAGAAGCGCGGATAAGGCTTCTGCGCCATCTCGAAATGCACCGGCACGTCGTCGAACTGGAACCGCTTGCTGCGATGCGTGATGCGTCCCGTGCTCAGACCCTGTTGCAAAATCGCCAGCACCTCCTCGTACACGTCGCGCATGGTCGCGAGATCGCTGCCGAACAGCTCGTGCTCTGGGTCGCGCACGCCACGCCCGACACCCGGCATGAAGCGGCCATGCGAGAGCTGGTCGATCATGCAGAACTCCTGCACCAGCCGCGTCGGATGATACAGCGGCAGGCACAGCACCATCGTGCCGAGCCGGATCGTGGTGGTGCAGCGCGCCGCCGCGGCGAGGAACACGATCGGCGACGGCGCCATGTCCAGCGTGGTGAAGTGGTGCTCGGCGATATGGTAGCCGTAGAACCCGAGGGTCTCGGCGTGCCGGATCAACTCGATCCGCTCATCGTACTGCTGCCAGAGAGGCATGTCAGAACGCTGCTCGAAATGGTCCCACCAGCCGAACTTCAGTGTCATGGCTTTCCCCGCGCCGACAGCGTCGCCATCATAACGCGCGCCCGGAGGTCGATGCCATGCCAGACGACGCACGCCATATCCCAGCCTTCTGCCCGCTCTGCGTCTCGCGATGCGGTTGCACCGCGGTGGTGCAGGACGGGCGCCTGGTCGCTCTTGAGCCGGATCCCCTGCACCCGACTGGCAAGGCGCTGTGCGCCAAGGGGCGCGCCGCCCCCGAACTCGTCACGGCGCGCGACCGCCTGCTGTATCCGCTGCGTCGCACGCGACCGAAGGGGGATGCGGACCCGGGGTGGCAGCGCATCAGCTGGGACGAGGCACTCGACACCACTGCCGCGGCGCTGCGCCGTATCGCGGCCGAAAGCGGGCCGGAGGCGGTCGGCTTCGCGGTCACCACGCCATCGGCCACATCGATCTCCGATGCTTTGCCGTGGGTCTACCGCCTGATCAACAGCTTCGGATCACCGAACACCTGCAACGCCAACGAGATCTGCTCCTGGCATCGCGAGTTCGCCGGCTCGTTCGTCACCGGTGCCGGCATCGGCACGCCCGACTTCGAGCGGGCCGGCTGCATCCTGCTGTGGGGCTTCAATCCGAGCACGTCCTGGCTCGCGGCGGCGGGTGCGATCGCCGATGCGCGTGCCCGCGGCGCAAAACTGGTGGTCATCGATCCACGCCGCATCGGCCTCGCGGTGAAGGCCGATCACTGGCTTTCGGTCCGACCAGGGACCGACGGCGCTGTCGCGCTGTCGCTTGGCGGCGTGATGATCGAGCAGGGCTGGTTCGACGCCGACTTCGTGCGCGCTTGGACCAATGCGCCGTTCCTGGTGCGCGACGACGACGGAACGCTGCTGCGAGACGGCGATGGCCTCGTCGCCTGGGACGAGGGACGACAGGCATTCGTCACCTACGACCCCCTGACCCGGTCATACAGCGAACCTACAGTCCGGCTTGCTCTGCAAGGCGGTTTCGAACACCCGACTGCGACAGGCACGGTGTGCTGCCGTCCGGTGTTCGAGCATTTCGTTGCACTGTGCCGCACCTGGCCGCCTGAACGAGCAGCGGCTATCGCCGGCATTGACGCCGCCATCATCCGACAGACGGCTCACACGCTCTGGCATCACCGGCCGCTGACCTACTTCACCTGGACGGGCCTCGAGCAGCACACCAGTGCAACGCATACTGCCCGCGCGCATGCCACGCTGCACGCGCTGACCGGCTGCATCGATGTACCGGGTGGCAATGTGCAGCTTGCACAGGTGCCGGTGAACGACATCATGGGTGCGGCCTTGCGACCGCCCGGCACATGGCAGGCGCTGGGTCGCAGCGAGCGACCGCTTGGTCTGGCCACCGGTGGCTGGGTCACGTCGGATGAGTTGTACCGCGGCATACTCGATGCGCAGCCTTATCGCGTGCGTGGACTCGTCGGCTTCGGCGCCAATCTGCTGCTGTCGCGCGCTGACTCGGCCCGCGGTGCGGCAGCGCTCAAGGCGCTTGAGTTCCACGTGCAGGCCGATCTGTATCTGACACCGACGGCGAATTACGCGGATATCGTCCTGCCGATCGCCAGCGCGTTCGAGCGCGAGGGCCTCGCGGTTGGCTTCCGGCTCGATCAGGCGGCAGCAGGCTGGCTCCAGTTCCGACCTCAACTCGTGGCGCCGCGCGGCGAGGCGCGCGCCGACATCGACGTGGTGTTCGATCTCGCGGTGCGGCTTGGGCTGGGCGAGCACTTCTGGAACGGCGACGTTGAGGCCGGCCTGCGGCATCACCTCGCACCGACCGGGCTGACGCCCGAGACGCTGCGTGCGGCCGGACGCGGCGTGGGCGTGCCGTTGCAGACGAGCTACCGTAAGTATCGCGATCGCGGCTTCGCCACGCCTTCCGGCAAGCTCGAGATCTTCTCGGAAGCCTTGCAGGGCATCGGCGAGCCGGCATTGCCCGAGTTCCGCGAGCGGCCGCGTGACACGGATACGCGTTTGCCGTTGCTGCTGACCTCGACCAAGTCGCCGGTCTACTGTCACAGCCAGCATCGGAACCTGCCGCAGCTACGTCGTCGACTGCCGGAGCCTGTGGTGGAGATAAGCCCGGCAACCGCTGCGTCGCGCGGCATTGCCGCCGGCGACTGGGTGGCGATCATCACGCAGCTTGGCCGGGTGCGCGCACGTGCGCGA
>DASSRN010000307.1:0-18568 GCA_035701785.1 Acetobacteraceae bacterium | reverse complement strand
AGCTGGTTCATTCCCGGCCATTCGATCGAAACCTTCCCCGAGCAAACCAGGATGATCGTCGCCGCGGGGCACGAGGTCGGCGCGCACGGCTATTCGCATGAGAATCCGGTGGCGATGACCCGGCGGCAGGAAGAGGACGTGCTGAAGAAGTCGATCGAACTGATCGAGAAATTCTCCGGCAAGAAGCCGCGTGGCTATGTGGCGCCGTGGTGGGAGATGTCGGCGGCAACGGCCGAGCTTTTGCTGCAGAACGGGTTCCGCTACGATCACAGCCAAGCCTATCACGACTTCCTGCCGTTCTATGCGCGGGTCGGCGATTCCTGGACCAAGATCGACTACTCAAAGCAGGCGGCCGACTGGATGCATCCGTTGCAGCGCGGCAAGGAGGTCGATCTGGTGGAGATCGGCGCCAACTGGTACGTCGACGATCTGCCGCCGATGATGTTCATCAAGAAGTCGCCGAACAGCCATGGCTTCGTTAATCCGCGTCATCTCGAGGAGATGTGGCGAGACGAATTCGACTGGGTGTATCGCGAGATGGACTACGCTGTGTTCCCCATCACCATCCATCCCGACGTGAGCGGCCGGCCACAGGTGCTGCTGATGCTGGAGCGGCTGATCGGGCACATCAACGCGCACGACGGCGTGCGCTGGGTGACGATGGAAGAAATGGCGGAGGATTTCCGCGCGCGCCAGCCATTTCGGCCGTCATAGGTCGCGCCGTATGTGCGTGCTCTGCGGCCAGATGTTCAGCGAGATCCACTGGTCGGAATGTCAGCTCGATCCAGTGCAGGTGAGCCAGGGGTCAGGGGAAACCAGCCGTCGGCAGGAACGGCACGCACGTATCCGCCTGCTGCGTAAGGTGCTGGCGCAGTACGGGCTGGAGATTAGCGACGATTGGAGCGCAACCAGCTACGTAGTGGGCAATCGCAAAGGCGATCAGCGGCTCGCGGCAGCCATGGGAGAGTTGTGGCGTGTCGCCGAGCAGATGGCTGGCAGGGCGCTCGACCCGCTGGACGAGAGCCTGCTGGAGCGGCTGCGCAGTCTCGAGAGTACGGCATGACGCGCCACGGACGGTGCGCCATTACGATCCTTTCCGGCTTCCTTGGGAGTGGCAAGACGACACTGCTGCGGCGCTATCTTGCCGAGCAGGCGCGCGGAGATGTCCACGTCATCATCAATGAATATGGCGAGGTCGGCATCGACCATCACCTCGTGCACATGGTTGAGGATCAAACGGTCCTGCTGCAAGGCGGCTGCGTCTGCTGCGGCCGTCGCGAGGAGCTGGTCAGCGCGCTGCGCGACCTGCTGGACCAAGAGCAGACCGGCGCGGGTGCGATCCGGCAGGTGGTCATCGAGACGAGTGGGCTCGCTGACCCGGTGCCGGTTATATTTTCGCTGGCAACTGATCCGGTGTTGCGGCACCAGTTCGCCGTGCCTCTGGTCGTCGTCACCCTCGCCGCCATCGATGCGGAGGCTCAGATCCGCCGCTATGAGGAGGTCCGGAAACAGATCATCACGGCCGACCGCGTGATCATCACAAAGTCTGATCTGACCACGCAGCAGGAGGTCGCGCGTTGCCGCGTCGCAATCCGGGCGCTCAATCCGACGGCACGCATGATCGTGTCGCCTTTCGGCGAGGCTTTCGATTCCCTGGCACCAGATGAGCGGCAGGATGACGGGCGCCGACGCGAGATAATGTTGCGCGGTTCCATAGGGCAGCCGCAGCAGCATCCGTCCGTGCAGTCGGCTTCATTGGCGCTTGACTCTCCGCTCGACTGGACGGGCTTCGGCGTCTGGCTCAGCATGCTGCTACAGGTGCATGGGCCGAACGTGCTGCGCATAAAGGGGCTGCTGGACATCGGCGATGCCGGCCCGGTAGCCATGAACGTGGCGCAACACGTGGTACATCCGCCGGAGCACTTGCCCGGTTGGCCATCCACCGAGCATCGTTCGCATCTGGTCTTTATTACCCGCGTGATCGACCCTGTGCGCGTTGCCTATTCGTTGGAGACGTTCCAGCGTGCCGCTGGCCGATCTGATCTGCGTGTGCAGCGCCTTGGCTGATGCGGATCGGTCAGCACGGCGTGGCACACTGTGGAGGTCCTCACGGTCTTCATCGGCGTGCTCAAGGGCGTCGGCTGCCTGATCTACTGCCAAGTGTAGCCAGAAGCGGCTTGCCTGCCGCTGCGCCTGCGGGCCCCGGTTCGGCGCCGTCTCATTGACATAAAAGATTGAGCGTCCTTCGCTGCACATTGGGAAAACGTCCCAACCACGCAGGAAGGAGGTAGCAGTGGCAGACTATGACATAATAATAAAGCACGGCACTATCGTCGACGGTACCCGTACGCCTCGCTATGTCAGCGACCTTGCCATCAAGGACGGCAAGATCGCCCAGATCGGTGGCCTGAAGGGTAAGACAGCCGACCGAGTTTTAGATGCTGCAGGTCGAATCGTCGCTCCTGGTTTCATCGACCTGCACACACACTACGACGCACAGATTTTCTGGGATCCGTATTGCACGCTTTCGGGCTGGCACGGGGTCACCTCGGTGGCGCTCGGCAACTGCGGGTTCGGGTTTGCGCCCTCACGCGCCGAGGATCGCGATCGGGCGATGCTCAGCATGACCCGGAACGAAGCCATTCCTTACGATGCGATGAAAGCGGGCATGCCGTGGAACTGGGTAACGTTCCCCGACTTCATCGAAAGCCTGATCCGCACCCCCAAAGGCGTCAATTGCCTTACCTATGTGCCATTGACCCCGCTCTATGCATGGGTGATGGGCTGGGAGGAGGCTAAAAAGCGCCGCCCGACCGAGGCCGAACTTCAAGAAATGTGTCGGCTGATCCACGAAGCGATGGATGCCGGCGCGTGCGGCTGGTCGGCCCAGGTTCTCGGTAAGAACTCGATTCAGCGGGATTACGACGGGACCCCGATGGTCACCGATCTTCTTTCCGAACACGAGGTGCTCACCTTCGCCAGCATTCTCGCCGATCGCGATGAAGGCTTCATTGAACTGGCGTATCAGGAAACAGGTGAAGAGGGACGCCCGCTCGCGAACGAGACCAAGCGCTTCTTCGAAAAGGTCGCGGACGTGGCGAAGCGCCCGGTGCTCTATCAGGCGGTCGCGCCGAACGCGGTGCACCCCGAACAGCACCGCGAACGGATCAATTGGCTGGAGAGTTGCTCTGAACGGGGGCTTCGCGTCTACGGCCAGGGCGTCACCCGGCGTGGCGGGTTCGAGATGACCTTTGCGGACTGGAACCTGTTCGATGATACCGAGGCCTGGCGGGATGTGACCTTGGGCACCAAGGAAGAGCGCAAGGCGAAGATGCAGAATCCAGAAATGCGTCGCCGGCTTAAGGAGGAATGGGATTCGGGCATTCGTCCGACCACCGTGGTCCCAGGTTCAGTGGGCAGCCTGATCGTTCAGGCGACGAACGCGAAGACCGATATCGGTGCGGAATCGGCGTTTCCCGTGCTCCCCGCGCGCGTTGAGGTTGGCAGCGCATCGTACTTCCTGATCAAGACCCGCGATGGCTACAGGTTGCTGTCGACTGTCTGTCCTCACCAGGGTGGCACGGTCGAGGATGACGGCGAACGGTTTGTCTGTCCGAACCACGGCTATCAGTACGACAAGGATGGCGGCAGGTGCCTCAATGCCGAGAACCTGCGCATGAAGTCCTACGTGGTGAACGTGCAGGACGGTCGGCTGATCGCTTCGGTGCCAGACGCCAAAGGCTCCAACATGGCCGGTCAGACTGTGCAGCGGATCGCCGATGCGCAGGGCCAGCATGTAATCGATGCGCTGCTCGATCTCGTGGTTGAGGAGGACCTCGCCACGGAGTTCTACGCGGAAACCCAGGGGCGGGATACCGCGAAATTCACCACCGAGGTGCTTAATTCGAACGTGATCGTGGCAGGTGTCTCCGACGGCGGTGCGCACGTGAAATTCCTCACTGCCGGCATTTATCCAACGGACATGCTGACCTGGCTCGTCCGCGACCAGAAGACGGTGACCCTGGAAGACGCGCACTACAAACTCAGCTATCTGCCGGCGCATATCGGTGGCTTCAAAGATCGCGGTGCCATCCGCGAGCAGGCCCCCGCAGACATCATCGTCTACGACCTTGCGCAGCTAGAAGTTCTGCCTTCGGAAGTGGCGGAAGACTTGCCCGGAGGCGAGTGGCGACGGATCCAGAAGTCAAAGGGCTATAACTGGATCCTGGTCAACGGGGAGATCACGTTTGAAGACGGCAAGCCTACCGGCGCGTTGCCGGGAAGGTTCCTGCGGAACGGTCGCGGCTAAGCACTCAGGTGCTGCTCCTGGTCCGCGGGATGGCCCTTCATATCACACCGGGCACAATGCGGATCAGGTAGCCGATTGAACCGCTCACGCGGACGAGGGCAGGGTAGCGTTCCACCACCTCGGTCAGTGTCAAAGGCTGCGCGACAGCAAGAACTAACCGGAGAAAGCAATGAGCCCCACTGTGTCCAGCGCGCCGCCTGCCCCAGATTACGTCTCTAACGCACCAGGCTATGCGACCCACGAAGTGCTCAATCAGGCCGGTGCCCTCGTCAACTATAACGCATTCGCGGGCGACATCGCGTTGGGAGAATCAACCAGGACCTTCGACGCTGATTGGGCAGGTGGGTTGCTGCGTCGCACGGGGACAATCGTTGGCAGCGAAAATGTTCAGTATCTGGCACGTCAGGCAAACCGGCATTTGCCGGAACTCAAGACGCACGACCGCTTCGGCAACCGGGTCGATCTTGTCGAGTTCCACCCCGCTTACCATGAACTCATGGGGCTCATCTTCGGCTCGGAGGCGCATTCCTTTGCTTGGACGAACCAAGGCCGCCGTGGGGCCCACGTCGCGCGGGCGGCGTTGAGCTATCTGTGGAACCAGGGCGAGAACGGCATCTGCTGCCCTATGGGCATGACCTTCGCATCAATACCGGCGCTGCGGCACGACTCGGCCCTCCTCGACGAGTGGTCGCCATACATCCTCAAGCCGGCGTACGACGACCGCCCGATATACGCCAAGAAGAAGGCGGGCGTGACAGTCGGCATGGCAATGACTGAAAAGCAGGGTGGCTCCGACCTCCGTGCCACGATCACCACGGCCCGTCCCGCCACCGCGCGGCGCGGGTCAGGCGCACCCTACCTGCTTACGGGCCACAAATGGTTCTTCTCAGTTCCGATGAGCGACGTCTTCCTGACGCTCGCGCAAACGGACAATGGACTCTCTTGCTTCATCGCCACAGGCTGGTTGCCTGATGGGTCCCGCAACCGTCTGAATATCCAGCGGCTGAAGGACAAGTGCGGCAACAAATCAAATGCCTCGTCCGAGATTGAGTTCTACGATCTCTACGCCACGATGCTGGGTGAGGAAGGCCGCGGCATTCGCACTATCATTGAGATGGCCCATGCCACGCGGCTGGACTTCGCAGTGGGTTCCGCTGGCCTCATGCGCCAGGCCCTTAGCCAGGCGATTCACCATACCAGCAATCGGCGCGCCTTCCAGCGTTCTCTGGTCGATCTACCGATCATGCGCAACGTCGTCGCTGACCTCGCCATCGAGTCCGAGGCATTCGTATGGCTCTCGATGCGACTAGCTGCGGCGCTGGACCGCGAGCACACGGATCGCGCGGAGGGACTCCTATCCCGCATCTGCACGCCGGTGGCGAAATACTGGGCATGCAAGCGGGCCCCGCAGTTCGTCGTGGAAGCGCTCGAGTGCCACGGAGGTAACGGGTTCATCGGCGACCACCTCATGGAACGCCTCTACCGAGAGGCACCGCTCAACGGCATCTGGGAGGGAACCAGCAACGTCATCTGCCTCGACGTGCTACGCTCGATGCAGCGCGAGCCGGAGACGATAGAAGCCTTTCGGACTGAAGTCCGCCGTGCCCGAGGCGCCGACGCTCGGCTGGACGCCTTTACCGACGCCTTGGAGCATCGTCTGATCAACCTGAACGAGCTTGAGCCCGTAGCGCGCCGCGTAATCGAGATGATGGCGTTTGCGCTGCAAGGCAGCTTGCTCGTTCGCTATTCGACGACCGCGGTGGCCGACGCCTTCTGTGCGACGCGTCTCGACGGCAACTGGGGCAGGGCCTTTGGCACATTGCCGAACGGGGTCAACATGCAGGCAATCGTCGATCGCGCGCGCATCCGGGCAGATTGATCAACGCCCTTGGCCTTCGGCGCACCTCGCATTTACCAACGACGGCGTGGCGGTCGCCAAGCAGATCGCCGTTGCCGACAAGTTCGAGAACATGGACGCACAGATGGCTCGTGAGGTCGCTTCCGGTCCAGCGCCACTTCACCGAGCGTCGTGCGTACCGCCTCGATCAGGCGTACGGTGAGCTCGGCGTGCGTATCCGGAAATCGTGCATGCGCCGCAGCGGTCAGATACCTGCGGCGGGCCGGCCTACGCCTTCGGCCGCAATAGTGGCTGTTACCAGACCCTCGCCAAACAGCCGCACCAGCTGCCGCCGCAGGGCCTCCTGCGTCGTGTTTAGGGCGGCGGCAATTTCAGCTGATCGCAGCGGCCCGCGCCGCTTGATCAGGTCGAACACCCGGTCACTGCTGCCGGCTGCGCCGCCATTGTGATTTTCCGAGGCCATGCTTGCGTATTGCAGGCGGCCTGCACCTTACGCAGGCCTAGCCTTGGGAAAGCCGGGTTACCTGGTGCCAGCCTACCTGTGCCTGTCCGAGTGTGTGGCGGCCATCACTGGGATCTAGTCTAAGCCGATGAAGCGCCGTCGATGGCGATCTCCGCCCCGGTGATGTAGCTGCTCTCGTCGGAGAGCAGGAATGCAACCAGCTGCGCAACCTCCTCCGGAGTCCCGTGGCGGTGCATCGGCACTTGCTTCATTCGCTCCTCGCGCTGCTCGGGGGTACGAAACGCGATCATGTCGGTATCGATTGGACCGGGATGAACCGAGTTCACCCTGATCTTGCGGCCGCCGAGGTCGACCGCTGCCGACTTCGTCATTCCGCGTAGCGCCCATTTGGTCGCGGCATAGGCGAAGGACCCGGGGGAGCCCTTGAGGCCCGCAACCGACGAGATATTCACGATGGAACCCCCGCCTGAGCGCTCCATCACCGGCACTACGGCCTTCATACCAAGGAAGCAGCCATACTGGTTGATCTGGATGTGCCGCTGCCACAGCGCGTCGTCGGTCTCCATCAGCGCGGCCGGCTGGTAGATGCCAGCGTTATTGACCAGGCCGTGCAAGCCGCCGAGCTTCTGGGCGGCCTCGACGGCGCGGGCCCAGTCAGCTTCCGAAGTCACATCGTGCCGGACGAAGCAAGCAGCCGGCCCGAGTTCGGCAGCCAGGGCCTGGCCCTGATTGTCCAGCACGTCGCCGATCACCACCTTCGCACCCTGCGCGACCAGCAGGCGGGCCTCCGCTGCACCCTGGCCGCGCGCCCCGCCGCTCACGAGCACCACCTTGCCTTCGAAGCGTGCCATGTCCGCTCCCCTAACTATCGACAACGGAGATTGGCAGATCGGAGGGCTGGTTCAAAATCTGCTGGATGACAACACGCGAGCGGTGGCGGTCCCTGTCCGATGTTCACGGTGAGCGCAATGGGACCTATACGGCTGAAGCCCGATGCTTGGTCATCTGGGCGCAAGCATTTCTTGGGCCGGCGCGATCTTATCCTGCAGCAGCTTGCTGCGCCCTACTGGGCTACACGCCGAACGAGATACCCTCTTTGCGATACATCTCCTTGATCAGCCTCAGTATGACGGCAAGTTCGGCCGAACGGTCGCCCTTGCGGGCTTTCATGACCACGGGCGACACGGCATCGGTCTCCTTCAGCGGCCAGTAGACCACGTTGTCCCTCCGCAGCCGCTCCACGGAGGCCGGCACGAGGCAGATGCCGCTGTCTGCAGCCACAAGTCCAAGCGCAGTCTGCAGTTCACGAACCTCGTTCCTTGTGCGCCCACCAATAAAGTCAGCGGATCGCGCGGACACGGCAGACCCGCCAGCAGTCGATCTTCAAATTGTCCGGCGGGGTCCATCGAGGAGCCCGGCCTGTTCAAAGCCACCGGCGGGTCAGTGCGCGAGCCTTTACGGGCGTCCTGCGAACGGATTGAGCCCACCGCATGGTAGGATGTGCTTGCCATGCGCATTTCAATTGCATTAGTTTCGATTATGTCCGCGATAAATGTGATCGGGAGCCACGGCAGCACACCTTCCGTTACTGCCTGTCCGCTCTGCGGGGGGGCGAGGGAGCCGCTGGCGAAACTGAGCGTGCCCAGCCTGGTCGCTGAGTATCGGCGCCAGTTCAACCTCGATACCCGTTGCTTCGGCCAGACAAACGAACTCTCACTACTGCGCTGCAACTGCTGCGATTTAGAAGGGTTCGATCCCCCAATCACCGGTGACAGCCAGTTCTATCGGGACATGTCGGCGTGGTGGAATGCCCGCGTGCCTGGCCACGAGAACATTGAGCACAAATCCACCTACCAGTGGGCCATGCAGCAAATGAGCCCGGGTGATAGGGTTCTCGAGATCGGTGGCGGCACTCTCGTCATTCCGCGCCATCTCAAGTCGGTGAGCTACATTGGCCTGGAGCTGGATCCGAACTCGGTTGATGCCGCGCGACGGCAGGGCTTCGACGTTCGATTGGAATCCGTCGAGGAGCATGCGGAGGCGAACCGAGGCCAGTACGACATAGTCTGCAATTTTCAGGTTATCGAGCACGTCGCGGCACCACGTGATTTCGTTGAAGCTTGCATCGCATGTCTGCGGCCGGGCGGCCTCTTGATCATCGCATGCCCGAACAATCGAAGCTTTCTCGCGCTGATGCCTGACAACATCCTCAACATGCCGCCTCATCATGTGACGCTTTGGAACAGACGCACGTTGGAGTGGATCGCGGAACACTGGGGCCTTCAGATAAAGGCCATCGTAGAGGAACCGCTAGAGCACGACCAGCGTCAGGCTTTCGCCAGGCTGGTCTGGTTGCGCGCGCTCGGCTGGGTTTGGCAATCCTCGGAGAGGTTTGTTTTGGGGGGCAGCCGCTTTCGCATCGCCAGCGGCATTTCAGATGCCCTGGCGCGCGTAACAGCGCCTTTGCTGGATAGCGTCGCCAGGGTGATTCCGGGACACACGATCGCGGCGATATACCAGAAGCCGGCCGAAGCGGCGCGCCCGAGTTCCCGCATAGCACAAGGCGCTGAACCGGCGAGCGCGGACTAGACCTAGCCCGAGAGCGGAACAGCGTGGGCGCGGTGACGGCCCTGCCCTAACTGACGAACCCTCGCTTGCACACGACGCACCAAACCTTCCGGGTCAAAGCACCAGCGCTTACCATCAATCAGCGTAACCGCGCCTGCAGAAGAAATCGTGTGTAGGCCGTGTGGATATGGACCCGCGAGCGGCTCCAGTACGCGCACCGTTTCTTCTTCGTACGCGTCAGGCGTCAGCTGCCGGATCGCATGCAGCACAACACCTCCGCCATAAGTCCTGGAGCAGTCCTGGCCAGGGCGTATCAGCGTACCATCCACCTCGAAGATCGGCCCTGCCGGGCGGCTTCCACTCATCCCGGTCTTGATCGGATTCTGAGGGTGCGGGGTCCAACTGTTGCCCAGTTCATCAGTGTGAAACAGAAACAGGCACCCTTGAGGATCCACGTCCTCGAACGTGCAGAATAGCCACCAGCGATCGTTCGTGCGCAAGAGGGTCGGGTCGACAACGCAGCGCCCGGGAAACAGTGCGGTAACCTGCTCGCATGAGCCATTCGCCTCGCGCCACAGGTATGCATTACCGGCGTGCCAGCTCTCGGCGGTGAGCAATCTGTTACCCGCATCATCTTCGAACGGAAAAGGATACGACATATGAAACGGCGCGGACAGAAGTGGTTCGAACCTGGCGGTTGTGACATCGCCGCCCGGTGGAACATGCGCCGACCAGATCTCGCCGCGGAACTCGCGGTAGTCCAGATGCTCGGCATAGATGGTCAGTGCGCCGTCCTCGCCGACCCGACATGAAGGATCTGCAAGCATCGTGCGGCCCGGTGGAAACGGGAGCCAGCTGACGGGCCCCTGTATGCCACGCCGCGTGATATCGGCAACGGTTTGGTGGACGACCCCGATATTCCAAGCTTCGTAGCAGACGAAGCGTCGGAGACGTTCAGGTATCGAATCCTTGGGCATCATAGCCTCGCCGCCGAGCCGCACAGGCCGACGCAGTGTGGGTCCCGAGCATGGAAAACTGTTGAATTCATCTGGACTTCACGGCTCGCCGGGTAACAATTGTAACGGTGTCACGGAGCTTGATGAACGTCAGTGTCTGCCATTTACTTCAGTGGCGGTTGCAACCTCTGGTTGGCCTCGAAGAAAGTCGCCTGGCTTCAGCTCGCGCGAGTAGTCACATAAGGGAGTGGATTTTTCGGCTTGGTAGGAGCCGCGGCACTCGACGCTACTGATACGCTCACACTGCGATTTATTCTAGCGCAAATTTATTGGCGCTGTGGTGCTACCTTTCCACGGCTGCAAGCGCGGATGGCTCCTGACGTAATCTCGCCGGGGCTGTCGGCGTTCCGCCTCTATCGTGCGGGATAATGTGATACAACTATAGCATGATCACCAAGTCGCGCGCCGACGAGCCTGCCGCCTGGCTGCTGTTGCTGCATCAGTTGCCGGCGCGGCCCGCCTATACCCGTGTCAAGCTATGGCGGCGGCTCCAGGCGCTTGGTGCGATCGCGGTAAAGAACGCAGTCTATGCCCTGCCCGCAGGACCGCAGGCGCAGGAGGACTTCGAGTGGGTGCTGAAGGAGATCGGCGAAGGCGGCGGCGAGGGGCTGATCGTCGAGGCCAGGCTGATCGACGGTCTAACCGACGATGCCGCTCGCGCGCTGTTCAACACTGCCCGCGAGGCCGACTACCGCGCGCTGGCCAAGGAAATCCGTGCGATTGAAAAGGAGGCCTCGCCCACGCAGGTCGCCCGTTTGCGGGCCGAGGCCAAACGGATCGCCACTATCGACTTCTTCGGCGCCAACGGGCGTGAGGACGTGGAGGCCCGGCTCGCTGCGCTGTCGGCCGGAGGTGCGGCGACCGGCGCAGCGCCGCGGTCACTGGTGCCGGAGCGCGGCCAGGTCTGGGTCACAAGGCGCGACGTGCATGTGGACCGCATCGGCTCGGCCTGGCTGATCCGCCGCTTCATCGACACGGAAGCGGTATTCAAGTTCGTGCCAGCCAAAGGATATCGTCCCTGCAAGGGAGAGATCCGCTTCGACATGTTCGATGCCGAGTACACCCACGAGGGTGACCGCTGCACCTTCGAAGTGCTGCTCCAGCGCAGCGGGCGCGACGACCCCGCACTGACTGCCATCAGCGAAATCGTGCACGACATCGATCTGAAGGACGGCAAATTCGCCCGCGTCGAAGCCGGTGGGATTGCCGCACTGATCGATGGGCTGGCCCGCGCCGACCTCACCGACATGGAACGGGTGGAGCAGGGCGGCCAACTGTTCGACAACCTCTATGCGCTGTTCGGTGATCGACGCCGCTGATCGCCGATGCTGCAGCGTCATGATGCGGATGCCTGCCGGCGTTCGTGCAGCGGGATGACGCGCGACGGACCCTCTTCCGGCGCGAGCGCGTCGGCCACGGCACTCGCCAGTTCCCGTTGCGTGAATGGCTTGCGCAGCGTCGGCACTCCCTGGTCGGTCCAGTCGCGCAAACCCTCGTTCTCGACATATCCGGTGACGAACAGGAGCGGTGCATCCGGCCAACGGCTGCGTACTTCTTTCGCAAGATCGCTGCCGCTGAGCTCAGGCATCGCATAGTCCACGAGGATCAGCCGGAACTGACGGTCAGCGTTGAGCAACCGAAGCGCGGCCCTGCCGCCATCGGCCTCGGCGACCTGATGCCCCAATTCCTCTAGCATCGCCCTGGTGGTCATTCGGACCGTCTCATCGTCATCCACTACCAGGATGCGTGCTGCACGAACTATAGCCACAGGTGTGCCGTCTGCGGCAGACACGGGCGCAAGGCTGATGGTCGCGCTCGCTCGCGGCAGCAGGATCGAGATTGTTGTACCCCTGCCAGCCGCGCTCTCGATGTTGACTGACCCTCCAAGAGATGAGGCGAAGCCGAACACCATCGACAACCCGAGGCCGGTGCCCTTGGTGGGTTCCTTGGTCGTGAAGAACGGCTCGAACGCGCGCTGGCGTACCTCCTCGGACATGCCCTCACCGGTATCGCTCACCGATACCCGGACGTATTCTCCGGAGGCGATGCCGTCCGCACTCTCGGCGACCGTCGTCCTGTCGGTGGCGATCGTGAGGTCGCCGCCCAGCGGCATCGCGTCCCGCGCGTTCACCGCGAGGTTGAGCAGCGCGACCTCCAGCTGCGCCGGGTCAGCAGTCGCCGGCCACAACTCGTCTGCCAGATTGTAGCGGATGCGCACCGCCGGCCCCAGCGCCCGTGGCAGCAGATCGCCCATGCTGCGGATGATCTCGTTCACGTCGACCGCGCGAACCTGGATCTCCTGATGACGGGAGAAGGCGAGCATCTGTGCGGTGATCTGCGCGCCGCGCTCAGCCGCCTTGCGCGCAGTCGCCAACAATCGCGCCGGCCGCGGCTCGGATACGTGGCGGGCCAGCAACTCCAGGCTGCCCAGAATCGCCGC
Organism: Acetobacteraceae bacterium; assembly: GCA_035701785.1. Taxonomy (GTDB): domain Bacteria; phylum Pseudomonadota; class Alphaproteobacteria; order Acetobacterales; family Acetobacteraceae; genus JAMXLO01. Next base: position 5,914 of record DASSRN010000307.1, on the reverse strand, counting down.
AAGCAGGTTGTTGAAATCGTGGGCGACACCGCCAGTCAGTCGGCCGAGTGCTTCCATCTTCTGCGACTGCTGGAGTGCCGCCTCAGCTTTCTGCCGGCGCGTGATCTCATCGATGAGGTTCCGCGCCTGTGCGCTCTCGCGCGCCGTGCTGCGCAGCATCAGGTGCCCAGCATACAGAATAGCGGCACTCGACAGTGCTGTGAGCAGAGCGAAGAGCGCCAGGTGCAGATACCACTCCTGCAGATAGACCGAATTGTCGACGCCGTAGCCAACCAGCAGCGGCGCGCCGATCAGGCGTCTGAACGCGGCCGTTCGCGTGTGGCCATCGACGGTGGATCGCGCGGTGTAGATACCGGAACGTGCACCAGATGATGCCGCCTGCAGCAGCCGGCTCTGCGGCGCAACCCGGACCGGCTGATCGATCAGGCTGGGAAAGCGTACGAGCAGCACGCCGTCGTCACGGATCAGTGCTGCCGTGGAATTCCCTGGTTGGCCTGCCACAGCACGGTAGAACGCCTCGAAATACGGGGATGAGATCGTGACACCGACCAGGCCATCGAAGCGACCATTCGTCAGCCGCGGCCGGGTGATGGTGAATGCGTAGGTGCCCGCGATCTGACCCTTGAATGGCTCGCTGAAAAACGTGCTGCGGCCGCCTTCGAGTGCGTGGATGAAGTATTCGCGGCTGCTCACGTCGATGTGCGGTATCGGGAAGACCCGGCTGCTCGCAACGTTGATGCCCTCGGGGCTGACCAGAAAGGCTGATTCGAGCTGCGGCAGCTCGTGCTTCAGTGCCAGCAGGAACTGGTGTACGTCCTCCGACGTGCCAATGGTCGCCCAGTTGAGTGCCTGCACGTGATCGAGGATGCGAGCCAGCACCAGATCCGCCGTCTCGACCACCTTCTGCGCATGTTCGGCGAGCGCATCGGCCGTTGCTGTCGCGTGTTCGCGTGTCCTGTCCAGCTCCAGCCGGTAGTCAAACCAGGAGATTCCCACGAACAGCAGCAAAGGAAGCAGCGCAGCGACCAGCATCGCCGGGCGCGGGCCACGCTGCGACAATGCTCCTGGCAATGCGATCGTCGGTGATGAAGACATGTCCTCACGGAAATGGGGCGATCGTTCCGGTCGTCAAAAAACACCCGCGTGAGGCAGGAGGGTAGCGATGACCAGAACCGTGTTGATCACCGGCGCGGCCGGCAATATCGGTACCAAGTTACGGGCGCATTTTTCCGCCCTGGGATGGCGTCTCCGGGTGCTCGATGCCGACCCAGGCAGCGACACGACGATCCAGGCCGCCGACCTCGCGCGATGGGATGACGCATGGGTGGCGCAGTTCGCTGACGTCGACACAGTGATCCACCTGGCGGGAGACCCGAATTCGGGCGCGTCGTGGGCGTCGGCCCAGCAGTTGAACATCGACCTGACTGCGAACGTCTACGAGGCCGCGGCGGCACAGCGGGTGCGGCGGGTGGTGTTCGCCAGCTCCAACTGGGTGATGGCCGGGCATCGGTCCGGCAACGGCCGGTTGACCACCGATATGGAGCCCTATCCGGTGAACCCCTACGGGGTCTCCAAGCTGGTTGGCGAGCGGATGGGGCGGAGCATCCATGCGCGACGCGGTGTGTCGGTGATCTGCTTCCGCATCGGCTATGTGCAACAGGGTGACAACCGGCCCGGACCGCATATGGGCTGGAGCGCCTGGGGACAGGCGATGTGGCTGTCCAACCGCGATCTCTGCCAGGCGATGGAGCGCGCCGTGCTGGCAGAAGGCGTGGGCTTCGCTGTGCTGAACCTGATGAGCGACAATCCCGGCATGCGCTGGGACATCGAGACCACGAAGCGCGTCATCGGCTATGCGCCAAGCGATGGCGCAAAGGCGGTGCTGACGGCTCAGATCGAGCGAGACGCCCGCACCGCCGACGATGTTCAGCACATGATCGAACGGCTACAGGCTTTGCTGCGAGAGCGCCGCTGGTAGCCGCAGCGGTTTATTTCTGCTCCTGCTTGGGTGTGGATGTGGGTGTGGCAGTGCTCGGGTTGTCGTCGCCGCCCCATGGCGGGGCGCCCAGGTTCACGTCGCTGGGGCTGGTGGATGCCCCGGTGAGCGCCCCGGCCCCACCGCCGACCACGGCGCCGACAGCGACACCAATTGGGCCGCCGAGTATCCCGATCGCTGCACCGGTGGCCGCTCCACCCGCTGCACCGCCCTGGGTTCGTTCCGGCTCATTCGCGCCACAGCTACACAGCAGTAAAATGCAGGCGAACGTTGCAATGGCTCGCACGCTACAACTCCGATGACTCATGGTCACGCTATGGCCATGGCATCGATTCGCGGCGCAACACAAACTGGTGAGATGTGCACCGGCCGCGCGACCCAGGTGCTGATGAAGCGGGCGCCGAACGCCGATGCCGAAATAGTCGCGCGATCTGGCTTAAGCCATGGGGGCGGTCTATGCCGCGCGCATGACCGACGCAACCGATGCGCGCCTGGCGGCCCAGTATGAGTCGTTCCCCTACCCGCGGCGCGATTCCCGCGACGAGGCGAAGCGACTGATCGTCGGTAGCCCCGGACACCTGCGCGAGATCGACTACTGGGTATTCGGCGCGCGCCGCCCTGTGTCGCAGCCGCTGCATGCGCTGATCGCCGGCGGCGGTACCGGCGACGCCACGGTGATGCTGGCGCAGCATATGGCGCGGGAAGGAAGGCCTGGCGGCGTGACCTGGCTCGACCGCTCTGCAGCCTCGCTGAAGATCGCGCAGGCGCGGGTTGCCGCGCGCGGGCTCGACAACGTCGTGTGGGAGCAGCGCTCGCTGCTGGATCTGCCCGGCTCGGGCCTGGGGCCGTTCGACTACATCGACTGCTGCGGCGTGCTGCACCACCTGCCCGACCCGGCCGAGGGCCTGCGCGCACTGCTGTCGGTGCTGGCACCGGGCGGCGGGCTCGGGCTGATGGTCTACGCGCCGCACGGACGCACCGGCGTCTACATGGTGCAGGACGCGCTGCGGCTGCTCGCGCCGGCCGAGGAGGCGCCGGCAGTGCGGCTGGATGTGGCGAAGCGCGTGATGCGGCATCTGCCGGAAACCGCGTGGCTACGGCGCAACGGCTTCCTCGACGACCATGTCAACGGCGGTGATGCAGGCTTGTACGACCTGCTGCTCAATCCGCGCGACCGCGCGTTCGGCGTGCGGAATCTGCATGCGCTGCTGGCTGGCGAAGGGCTGGCGGTGACCTGCTGGGTTGAACCGCTGCGCTATGACCCCGCGCCGCTGCTGCCCGATCCGCGGCTGCGTGCCCGGATAGAAGCGCTCGACCCGGTGGACCGCGCCGCCCTCGCCGAGGCGCTCACCGGCAACATCAGCGCCCACATCGTGTACTGCGTCCGCCAGAGCGAACAGTGCCCGCGGCAGGACTGCATGGCGCCCGACGCGGTGCCGGTGCTGCGCGAACTATCCGGGCCGGAACTGGCCGGCGGCATCAAACCCGACGGCACGATCGCCTTCATGTTGGACGGACTGCGCCTGCCGATCGCCTTGCCGCCGCTCGCGCCGGCAATCCTGCGACTGGTGGACGGGCGTCGCACCGTGGGCGAGATCCAGGCCACGCTGGCCGCTGCCGGCACCGGCGCGGACGCCTTCGCCCGCGCCTGGCGTGCCACCTTCGCCGCACTGGAGCGCATCAACCGCCTGTTGTTGGCCGCCGTTTAGGCCTTGGATTCGCCGCACCCGGGTATAATCTGTACCGCCGATGCAAGTTACATCAGGCATCCGGCATAGCGAGGTGTCGGAGGACACGATCCGCCTCCTGGTCGACCGGTTCTATGCCCGCGTCCGACGCGACCCGACGCTCGGGCCGGTGTTCGCCGCTGCCATCGCCGATGATGCGTGGCCCGAGCACCTCGAGAAGATGTACGCCTTCTGGTCGTCGGTCATGCTGACCAGCGGGCGCTACAAGGGCGACCCGGTCGGCACCCATCGCAAGGTGGAAGGCGTCGAGCCGCCGATGTTCGGTAATTGGCTGGACCTGTTCGAGGCGACCGCGGCGGATCTGTTCATTCCGGAGATCGCTGCACAGTTCGCGCGCAAGGCGCGGACCATTGCGGAAAGTCTGAAGCTTGCACTGTTCTTCCGGACGGACCGCGCCTGGCCCGACGACCTGCGCCGGCGAGGGACCTGACCATGGATGACAGTTTTGCCGCTGCGCTGTTGCGCGCCATGCCGGATGCTCTGATTTATGCCGATGCGTCCGGCACGATCCGCCACTGGAATGCCGCGGCCGAACGGATGTTCGGTTTCACCGCGGGTGAGGCGCTCGGGCAGCGGCTCGACATCATCATCCCCGAATCGCTGCGCCGCCGTCACTGGGAGGGCTACGAGCGCACGATGCACACCGGCCACAGCCGCTATGGCGACGGCGATGTGCTCGCGGTGCCGGCTGTGCGCAAGGACGGGGCGCGCATCTCGATCGAGTTCACCGTCACACCATTCCGCGACGATGCCGGCAACATGCTGGGCATCACCGCGATCATCCGTGATGTGACCAAGCGCTTCGAGAAGATGCAGGCGTTGCGCCGCCGGGTTGCGGCATCAGCCTGACTGCCGGAGAAATTCGAGCGTCGCGGCCCAGGACGCTGCTGCGGCTTCGGCGTCATAGCCGACGGTGCCGAACGGATAGCGCACTGGCTCTGGCCGGCTCCGCGCATCGAAGCCATGGTGCGCATTCGGATAGACGATGACACGAACGCTGTTCGCCGGCGCTCCCTGCACCACCAGATCGCATAACGCCGGGAGCGCTACGTCATCGTTTCCGCCCAGCAGCATGAGCACGGACGCGGCTGCCGCAGACCAAGGCTGTTCGGCACGACAGTCCGGATAATACAGCACCGCTTTCGCGAACACTGGCGGCCGCGACGACAGGGTGGCCAGCACCGCGCCCCCGCCATATGACCAGCCGATAACCGATATGCTGTGTGGATCGGTGCCGGGCTGCGCGCGAACCCAGGCTGCTGCATCCAGCAGCTTCTCGGCCGCCTGCGCATGCGAGGTGTGTGCGCAATCTCCGAACCGGCCGAGGTAGTCAACGAACACGACGAGATAGCCTGCGGTCTGCAATTCGTTCGCGCGCTCCTCGTAGAGATTGATGCCGTTGACCGCCGAGAAGCCGGAACAGCCCGGTACCAACAGGACCGCGGGATGCGGCGCATCGCCCGACGGAACCAGAACGCGGTAAGGCTCCTCGGCCGACGCAGCGCGGATGGCGAGCAGCAGCAGTATCGCAAAGCGCAACCGCCTCATGTGCGGCCCCGCTGACGCGGATCGAGCACCAGGCTCAGCCGGTCGCCCACCAGGTTTACCGCCATTACTGTCAGGAATAGCGCAAGGCCCGGGAAGATCATCGTCCACGGCGCATAGCGCACATACTCGCGTCCGGCATTCAGCATCGCGCCCCACTCCGGTGTCGGCGGCTGTGCACCCAGGCCCAGGAACGACAGCGTCGCTGTGAACAGCACCGCGCTGCCGAGATCGAGCGTGGTGATCACGATCAGGATCGGCGAGAGGTTCGGCACCAGATGGCGAAGCACGATGCGCAGCCGGCTGGCACCGACCGCACGCGCCGCCTCGATGAAGTCGCGCGCCACCAGCGTCAGCGTCGCCGCGCGGGTGATGCGGGCGAAGCGCGGCACACCAGAGATGCCCACGGCAAGCGCCGCGTTCCACAGCCCCACGCCAAGCACCGCGACAATCAGGATCGCGAGGATGATCGGCGGAAAGCTCAGCATCGCATCGATCAGCCGTGAACCCAGCGCGTCGATGCGTCCACCGGCGAATGCGATCGCGACACCGAGCAGCGCGCCGAACAGGAGGCTGATCGCCACCGTCGAGATGCCCATGGCGAGCGAGAAGCGCGCACCGTACA
>DASSRN010000306.1:0-5054 GCA_035701785.1 Acetobacteraceae bacterium | reverse complement strand
TGACTAGGCAAAGACTGCCAGTTGTCAAATCAGCTTAGGGGCATCCACACTTCTATTGTTGGAAACAATGAACGAGGCGGACGCGACCGCTCCAGCGGGACGGCATCCCGCTGTCGTAAAATGTGCCATATGGCAGTCGGTCGTTGGGCTTGCGTTTGTGAGTTAAGCCAAATCCAAGTAAAGGCAAAAAGAGCGGGAGACCATCATGGTCTCCCGCAAGTAGGACGAGAAAGGCTCGCCAGACTTATAAGGAAGGTCTCTATCGTGCAACCGAAAACGCCTGCAGCATAGTGGCAAGTCGCGACGTTCGCAGGGCGATGGCCGCCGAACGCACGAGCATCAATGCGCAAATTTGTCTCTTTCGCAAAACGCCGGATGGTAAATAAAGTAAAAGGCAGATATTTCGAGTCCGTCAATTAAGATTGCGGCACGCGCAAATTTTACGTTGACGCGCCCTGTTCAGGTTTGCCAGAAGCATCAATGCGCGGTCTGCAAGCGCGAACTATTGTCAAATAACGGCATTTGCTCTCAGCCTCGGGGTAGGAAAGTAATGATTTACGGGCGAAAGGCGGTCGGATGGATGGCCGCCGGTTCCAATTGTGGAACCTGCACAGGACCACCGAGCGTCCCTCCATTCTGATCTATCGACATTACTGACAGTCGCGAACGGCGTGCCCGCGTGCGGAGCCGCGTTCAGCGGCGGCTGTTCCGGATAACCTAGCGACGGAGCTTCGATATCATGGCTGCCACCATCTGGAAGACCAATGCCAACACCAGCGACCTGGCCATCGCCACCGAACCTGGTGATCAGTTCGCCCCATCGGTGGCGGACAGCGGCGGCGGCTCATTCGGCGTCGCCTGGACTTCCGCCGCTGGCGTCACGGCCCGCTTCTTCGACGTGGTCGGTGCCGTCGATCCGGCGCTTGGCACAGTGCAGCTCAGCGACAGCCAAGGTGTCATCGCAGGGAATGCGGTGCTGGCAGCCGGGGGAGCCGTCGGCTACGGCGCGGTGTGGCAGGAGAAGACCGCTGCCGATGCGACCGACATCGGTCTGCGCCTGCGCTATGTCGGCCTCAGTGGAACGGTCGGCAACGAGATCGCGGTCGGCGACGTGGCAGGCACCGTGCAGCACGACGCCGCTGTCAGCGGCTATGCGGTGGACAATCCCGCCACGCGCAAGTCCGCAGTTGACGGCATCAACGTCGTCTATGTGCAGACCACCCTCGCCACCCCCGAGGTGGCCGGCGATGCGCGCTACGGCCAGATCATGCTGCAGCGCTTCGCGGTGCCGTTGGATGCCAAGGTGGACCCGATCGGTCCGCCGGTGGCCGCCGGTCTCGACGGGCTCACTGCCGGCAGTCCGATCGCCCACACCGAACTGGGCGACGCCGCGGTCAACGTCGCCAACGCCATCGGTCGCGATCCGACCACGATTGTCACCGATGACGGCGAGGCGATCCTCGCCTGGATCGACGCCGCCAACCACGTTCGCCTTCAGGGCTTCACGCTCGCGGGCGCGAATCTGAACGGCGGCATTGCCGGTGCGGATTTGGCCAGCCTCGATGCCGGCGGCGCCGGCGCTGTCACGGGCAAGGTCAAGCTGGTTGCCCTGTCCGGTGCGGGCTTCGCCGTTGCCTGGGCGGCACAGCAACCGGATGGCACCATTGCCATCATGGGCCGCGTGTTCAGCGGCGCCGCCGGCGTCTACACCGCAAGCCCGATCACCACGCTGCAAGGCGGCCTGCCAGGCACGTTCAACGGCGAGTTCAGCCTCGGCACGCTGGTCGATTCCGGCGGCTTCTCGCTGTCCTGGACGCAGGGCAACGCCGGCGGTGGCCAGGACATCATGGTGAAGAACTTCACCTCTGGCGGTCTGGGCGACAATCAGGTCAGCACCATTGCGTCCACCGCCGGCGACCAGAACGCCCCCTCGGTCGGCGCGCTGCTCGGCGACCGCATCATCGCGGTCTATCAAAATGATACGTCCACCGCGGCGGGTGACCAGGACATCCGGGCCACCATCTTCGACACGCGCACGCCGGGCGTGACGCTCAATGGCGACATCGGCGGCAATGGCCTGCCGCGGGCAATTGCCGACACGCTGGTGGGTACTGTCGGCAACGACACGCTGAACGGCCTCGCCGCTGACGATGACCTGCATGGCGCGCTGGGCAACGATACGATGACCGGCGGGGCCGGCAACGACCTGCTGTTCGGCGACGACGGCAACGACGTCGCAGTTTATGCCGGCACGCAGGACCAGTACATCGTCCAGCACCTCGGTGGCGATATCTTCACCGTCACCGACAAGACCACAGGCCGCGACGGCGTCGACACGGTCTCGGGTGTCGAGACCTTCCGCTTCGCCGGCGTTGATGTCTCGGCGGCCTCGATCATCGCCGACATCCAGCCGATCACGCCGACCCCCTGGGGTCAGAGCAACGCCGATGGGGACACCGCGCCAGACAAAGCCGGCACGCCTGACACCGATGGCTTCCTGGTCAACCATGTCCCTGCCGTACAGGCCGGCGTGCAGACGCATCCGTTCGTCGCCGACAGTGTTGGCGAATTTGTCGGCGTCACTTGGGAGACGCCCGGCGCGGACGGCAACACGCATATCCGCGCGCAATTCTATGACGTGGTTGGCGCCTTCGACACGACGTCGCCGCTGCCGAATGCAATCGACCTGAGCGATGGCGTCGGCGTAGAGACCAACCCGGCACTCGTATCGGGTGGCAACAACTCGGGCTGGGGCGTCACCTTCGAGCAGCGCGGCAACGCGCAGGACGTTTCTCGCGAGCTGCGGACGAATTTCGTCGGCCCCGGCCAGCTCACCTCGGTGGAGCTCAGCGTCGATCCCGAGAGCGACAACGTCGATCAGCACAGCGCGGCGATGTCGGGCTCGATGCTCGACCGCAAGCTGGTGAACGGCGTGGTGCAGGGCCCCGACCAGATCCTCCCGAAGGGGATGAACGACGGCTACAACGTCGCCTGGGTCTCGACCGACCTCAGCAGCGGTCAGCCCACCAACGTGTCGGGTGACGCGCGCTATGGCCGCGTGATGCTGCAGCGGTTCGAGGTGCCGCTCGACGCACTCGGCAATCCCGGCGCGCCGCAGGCTGCCGGCGTGGACGGCCTGCTTGGCGTGGACAGCGACGCCGCGGTGCAGGTTGCGGCACTCGGTCGCGATGTCTCCACCGCCTCGCTGCATACCTTCGAGACTGCGGTCGTCTGGATCGAGCCGGAGGGCGCCGGCGGCGAGCGCGTGGCCGGCAAGGTCTATGACGATCTGGGCCAGAGTTTTCCTGTCGCCGGCTTCGACAATCTGTCCGGCGCCTTCCCGGTTGCCGCCGGCACGACCGCCAAAGTGGTAATGGCGGGTGCAGTGAATTTCGGCGTCGTGTGGGTGACGCCATCGACCACCGTGCCAGGCGGGTTCGACGTGATGGGCAGTTATTTCTCCTCGCCGGGCACCGGTCTCAATGGCCAGGGCTTCACTCTCGGCGGCTTCGGACCTGTCAAGCTGTTCGGCCTGCCCGCCGGCACCGACGCCACGGCGCTGAACCTCGCGGTCACCGGCATCGGCGGCGAGGACAGCAACGACCTGATCGTCGGCTGGAACGACAACGGCGACATGAAGGCGCAGCACATCGCGGTGGCGCTCGACCCGGTCACCGGCGTTGCCCTCGCCATGACACCCGAAGGCAACCCGGTCACGGTCAATGCCACCACCGACGGCATCCAGGATCAGGGCGGCCTCGCCGGCCTGCTCGGCGACCGCTTCTTCGCCGTCTATCACGACACCAGCGCGATCGATGGCGACGGCAACGACATCGTCGGCCGCATGTTCGATACGCGCGACGCGGCCAATCCCGATCCGATCGTCGGCGACCTGATCCGCAACGGTGTGGCGCAGGCCCGTCGCGACATCCTGGTCGGCACCAACGGCAACGACAACATTCGCGGCGACATCTCGGACTCTGTCGGCCTCACCGATACGATCTATGGCGGCATGGGGAACGACACGATCCAGGGCGGTCCCGGCCTCAAGGGCGCGGCCGGCGTGCCCGAGATCATTGACGGCGGCGAGGGCACCGACGTCGCGGTGTACACCGGCCGCCGCCAGGACTACTCGATGACCGTCAATGGCGACGGTAGCATCGAGGTGATCGACCTGCGCCCGATCGCCGACGCCCAGGGCAAGCCGCTGCCGAACGATGGCATCGACAATCTGTTCAACATGGAACGGCTGCGCTTTCTCGCCACCGGCGAGGAGATCGCTATCAGCCTGCCCGGTGCCCCGGGACCCAAGCCCGCCGTGCCGCCGGGCGGCGCGTTCGACGGCACGCCGGTGCCCTGGAGCCTGACGGACACCAGCCAGTACAAGCCGATCCTGCTCAGCACCGATCCGGCCGGCGGGCCTGGTGGACAGCCCGGCAGCCAGACCGGCGTGGCGGTGACCAACCTGCAGACCGAGGCCGCGATGGCCTGGCTTTCCGGCGGCAGCCAGGTTTGGGGCATCCGCTATCAGGTGCAGGGCAGGCCCGATCCGCTGTTCTCGCTCACGCCGGTGCAACTGACCGATGGCACATCCGCTGGCGCGACGGTGTCGGACATCGACATCGGCATGACCGCCGGGCTGGGCTTCACCACCGTTTGGAAATCCACGGCGAACGGCGACAGCACCATCCACCTGCGTACCGGCAGCACCAACACCAACACGCCGCTCGATCCGGCTGCCGGTGTGCCAGGCGCCGGCCTTACCGGCGGCGAGATCACCGTCGGCGCATCGCAGGACGCTGGCACCGCCACGGCCGATGAGCCGGTCGTGGAAGGCTACGAGATCGTCAACGACGCCAACGACACGCTGGAGTTCGGCTTCCACATCGGGTTCGTGATGAAGGCGGCAGCGAGCGACACGTATGGCACGCTGGAACTCGCGCGGTACGAGATCCCAGTCTACGACGTTGCGGTCGATGCCGCAGGCAATCCGGTGCTCGATGCCAACGGCAACGGCGTGCTGGCGCGCGATGCAGCCGGCAACCTCGTGCCGT
>DASSRN010000305.1:0-7758 GCA_035701785.1 Acetobacteraceae bacterium | reverse complement strand
GCGGTCGCCGCGATCCAGCAGCAATTGATCGCCTGATACCAGCACCTCGGCTATCGCGTCGGCCGTCACGCCGTGATCGCGCCGGAGCGCCAGGCACGCATCGACGACCGCGTGCATCACGATGCCACACGGATACGGCTTGCAGGTGTTGTCGGCGAACTCCCACCGCTCGCCCAGGCCATCGGTGATCTCCGCGACCACGGGTTCATCGCCCATCGCGCGCGCCCAGCCCAGTGCGCCCTCGATCGCCGCCGGCGCTCCCTCGCCACCCTGCTGTGCCAGCAGCGCCGCGAACAGCCCGTTGCGCGCCGCATTGCCGACGCCGACATTCTTCGCCGCATGCGGCAGGTTCTCAAGCACGCTGCCCGACTGGCTGGCGGCGATCGACAGCGCGTGCGCGGTCTGCGCGGCATCCAGCCCGAGCAGCTTCGCACTCGCCGCGGCCGCTCCGAACACGCCGCAGGTCGCGGTGATGTGCCAGCCGCGCGCGTAGTGGCCCGGCGACACCGCGTTGCCGATGCGGCATTCGACCTCGGCACCCAGGATGAATGCGTGCAGCACCGCGGCACCCGACAGGACGCGCTGTTCGGCGAGCGCCAGCACCGCCGGCGCGACGGGCGCCGAAGGGTGGATCACAGTGCGCAGATGCGTGTCGTCATAGTCGAGCAGGTTGCCGCTGATCGCGTTGACGAACGACGCACCCAGTGGGTCGAGCCTTTCGTCGCGGCCCAGCACCGTGACGCGGTCGGTGCCGGACAGCGGCAGCAGCACGCGCATCGCCATCGCGATCGGCTCGGTTTGCGCGACGCCGATGGCACAGCCGATGAAGTTCAGCAGCGCGCGCTTGCCTTCATGACGCAGCGACGGCGGCAGGTCATCCCAGCGCGATGCGGCAACAAATGCCCCCAGGCGCTCACAAGCCGTCATGGCATCGTCCGCTCGTTGTGGCCCGGCAGTGTGATGGTCAGCATCAGTGCGCTCAGGCTCTTGCCGTGCGGATCGATCGCCAGCGAGCGTGTGACGCCGCCGCCCAGCGCGTTCTCGATGACGAAGTTCAGCGCGCGCAGCTGGGGCAGCTCGTAGCGCCGTACCGGCCCGCCGGTGAGATGGCGGAAATGCGCCAGCACCACCTCAGTGGTAAGCTCACGCCGCAGCACCTGCCAGGCCTCGTCGCTGTAGGCAATGACCGAGACGTTCGATGTGTTGCCCTTGTCGCCGGCGCGCGCGTGGGCGAGGTCGTAAACGCGCACGCTCACGCCGCACGCTCCAGCACGATCTCCGGCTTTACCCATTCGCGCGGGATCAGCACCGACTTCACCGCCAGGATCTGCCGCGCGCCGAAATTGATGCCGCCGCCCGCGCCGGTCGGTCCCTGCATGTGCAGGCTACGCACCTCGGCACCGATCGCCTCCGCCGCCTTGCGATCCAGCGTGCGCGCGGCGATGCGCAGGCGCACCTCGTATGGCTCGGGGCACTGCGTTGCGTCGTTGGCGTGCAGCGAGTTCATACCGATGAGATCGACGCGCATCTCCTGGTAGCTCAGTCCGCGGCGGCGCAATCGCTCCTGCACAACTTCGTTGGCCAGCCGGGCCCGCGCCAACGCGTTGATACCCGCGAAGCCCATCTCGCCTGAGCCCATGTAGCCGTCGAAATAGCCGACCACGACCTTGTAGGTCGCGGTGCGCGGCTTGCCCTTTGCCCCGTTCAGCGCCACACGGTCATTGGCGACCTGGCGGAACGTGACGCCGGACACATCGAGCACGCAATCGGGCGTGATGTATGCCGTCGGGTCGTGCATCTCATAGAGCAGCTGTTCGGTGCAGGTGGCGATGTCGAGGCGGCCGCCGGAGCCAGGTGTCTTCGCCACTTCGACGCGGCCGTCCGGCCACACATCGGCCAACGGGTAGCCGAGACCGGCGAGGTCTTCGACCTCCTTCTTGCCGGGATCGGCGAAACAGCCGCCGGTGAGCTGCCCGGAACATTCCAGCATATGGCCCGCCAGCGTACCGCACGCCAGCTTCTGCCAGTCGTCATACGACCAGCCGAACGCATGCAGCATCGGCCCGAGGAACAGCGCCGGATCGGCCACGCGTCCGGTGATCACAAGGTCGGCGCCGGTGGCGAAGCCCTGCGCCACCACATCGGCGCCGAGATACGCATTGGCCGACGCCATGCGCGGCAGCAGCGATTCGAGCGGCGCGCCATCCTCCATCAGCGTCAGCTCGGGGTGCGCGCGCACGATGTCGGTGACCTCGTCGCCGGTCACCACGGCGCAGCTATACTCGGGACAGCCCCAGTCGTGCGCGTGCTTGCGGACCGCGCGCGCCGCGCCCATTGGGTTGGCCGCGCCCATGTTGGTGACGATGCGAACGCGACGTTGCAGCGCCGGCGGCATGATCGCCTCCATGCGCTCGAGCAGCACCGGCGTGTAGCCCTTTGCCGGGTCCTTCGCGCGGTCCAGCGCCTCGCGCGCAATGGTGCGTTCGGCCAGGCATTCCATCGCCAGGTAGTCGAGCTCGCCACGTTCGACGATCTCCACGCCGGGCGGGATGCGGTCGTCGGCAAAGCCGGCGCCGCAGCCGATTCTGATCCTGTCGCGTGCCATGGCTCCCTCCTGTCGCGCCGCATGCTAGTACCCGGAAACACTGGACGAAACCCTCTCCCGCGCAGCGGGGAAGGGGGTGGTGCCAATGGGAAGCACCCCCTCCCCAACCCTCCCCCGCTGCGCGGGAGAGGGGGCGTGCGATCGATCACCAGATGCCGGGAATGAGGCGATAACGCACCTTGCGCGCGTATTCAGGATAGCCCGTCAGCCCCGTCATCAGCATCGCCTCTTCACCGTGGATGCGCAGGGCCAGCAGGGGAACGAAGGTGGCGAAGCCGAACAGCACGCCCCAAAGCGAACCGAGCAGCAACGGTGCGCCGATCATCAGCAGGAGCACATAGGCGTACATCGGATGGCGGACCACCGCGTAGGGTCCCGTGCTGATGACGGTCTGCCCACGGTCGGGCTGCAGGCGGATCTGCGTTGCGGCGAAGCTGTTGGCGCGGAGAACCCTGATCCATCCGCCGAATGCCGCGATGATCAGCACGGCGCCGAGTACCTGGGCCCATGGCGGTGCATGCGACCAGCCGAACCGTTGTGCGTCGAGCGCCATGAATACGAGCCAGCCGACAAACGCGATGATGATCGCCACGACGATGGCTCGGTCGCGCGGTGTCTGATCGGCACTGAGTGGAGACTTCATTCTCTCGGCCAGCAGGGCAGGATCGTGACGCAGCAGCCAGAGTCCGGTGGCCTGGCTGCAAACGAAGAACAGCGCAAGCAGGATCCAGCCCTGCGTCCACGCAAGCGTTCCGGCGGGCAGGAACAGCAGCAGGATCGCGAGCACCAGGCTGACAGCAGTCTGGATCAGCACGGAGCGGAAGATGGCGCGGAGTGGCATTGCCCATCCTAGCCGTTGACAAGCCGCCGCAGTATCCCTCCGACTTGGTCACCACCACGGCGAGACGCTTTCATGCCCACAAATCCGGTAGACGTCCTGATCATCGGCTCCGGCGCATCCGGAGCGGCGGTGGCCTGGAGCCTGGCCGACACCAAGATGCACATCCTCTGCCTCGAGCAGGGCGATTGGATGAAACCGTCGGAATATCCCAGTGCGGGACGCGACTGGGAGGCACGGCAGCTGAGTGATTTCCACTACAGCCCGAACCGTCGTGCGCGCGAGACCGACTATCCGGTCAACGATGCCGCCTCGCCGATCAAGATCGCCAATTTCAACGGCGTCGGTGGCGGCACTGTGCTGTACGCCGGCCACTTCCCGCGCTTTCATCCGTCCGACTTCCGCGTGCGCACGCTGGACGGCGTCGCCGACGATTGGCCGATCGACTACGCAACGCTGGCACCGTACTACGACGAGAACGACCGCATGATGGGGGTCTCCGGCCTCGCCGGCGATCCTGCCTATCCGCCGCACGAGCCGATGATGCCGCCGCTGCCACTCGGCCGGTCAGGCAGCACGCTGGCGCGCGGGCTGAACAAGCTTGGCTGGCACCGGTGGCCGTCCGACAGCGCGATCGCCTCGGAGGACTATGAGGGGCGCGCGAAGTGCATCAACCTTGCGCACTGCACCTCTGGCTGCGCGCAGGGCGCCAAGGCGAGCACCGACATCACCTACTGGCCCGCGGCGATCCGTGCCGGCGTCGAACTGCGCACGCGCTGCCGGGTGCGCGAGATCACCCGCAACGAACACGGCATGGCGTCGGGCGCGATCTACTACGACGCCGAAGGGCGCGAACACTTCCAGCCGGCCGAGGTGGTGATCCTCGCGTGCAACGCGGTGGGTACCGCACGCATCCTGCTGAACTCCAATGGTCTGGCGAATTCCAGCGGCCTGGTCGGCAAGAACCTGATGTTCCATCCGTATGCGCGCATTGCAGGATGGTTCGAGGAGACGCTGGACGGCTATCGCGGCCCGGGCAACTGCATCTGGAGCCAGGAGTTCTACGAGACCGACCGCTCGCGCGGCTTCGTGCGCGGTTACACGTTCGAGTTCTCGCGCGGCCAGAACCCGGTGATGGCGGCAGTGCACAGCATGGAGATCGGCCGCCTGCCGTGGGGTGCCGACCATCATCGGGCCTATCGCAAGCTGTTCTGCCATCGCACCGGCATGGTGGCGATCTGCGAGGACCTGCCTGAGGAGCACAACCGGGTGACGCTCGATCCGGTGCTGAAGGACAGTAACGGCATTCCCGCGCCGAAGATCGACTACACACTGAGCGATAACAGTCGCCGCATGCTGGACCACGCGGTGTCGCGCGCCAGCGAGATCCTGCGCGCCGCGGGTGCGCACGACGTATGGCACGAGGCGCCGCTCACCGATGGCGGCTGGCACCTGATGGGCACCGCGCGCATGGGCACCGACCCGCAGCGTTCGGTGGTGAACGAGTGGGGGCGCAGCCACGACGTGAAGAACCTGTTCATCGTCGATGGCAGCATCTTCGTCACCTCGGCCGGGGTGAACCCGACGCGCACCATCCAGGCGCTGGCGCTGTATGTCGCCGACAGCATCAAGCAGCGCCTGGCAACCCTGTTCGACTGAGGCCGGCATGCAACAGACCCTGCCCCCTGACCGGCAGCGCGCGCTGCGCTGCCTGGCCGAGACGATGATCCCGGCGAGCGAGGAATTCGGTGTGCCGAGCGCCGGCGACGATGCGATCTTCGCCGACACCCTGCGCAGCTTCGGCCGCGACGCGGCGCATGTCACGGCGGTGCTGGAGACGCTGGAGCGCCTGTCCGGCGGGTCGTTCGCGGAGTTGGATCCGGCTCGCCGTGAAGCGGTCGCGGCGAAGCTGCGCGAGACCGGTGGTGCCGCGCTGACCTATCTCAGCCGCATCATCCTGCAATGCTATTATCGGGACGACCGCGTCATGCGCTCGCTGGGCATGGAGGTGAGGCCGCCATTTCCGAAAGGCTTTGAGGTGCCGCAGGGCGACTGGTCGCTGCTCGACCCGGTGCGCCGGCGGCCCAAACTGTATCGCGACGCCTGACGCGGAGGGACAAATGTCCAACACACCGTTCGACCGGATCTGGGACCAGCATGTCGTGCGCGAATACGGTGGCGGACGCGCGCTGATCCATATCGATCGCCACTTCGCACAGGAGGGCACCAGCGGGCGGGCGTTCGACGGACTGCGACAGCGCGGCCTGAAGGTGCGCCGGCCCGACCTGACGGTGGGCACGATCGACCACGGCCTGTCCACGCTGCCCGGCCGCACGATCGACAGCTATGCTGCGAGCACCGTGCGCAATCTCGCCATGCGCAGGAACTGCGCCGAGTTCGGCGTCCGGCTGTTCGACATCGACGATGCGAACCACGGCATAGTGCATGTCGTCGGCCCGCATATCGGCTTCGCGCTGCCCGGCTGCACCTATGTCTGCGGCGATTCGCACACGGCGAGTTGCGGCGGCATGGGCGCGTGGGCGTGGGGCATCGGCACCACCGAGGTGATGCAGGTGTTCGCCACCCAGACGCTGATCATGCGTCGTCCGCGCACGCTGCGCGCCAGCTTTACCGGCACGCCGCCGAGAGGCGTGTACGCCAAGGACATGATCCTGGCGCTGATCGGCAAATACGGGATCGAGGCCGGCGTCGGCCATGTTGTGGAGTACGCCGGTCCTGCGATTCGTGCTCTGCCGATCGAGGGCAGGCTGACGATCTGCAACATGTCGATCGAGTTCGGCGCGCGCGGCGGGCTGATCGCTGCCGACGACACGACGTTCCAGTATCTGCACGGCCGCCAGATGGCGCCGAATGGCGCGCTGTGGGACCAAGCGGTGGCCGATTGGCGCGCACTGTTCGATGCGCCCGATGCGCAGTACGACGTGGAGCTCGAGGTCGACTGCACACGGCTCAGCCCGCGCGTCACCTGGGGCACCACGCCGCAGGACGTGATCGCGGTGGACGAGGCGGTGCCCGATCCGTCGACCGCAGCCGATCCGGCGCGGCGCGCGATGATGGAGCGCGCGATCGCCTATATCGGCCTGAGCCCGGGCCAGCGCATCGCCGGCACGCCGATCGACGTGGCGTTCATCGGCTCGTGCACCAACGGCCGGCTGTCGGATCTCGAGGCCGCGGCCGAGGTGGCGCGCGGCCGCAAGGTGGCGCCGGGTGTGAAGGCGCTGGTGGTGCCGGGCGCGGCGCATGTGAAGGCCGCCGCAGAGGCCGCCGGACTGCACAAGGTGTTCCTGGAAGCCGGCTTCGAATGGCGCGAGGCCGCGTGTTCGATGTGTGTGGCCGCCGGCGGCGACATCGTCCCGCCGGGCAGGCGCTCGATCTCGACCTCGAACCGCAACTTCGAGGGGCGCCAGGGGCCGGGCAGCCGCACGCATCTCGCGAGCCCCGCGATGGTGGCCGCGGCCGCGGTCACCGGCTGCATCACCGACGTGCGCACGCTGCTGAACTGAGGAGACCGCGACGATGGAGAAGTTCGAGGTGGTGAGCGGCGTCGCGGCACCGATGCTGATGAACAACATCAACACCGACCTGATCGCGCCGTCGCACTTCCCCGGCAAGCAGCCGGAAGAAGCGGTGCTGATGACGCTGAAGGACAAGATGTTCGCCAACCTGCGCTTTCATCCGGATGGCGCGCCGAAGCCAGACTTCGTGCTGAACCAGCCGCGCTATCGCGACGCGCGGTTCATCCTCGCCGGGCCCAATTTCGGCTGCGGCAGTTCGCGCGAGACCGCGGTTTGGGCGCTGCGCGAGGCCGGCATCCGCTGCGTGATCGCGCCCAGCTTCGGCGACATCTTCCACGACAACGCGCACCAGAACGGGCTGCTCCCGCTGAAGCTGGAGGTGCCGGCGATTGAGCGCCTAGCGAAGGCGCTGGAGGCGTCAAACGCCTCGGAGCTGACGGTCGATCTGGTGAAGTGCGAGCTGCGCGTCGCCGGCCACGACCCGGTGCCGTTCACGCTGGACGACGACCGGCGCCAGCCGCTGCTGGAGGGCATGGACCAGCTTGCGTTCATGCTGCGCAGCGAACCGGAGGTGACGGCGTTCGAGGCGTCAGACGCAGAGGCGCGGCCGTGGGCGTATCCGGGGTAAAGCCTGCTCGCGGTGACCGCGACCCTCCACTTCGTCATGGCCGGGCTTGGCCCGGCAATTCACGGTTTGCGTCGTAGCACGCAGAAGAAAACGTGGATGGCCGGCACGCACAGGGCCGGCCATGACAGGGGTCGCATTCAGCGCAGCGCGG
>DASSRN010000304.1:0-3735 GCA_035701785.1 Acetobacteraceae bacterium | reverse complement strand
ACGCCGATCAGGCCGACGATGACCGGCGACAGGATCACCGCCGGCCAGCCGAAGGTCTGATACAGGGTCAGTGCGAAATAGGCGCCGAGAGTGAAGAACACGCCATGCGCGAAGTTCACGATGCCCAGCAGGCCGAAGATGATCGAGAGGCCGATCGCGATCAGGACATACAGGCCGCCGAGTACTAGGCCACTGGCGACCTGGGAAAGGACGATGTCGAGCATGGGTGCTTATCAAACTCCAGCACCCCCTCCCCGACCCTCCCCCGCTACGCGGGAGAGGGAGTTCAGCGCCCCCTCTCCCGCAGTGCGGGGAGGGTCGGGGAGGGGGTCTATCCCTCAGCTCATCTTACAGCCGATCTCTTCCTGCGAGCCGAACACCTTCTCCAGGTCCTCGGTCTTTTCGGGCAGCGCCGCCTTGACGTCGAAGTAGTCCCACTTGTCGGTGATCTTTGGCTTCACCTGCACCACGAGGTTCTTCATCAGCAATTGGTGGTCCCACTTCCGATAGCTGTACGATGTATTGCCGGCGCTGAACTTCCAGTTCTCCAGTCCCTCAATGATCGCCATCGGCTCGGTCGACTTCGCCAGCTCGATCGACTCGAACAGCGATCGAGCGGTGATCCAGCCCATCCACGCCTTGTCGGCCGCCGGACGGTTGTGCTTCTTCATGTAGGCGTCGGCGAACGCCTTTTCCTCGGGCGGATTGTTCGGATTGTTGTACCACCACAGCTTGGTGAACACGCCGTTCGCCGCCTCTGGACCCACCGCCCAGATGTCAGTGTCGCCGATGGCGATCTCGCAGAACGGGATCTTGCCCTTCATGCCAAGCTCGTTCCATTGCTTGAGGAACGTGGACAGATCGCCGGCGGACAGTCCGCCCAGCACCACGTCGGGCTGCGCCTGGCGGATCTTCAGTATGAACGAGCTGAAATCCGCAGTGTTCAACGGCACTTCGTCGATGCCCGCTTCGGTGCCGCCCGCCTGCTTCAGCAGTTCGCGCGACGACCGCAGGATGTCCTGCCCGAAGGCGAACGACGCGGTGATGAAATACCACTTCTTGCCGTAGCCCAGCGCATAGGGCGCCAGCATGCGCGATTGCACCAGCACCGGCGTGTTCAGCCGGAAAGTGAAGCGGTTGCAATTCTTGCCCGTGATCTCCGTTGCTGCGGCGTTGTCGCACACGAACGGGATCTTCAGCTGCGCCGCAGTCGCCTCTTCCGCCAGCGCGTTGGACGACAGCGATCCGCCCAGGATGGCGCAGACCTTGTTCTCCTGCACCAGCTTCTGCATGTTCTGCGTCGCTGCCTGTGGCGAGGGCTCGTCCAGCCACACCAGTTCGGCCGGCTGGCCCATGATCTTATTGCCACGCTCCTCCAGCGCGAGATACGTGCCCTGCGCCAGGTACTCGGTCTGTGGCGCGATCTGCCCGGTCTTCGCCAGCAGCAGCCCGATGCGGATCGGTTCAGCGGCACGCGCCACATAAGGCATGGCCAGCGCGCCTGCACCCAGCAGGGTGCCGCGGCGGGTCACGGCGAGTCTCGGTCGAGCAGTCATGCGTTTCCTCCCATGGCGCCCCTGGGGGTCACGCCAGCCAAGAATCGTTGCGTTAGACACTATTCGGCGGCGGCGCGATACCCCCTGGCGAGCCGCAGCAGCGCATCGTCCGGCACCGGCTCGATCGGCCGGAAGTCGCGATGCGCGATCCACTCCGGCCGGGTCGGCGTGCGGATGTAGTTGGAGACCGCATTCAGCGTCAGATAGACGATCTTGCGCGGATAAGGCGTGATGTTGCCGGCCGACCCGTGCACCAGGTTGCCGTGGAACATCAGCACCGCGCCGGGCTTGCCGGTCGGCGTGACGATGCCGCCCTGCCGCACCAGCCGTTCCACCGACGCATTGTCCAGCGTCCACAGCGGATACGACGTGGTGGACACGTCATGGCCGGCGTCCAGGACGCCCTCCTTGTGACTGCGCGGCACCAGCATCAGCGGGCCGTTGATCGGCAGCACCTCGTCCACAAACACCGAGATGTTCATCGCCCGCGGCTCCGGCATGCCGTCATCGCGCGCCCAGGTGCCGTAGTCCTGGTGCCACTGCCACACCTCACCGTCGAACGCCGACTTCGCGTTGATCTTGAACTGGTGCATGTACAGTTGTTCACCGAACACCTGCTCCACCGGGCGGATCAACCGGGGATGCGCGCCCAGCAATCGGAACGACTCGTTGTAGGTGTGCGCGGCGAATGCGGTGCGCGGTGACCCGGACGTCTCGCGCCAGATCTCCTTGCGGTCGGTGTGGAAGATCGCCAGCGCTTCTTCGCGCAACACGGCGATCTCTTCCTCGGAGAACAGGTCCGGCAGGAACAGATAGCCCTCACGCTCGAACTGCTGCATCTGCTGGGTGCTGAGTGTCATCGCACAAGCTCCGCTATGTCGCGAGATAGCCGCCATCGACATAAAGTTCCGCTCCCGTGATGTACGACGCCTCATCCGAGGCGAGGAACAGCACGGCATTCGCCACTTCATCCACCTCGCCGGCGCGGCGCAGCGGCACACCTTGCAGCATCTTGGCGCGCACTTGCGGATCGGCGGTGGCACCCGAGGTGCGCATCGGCGGCATCAGTCCTGGATGCACCGAATTGGCGCGGATGCCGTCACGTCCGAACTGCACTGCGGTGGATTTGGTCAGCGTACGCACCGCACCCTTCGACGCGTTGTAGCCCATATGCGTCATCGTCTGCCCGGTGACGCCGGAGATCGACGACAGGTTGACGATCGATCCACCGCCGGCCTGCTTCATCGCCAGCACCGCGTGCTTGGTGCCCAGGAACACGCCGCGCGAGTTCACCGCCATCAGCCGGTCCCACGCATCGGTGTCCAGCATGTCAGCCACCGCGCTGCCGCTGATGCCAGCGTTGTTCACCAGGACGTCGAGCCTGCCATGCTTTTGCACTGTCGCGGCAACCACCGCTTTCCAGTCATCCTCGTTGGTCACGTCGAGGCGCATGAACTCGGCGCTGCCGTTGGCGCGCGTGATGTCGGCGGCGACCTTGCGGCCCTCTTCCTCCAGCATGTCGGCGACCACCACCTTCGCGCCCTCCTTGGCGAAGCGGCGCGCTGTCGCGGCTCCCATGCCAGAGGCGGCGCCGGTGACGATCGCCACCTTTCCTTCCAGTCGCATCGGATCCTCCCCGATTTTCGAGACGGCTATCGTTAGCTCGCTAGTATCACCCGTCAACGCGACGTCCACGGTTTGGCGGTGACGTTCTCATTGCAGTCTAGTTATGGAGGCCAACGGCCGCAGATTTGGCGAGTCTGCGGCCTCTTTGTTCAGTTGTCCATGCGAGAGAGTCGCTTACCTCCATTGGGCCAGCCTTTATGGGGCGCCGGGTTGACCATGAGAGATGCGGTGCTATCGCCCGACCCGATGAGCGCTGAAGGAGATCCAAGCCATCAGCCGTGGTGATCGGTCACCGCATGGAGCACACTGATGATATACGTGGTGTTCTGCGACAGGGACTGCATCTTGGACCGGGGAAAGTTGCCCGCAAGATACGCGTCCCAAACAGCATAAAGTTTAGCAAAATCGCCTTTGGACACCCGTCGCGGCACGCGCATCTCTCCCCCTGAGACGGTGATCGAAGTTCGGTCGACATCGTCGATTTTGAAGGTGCCACCAGTATAGCCTTTGGCAGCGCTCCAGTTCCGTACGACATCTGCTGCCCGAAATCTGC
>DASSRN010000303.1:0-21553 GCA_035701785.1 Acetobacteraceae bacterium | reverse complement strand
GATCGCGACGTCTGCCTCGAACGGCTCGCCGCCGGTGCCGTCGAGCAGGGTACCGTTGCGAATGATCAGGTCGACCATGGCTCAGAGACCCAGCTTGTCGGTAAGCCCGTAGCCCTGCGCGAGGTCCTGCAGCTTCTTCCAGGTCGCCTCCTCCACCGGGATGCCGTTCTTGCGCCGGTCCTGCTCGCGGTTGAACTCGATCTCGCCGGGGTACAGCACTTCGGAAAACCCCTGCGCCGGCGGCGTCGCCTTCAGGTACTGGGCGAACTCGGTCACCTCTGCCTTGAATGTGTTCAGATCGCGGAACGCGGCGACGTTGAACACGGCGATGAAGCAGCCGTCGTTGTGCCGCCCGGTCGGTTCCACACCAAAGCCCAATCCGGTGAGCAGACCGGACAGGATCTCGACGATCGTGGCCAAGCCGTATCCTTTGTAACCTTCCGAACCGCCGACCGGCAGCAGCGCGCCGCCCTGGCGCAGCACGCGCGGATCGGTCGATGGCTTGCCCTCGGCGTCGATCAGCCAGCCAGTCGGCACCTGCTCGCCGCGCGCGGTGGCGACATTGATTTTGCCGGCCGCGGCAGCGGACGTCGCCATGTCGAAGAACAGCGGACCTTCGAGATTGGACGGCACGGCGAAGCAGATCGGATTGGTGCCGAGTCGCGCCTTGGCGCCGCCGAACGGCGCCACCGCCTTGGCGCTGCGACCGGAATCGGCGGTGATCATCGCGATCATGCCCTCGCGCGCCGCCATCAGCGGATAGGACGCGAGGCGCCCGATATGGCTCTGCCGATACACCGTCGCAGCGGCGACCTGCTGGTTCTTCGCCTTGTCGATGGTGTAGCGCATGGCGCGATCGGTGACGACGTAGCCGAATCCCCAGTTGCCGTCGATCACCGTGCTGGTCGGCGTCTCCTGCACGATGTTCCACGGCGCGCCTGGAACGATGTGTCCGGCCTTCACGCGATCGATATAGGTCGGGATCAGGATGATGCCGTGTGAGTCGTGGCCGACCAGGTTCGCGCCGATGTTGTAGCGCGCTATCGTCGCGGCCTCTTCAGCGGAGGCTCCGGAAGCCTGCAGGAGTGCGTTGGCGATGTCCATCAGACGTTCGGCAGACACTGTCGGCATGGCGGCCCTCCTGCGTGCTTTGCTGTCAGCAAGGCGAGGAAGCGCCCCCACTGTCAACCCCGCTGCATCTGGCGTAGCCTCACCGCATCGAATGCGGAGGAGCGGACAATGGCAAGCCAAGCGAATGTGTATGCCAGCGTGGCCGGAACAGTCGGCCGCAGCGACAAGGATCCAGGAAAGGTCGGCGTGTTCCGCCGTCCGGCGGAGACCGGCGAATGGGAGCACGTGCTGACCGAGTTCAGCAGCAACACCGTGCACGTGCATCCGACCGATCCTAACATCGTGCTGGCCGGCACGCATGATGGCATCTATCGCAGCACCGATCGTGGCAAGACGTTCAGGCGCGCCAACTTCCCCGACAAGAACATGGAGATCTGGTCGTTCCTGGTCGATGCCGGCAATCCGAAACTGATCTATGCGGGTGGGTCACCGCTGGCGGTATATCGCAGCGAAGACAGCGGCGAGACCTGGAAGCGGCTGAGCGATCCAGGCATGCCCACGCGCTGCGTAATGCCGTTCGGACTGCGCGTCATGCGCATGGCGCAGCATCCGTCGAAGCCGGGCACGATCTTCGCGGCGCTCGAAGTGGGCGGCGTGATGCGCACGACTGATGGCGGCGAGAGCTGGAAGGATTGCAGCAACGACCTGATCCGGTTGGCGAAGCTGCCGCATCTCAAGAGCAAGATCGCCAGCGATACGGCGGATGAAGGCATGCTCGACGGCCATGCGATTGCGATCAATCCGGCCGATCCGGATGCGGTGATCGTCGCCGTGCGCATGGGCCTGTTCCGCACCGCGGATGACGGCGACAGCTGGCAGGACATGGAGGTGGGCCGGTTCTCGCCCACGACGTATGGGCGAGACGTGAAGGCGTCGCCGAGTGAACCGGGCACGCTGTACTCCGCGCTGAGTGTTGCGGCGGCGAGCAAGGACGGCGGCGTGTATCGCAGTCAGGACAAGGGCCAGACCTGGCAGCGCTTCGACAAGGTGCAGGTGCATGGCACGGTCATGTCGGTGGCGCTGCACCAGACTGATCCGAAGCAGGTATATATCGGCGCCCGCTATGAGGGCGAGATCTTCGGCACGCAGGATGGCGGCGGAAGCTGGCAGTCAATGAACCTGCCGCAAGGGGTGAAGGATATCTACGCGCTGGCTTGCGGCTGAACGCCAGCCCGGGGACGTCAGAGAGGCACGGTTCCTGTGCCTCTCTACGCCGTCGGGACGCCCTTCGTCGTTGAGTACTCGAAGTGCAGCGCCTCGCCAGGATGCGCTATGCCGAAGATCGCATGCGCGGCGACTGCGGCTTCACTGAAGCCTTGCAGGATCAGCTTCAGCTTGCCCGGATAGGTTGTCACGTCGCCGATCGCGAACACGCCCGGCATCGAGGTCTGGCAAGTCGCGGGATCGACCTTTACGTGGTGCAGGTGGCTGTCCAGGCCCCAGGCGGCGATCGGCCCAAGGTCCATCGACAATCCGAAGAACGGCAGCAGCACGTCGGCTTCCAGCAGCCGGGTCTCGCCCTGTAGCGTCGCCACCTCAACGTGATGCAGCACGCCGTCGGAGCCGTGCAGCGCGTGCAACTGGTAGGGGATCACGAGTTCGACCTCGCCCTTGCGTGCGGCAGCGTCGAGCTGCGCTGCGGTTTCGGCGGCGGCGCGGAATTTGGCGCGGCGGTGCACGACGGCGACGCGCGCGATGTCACGCAGCAATAGTGCCCAGTCGACCGCCGAATCGCCGCCGCCGGCGATCACCACGCGCTTGCCGCGCAGATCCTCGCGCCGGCGCACGTAGTACTGCACGGCGCCTGACGCCTCGTAGTGCGGCAGACCCTCGAGCGGCGGACGATTGGGTCCGAATGCGCCCGCACCGGCAGCGATCAGTACCACTTTGCTGCGCAGGCTATCGCCCTGGTCAGTGGTCAGCGTGAACCGGCCTGGCTCGCCAGCAAGCCCGGTTACCGTGCGCCCAAGCAGGCGGGGTGTATGGAAAGGCGCGATCTGCCGGTCGAGACAAACAATCAGGTCGCCGGCCTCGATCGCCGGATGGGCAGGGATGTCGAAGATCGGCTTTTCCGGGTACAGCGCGGCGCACTGCCCGCCCACCTCTGTTAGCGCATCGATCAGCACGCTCGAGAGCTTCAGCATGCCGAGTTGGAAGACCGCGAACAGGCCGACAGGGCCAGCGCCGATGATCGCCACGTCGGTGTCGAGTTCACTCGCCATGCCCGCCGTCTTAGTCGAGTGCGCGATTGTCCGCGACTCCGGAGGTCGGGCAGATTGCCGCGATGACCGCGGCGCCGATGCGCACCATCGATCTGCCCGACCTGGCCGCGACCGAGGCGCTTGCGGGCAGAGTCGCGGGCATGGCGCGGCGAGGCGATGCAATTCTGCTGGAGGGGGTGCTTGGCGCCGGCAAGAGCGCATTCGCCCGAGCGTTCCTCCGCGCGGCCAGCGGCGATCCGGAACTGGAAGTGCCGAGCCCGACGTTCACACTGGTGCAGAGCTACGCGACGAGCATTGGCACGGTGCACCACTTCGATCTGTGGCGACTGGATGGTCCGGCGGCGCTGGCGGAATTGGGCTGGGAGGAGGCGCTGGAGGAAGTCGTGCTGGTGGAATGGCCGGATCGGCTGGGGGAGCGGCGACCGGCGGAGGCACTCGAAGTCGCGCTGCATTTGACTGGCGCCATCAGCCGGCGGTGCGTCCTGTCGGGCTGGCCGGATCGGTTCGGCGGAATCGCATGAGTCGCGATGAGCTGATCGGGGGGTTTCTGACCCGGCATGGCTACGGTGCGGCGCGAATGGCGCCGCTGGCCCAAGATGCGAGCTTTCGGAGCTACTTTCGGTTAGCTGGGGGACCGCGGCCCGCGGTGCTGATGGATGCGCCGCCGCCGGAGGATCAGCGGCAGTTCGTGCGGATCGCGCGGCACCTGGCCGGCATCGGACTGTCGGTACCGGAGATTCTTGCGTGCGACGAGGCGGAAGGGCTGCTGTTGGAAGAAGATCTCGGGGATGGCCTGGTATCCGTATTGATCGACTCACCCACTCCCCCTCCCCTCGGGGGAGGGGGGCGGGGGGAGGGGGACGCGGACTGCCCACTGCCCCCTCCCCCTAACCCCCTCCGGCAAGGGGAGGGGGAGGACGGGTACTTCGTCGCTGCTGCCGACGCGTTGATCGAGATCCAACGACATCCGCCTCCGCCGGACCTTCCTGTCTGGGACGCACGGACCATGGCCACGACGGCCCTGGCGACCCTGCTCGACTGGTGGTGGCCTGCGATGTTCGGCGGCGCCGCCCCGCAGGCCGCGCGGGACGATTTTGCCGCCGCGCTGGAGGCCATGCTGGCCGTGGTCGTCGATGGCCCGACCTGCTTCGTCCATCGCGACTTCTTCGCAGGCAACCTGCTGTGGCTGCCCGAGCGCGCAGGGATTCGCCGCGTTGGTGTAATCGACTTCCAGTCCGCGGCAATTGGTCATCCGGCCTATGATCTGGCCTCGCTGCTGCAGGACGCGCGGCGGGACATCGCGCCGGCTTTGGCCGAGAAGGTCGTTGCGCACTACCTCGCGGCGCGGCCGGAAGTGGACCCGGGGGCATTCCGTGCCGCTTATGATGCCTGCGCCGCGCAACGGCACCTGCGGGTCGCGGCGCAGTGGGTGCGGTTGGCGCAGCGCGACCTCCGCCCCGGCTACCTCGTGCACGGACCGCGCACCTGGCATCTGCTGCAACAGGCGGTGCAGCGGCCGGTTGCGGCACCGCTCGCCGCCGCATTGGACCGCTGGATCCCGGCAGCGCGGCGCAGCAATCCACCGGGGCTCGTGGCGTGACCCCGCACACGGCGATGCTGCTGGCGGCCGGTCTCGGCACTCGCATGCGGCCGCTGACCGACCGCACGGCGAAACCGCTGCTGCCGCTGGGCGGACGCGCGCTGATCGACCATGCGTTGGACCGGCTCGCTGAAGTTGGCGTGGAGACCGTTGTGGTCAACGCGCACTGGCAGGCCGAGCAGGTCGCGGCACATCTCGCGGTGCGCCGGCGGCCGCGCATCGTGCTGCGAGCCGAGGCGACGCTGCTGGAGACCGGCGGCAGTGTCAAGGCAGCGCTTGACCTGCTGGGGCCGGAGCCGTTCTTCGTGGTCAACGGCGACGCGTTCTGGGTCGATGGTCCGCGGCCGGCGCTGGCCAGGCTGGTCGCTGCGTTCGAGGCGGGCAGCGTAGATGGCGTGCTGCTGGTGCACCGGTCCTTTCAGGTCAGCGCGGATGTCGGCCTGGGGGACTTCGCGGTCGACACCTGGGGCGTGCTGCGGCGCAGGCGAGAGCGAGAGGTGGTGCCCTACATATATGCCGGGCTCCAGTTGATCGCGCCGGCGCTGCTCGATGGCAGCCCCGACGGGGCATTCAGCATGAATGCTGCGTGGGACCGCGCAATGACGGCCGGCCGGTTGCGCGCGGTGGTGCATGACGGGCTGTGGTTTCATCTGTCCACCCCGCGCGACCTGGCGGAGGCTGAGAGCGTGCTGCAGGCACGACTAACGGGGGACACACGCTGAACCTGTTCAACATCGCGCCTGGCGTGCCGTTCCTCGACGCGCTGGCGGCGGAGTGGCTGCGGCGCGCCGGGCCGGACCCGCTGGCGGTCGCGCGCGGACTGATCCTGCTGCCCACACGCAGAGCGGCGCGCGCACTGGCCGAAGCGTTTCTGCGGGCAACTGGCGGCAAGCCGCTCATGCTGCCGCGCATCACCGCGTTCGGGGCGCTGGACGAAGCACCCTTGACGCTGTCGGGCGCGCTCGACCTGCCGCCGGCGGTGGAGCCGACGCTGCGGCTGGCCGGACTGAGCCGGCTGATCCTGGCGATGGGCGGCACCAACGGCGCGCCGCGGACCGCCGACCGTGCCTGGCCATTGGCCGCTGAGCTTGCCGCGCTGATGGATGAGGCGGAACGGGCAGAGATCGATCTTGCTGCCAGGCTGCCGGACGCCGCCGACCCGGCGTTCGCCGCCCATTGGACGCAGACGCTCCAGTTCCTGCACATCGTCACGCGCGCTTGGCCGGAGTGGCTGACCGAGCAGGGGCTGATGAACCCGACAGCGCGGTTAGTGGCGCTGCTGGACGCGCAGGCGAGCGCCTGGACGCTGACCCCGCCGGATGAACCGATACTCGCGGCCGGCACCACCGGCGGCATTCCGGCAGTGGCACGGCTGCTGCGCGTCATCGCCGGCATGCCGCACGGATCCGTCGTGCTGCCCGGCCTGAATACGGCGATGTCCGAGCAGGCCTGGGCGGCGTTGGACGCCGCGCATCCGCAGTTCGGGCTCGCTCAAATGCTGCACCGGCTGAGCGTGACGAGGGGGGATGTCGCGGCGTGGCCCGGCAGCGGGGACGCACCCGATCCGGCCATCGGTGATCGGGCAGCGACCCTGTCGCATGCACTGCTGCCGGCTGACGCGCTGGAGGAATGGCGCCAGCCCGGGCCGGCTGCCGTCGGCGGCCTATCGCAGCTGTCGGCCGCGGACCAGCACGAGGAGGCAGTGGCGATCGCAATGGTGCTGCGCGACGCGCTGGAAGCGCCCAGCGCCGTCGCGGCCTTGGTGACGCCGGACCGCGATCTGGCAAGCAGGGTGGCGACCCAACTGCTGCGCTTCGGTGTCGTAGCCGATGACAGCGCCGGGGAGCCGCTAGTCGATTGTCCGCCTGCCGTGTTCCTTCGGCTGCTGGCCCGCGCGCTGGCTGAGAGGCTTGCGCCCGTCGCGCTGCTCGGGCTGCTGAAGCATCCGCTGACGGCGGCCGGGCTGGCGCCGGCGGCGTGCCGGGCAGCGGCGCGCGCACTCGAACTGGCGTGCCTGCGCGGCCCCCGACCGCGGCCCGGGATCGTCGGTCTGCGGCGGGCTCTGAGCCATGCGCCTGGGCAGGCGCGCTTCCTGGAGCGGCTGGAGCGATGCCTTGAGCCCGCGCTGCGCATGGACACCGCCGTGGAGATCGCACCCGCCGATGCCATAGCCGCGCTCGTCGAGGCGGCGGAGCGGCTCGCTGCTACTGACGAATTGGCCGGGCCCTCGCGGCTTTGGGCCGGCGAGGAAGGCGAGGCGCTGGCGACGCGACTGGCCCAGGTCCAGGCGGCACTGCCGATGCTGCCGGATCAAAGACGCGAGGTGATCCCGCCGCTGCTGGACGCATTGCTGGAAGGTGGCGTGGTACGCAGCCGGCGGGCGCTGAGGGGGCGTGGTGGCACCGAACATCCTCGGGTGTTCATCTGGGGCCTGCTGGAGGCGCGGCTACAAAGTGCGGACGTAATGGTGCTGGGCGGATTGGCCGAAGGCGTATGGCCACCCACCACCGACCCCGGCGCCTGGCTGTCGCGGCCGATGCGGTCGGCGGTCGGGCTGCCGTCGCCTGAGGAGATCGTTGGTCAGGCGGCACATGACTTCGTATCGAGTGCCACCGCCGCGCGGCAAGTAGTGCTGTCGTGCCCACGCCGGCGGGACGGTGCGCCGGTGGTGCCAGCCCGCTGGCTGACCCGATTGGAAGCGCTGCTGGCAGGGCAAGGTCGCAGCCTGCCGACGCATCCGGCGGTCGGCTGGGCCCGGGCGCTCGACCAACCTGGACATGGCGTGCGGTCCGTGCGACCGCCGCAGCCACGCCCCCCTGTCGTGCTGCGGCCGCGTCGCCTGTCGGTGACCGAGATCGAGACCTGGCTGCGCGATCCGTACGCGATCTATGCGCGTCACGTGCTGCGGCTGAACGCGCTGCGTCCGGTGGACGAAACCACCGACGCGGCGGACTACGGCAGCCTTGTGCATGCAGGAATGCACCACTTCCTCGAGAAATGCGGGGCGGACTGGCCGGCGGATGCCGCAGAGCAACTGCGACGCGCTATGGCGCGAGCGCTGGCCGAGGCCGATCTGCGCGAGGCGCTGGCCGCATGGTGGGCGCCCCGGCTGGAGCGCATCGCCGACTGGGTCGCCACCGTCGAGGCGGAACGGCGTGCGCTGGCCCCACTCGCGGCGCTGGCGACCGAGGCGCGTGGTTCACTGGACCTGCAGCGCCCCGGCGGTGAGTTCCGGCTGGTCGGAAGGGCCGACCGGATCGAGCGTCGGGCGGGCGGCGGGCTGGCGATCCTCGACTACAAGACCGGTGCACCGCCGACGCAGAAGGAAGTCGACGCTGGCCTCGCGCCGCAGCTGCCGCTGGAAGCGGCGATGGCGGCCGCCGGGGCGTTCGGCGAGACGGTATCGGGGACGGCGGAGGAGCTCACGTACTGGCACCTGACCGGCGGTTTCCATGCTGGGGAGCTGCGCACCTTGTACAAGGGTGACGCGGCCGCGATCGCCGCGGGGATCGAGCAGGCGCGCAGTTCGCTCGTGGCGTTGATCGACGCATTCGACGACCCCGCGCGCGCCTATCTGTCGCAGCCACAGCCAGGCTTCGCTCCCCGCTTCTCTGATTACGCCCAACTCGCGCGCGTCGCCGAATGGGCGGCGGTGGGAGACGAGGAATGAGCGCGGCGCTGTCGGCGCGGGCCCACGCCAACGTCGAGCAATTGCGCGCCTCGGATCCCGCGGTTTCGGCGTTCGTCGGCGCCTCGGCTGGATCGGGCAAGACCAAGCTGCTCACGGACCGGCTGCTGCGGCTCATGCTGGCGGGTGCTGCGCCCGAACGCATCCAGTGCCTGACATTCACCAAGGCTGCTGCGGCCGAAATGGCCGTGCGGCTGCAACGGACGCTGGGGCGGTGGGTCACACTGGACGACGACGCGCTTGGGGAGGAGCTGGCGGCGCTGGTTGTCGAGCCGACGCCTGCCACGCGTGCGTGCGCGCGGGCGCTGTTCGCCCGGGTGCTGGATCTGCCGGGCGGCATGCGCATCGGCACGATCCATGCGTTCTGCCAATCGTTGCTGCGCCGCTTCCCGCTGGAGGCGGCGCTGTCGCCGCACTTCCGGCTGGTCGACGAGCGCGATGCGGAAGACACGCTGACCGAGGCGCGCGAGACCATGCTGGGCCGTGCCAGTGGTCCGGCGATGCGCGCCGCTCTGGAGACGCTGGCAGGCCTAACCTCCGCCAATCAGTTCGGTGCCTACGTGGCGGACCTGCAACGCGAGCTGCCGCGGCTCGCCGGCGCGCTGGCACTCGGCGACTCGGTCGAGGCAGCGCAGCGGCGGGCGCTCGGTGTGCAGGCGACCAGCGAGGATGAGGTCATCGCCACGGCAGTGAACTGGCAGGAGGAGCCACAGCTGCGCGCAGCGGCGCAGATCGTCCGGAAGCTGGGCGCCAGGGGATGCGCCGAGAGAGCCGACAGGATCCTGGCCTGGCTCACACTCGAGGAAACCCGGCGCGTCGCAGGCTGGCAGGGTTGGTGCGACGAGTTCCTGACCAAGGCGGGCGGTGCGCGAGCGGCCAGCCAGTTCGTATCCAAGGCGGTGACCGATGCGCATCCGGATCTTTGCCGGCACTTCCATGCCGAGTGCGACCGCATCATCGCCGCGCTCGACGCCTGTGCCGCCTATCGCGTGGCGCGGGTCTCGGCGGCGCTCGTGACACTTGCTGCGCCGGTGCTGCGGGCCTACGCGGAGCACAAGGAAAGCGCAGGCCTGCTGGACTACGATGACCTGATCGATCGGACCTCGAACCTGCTGGTCGATCCGGGTGCCGCGTGGGTGCTCTACAAGCTGGATGGCGGGCTCGATCATCTGCTGCTGGACGAGGTGCAGGACACCGCGCCTGAGCAGTGGCGCATCGCTAGTGGGCTGACTGCGGAATTCTTTGCCGGTGAGACGGGGCGCGACGCGCACCGCACCGTTTTCGCGGTGGGTGATCGCAAGCAGTCGATCTATTCATTCCAGGGCGCCGATGTGGATGCGTTCGACGCCTCGCGGCGGATGCTGCGCGAGCGGGTCCAGGGTGCCGGACGGCAGTGGCGCGACGCGCAACTGGACGTGTCATTCCGCTCGACTGCGCCGGTGCTGGAACTGGTGGATCAGGTGTTCGCCGATCCGGCGGCGCAGCCGGGCGTGGTCGAGCCGGGACAGGTGCTGGGCCATCACGCCGACCGGGCCGATCACGCGGGCAGCGTCGAGCTGTGGCCGCTGACGCCGCTGCCGGATGTGCCGGAGCCGCAGCCATGGGCGATCCCCGAGCAGAACCAAGGGCTGGCCTCGGCGCCGCAGCGGCTGGCCGAGACGCTGGCGCAGTGGATCGCACAGCAGACCGGCGGCGGCACAATGCTGGAGAGCAAGGGGCGGCCGCTCACGCCGGGGGACGTGATGGTGTTGGTCAGGCGGCGCAATGACTTCGGCCGCGCACTGGTACGCGCGCTGAAGTCGCTGCACGTGCCGGTGGCGGGGCTCGATCGGCTGGTGCTGACCGACCAGCCAGCGGTGCAGGACCTGGTGGCGCTGGCCGACGCACTGCTGCTGCCACAGGACGACCTCACCTTCGCCTGTTTCCTCACCAGTCCGCTGGGCGGCCTGTCGGACGAGAGCCTGATGGAACTCGCGGTAGGCCGCGGCGGAGCCGCGCTGTGGGAGACGCTGCGGGCGCGCGCCGGCGAGCGGCCAGAGTGGGGGGCGGCGTGGTCCTATTTCGAGGCGCTGCTGGGGCGGGTGGACTACGTCGCGCCACACGCCCTCCTGGCAGAGGCGCTGGGGCCGCTGGGCGGTCGGGCGCGGCTTTTCGCCCGGCTTGGTCCGGAAGCTGCCGAACCAGTAGATGAACTGCTGAACGCGGCACTGGCCCATGGCCGCATGCATCCGATATCGCTGCAAGGCTTCCTGCACTGGTTGCGCCGCTCGGGCGCTGAGGTGAAGCGCGAGGCGGAGAGCGCCGGCGGGCTGGTGCGGGTGATGACAGTGCACGGTGCCAAGGGCCTCGAGGCTCCACTGGTGATCCTGCCGGATACGACGTCGCTGCCGCCGGATGATCTGACCATCCTGTGGGCGGCTGATCCGGCGACGCGGCGCGAGGTGCCGATCTGGTCGCCGCGCCGCGAGTTCCGCTGCGATGCGACGCGGCAGTTGCGGGACGGCGCGACGCGCCGGCGCCTGGAGGAGCACAACCGACTGCTCTATGTGGCGCTGACGCGGGCCCAGGATCGCCTGCTGGTGTGTGGTTGGGACACCAAGCGCGGGCCAGACGATGCCTGTTGGTATCGCCTGGTCGAGCGGGGTTTCGATCGCCTGCCGGCGGAACGGACCGGGTTCGGGGCGTGGGATGGCGAGGCTCGGCGATATGCGACGCCGCAGCGCGCCAGGGCCGAGCGGGCACTCGGCGGCGACCCGCCAGCATCGGTGCCGCTGCCGCACTGGGCAGGCCAATCGCCAGCCTGGCGTGCGGCGCCCCCATCCAGCGAGCCGGGGCGCCTCGAGCGGCTGGCACCGAGCCGGCCGGAGAACATCGAACTCGGACCTGTGCCGGCGGCAGCGACGCCGCTCTCGGCACGCGAGGCGGCGAACAGCCGCTTCCGTCGCGGCTCTCTGCTGCACGCGCTGCTGCAGCACCTGCCCAACCTGCCGCCACCGGAACGCGAGGTGGCGGCACTGGCGTGGCTGGAGCGGCCGGGCAGCGGACTCGCTGCGGGCGAGTCGCCGATCCTGGCGCGGGAGGTGCTAGCGATCCTGGACCACCCTGACCTCGCGCCGCTGTTCGGTCCGGACAGCCGCGCCGAGGTGCCGCTGACCGGCGTGGTCGGCGGCGCGGTGGTCGGCGGACTGGTCGACAGGCTGGCGGTGCTGGACGACCGCGTGCTGGTTGCTGACTACAAGACCAACCGTAATCCGCCTGAGAAGGTGGAGGACACGCCGATGCTGTATCGCCGGCAGATGGGCGCCTATCGCGCGGTGCTGCGCCAGATCTTCCCGGACAAGCCGGTGGCCTGCGCACTGGTATGGACCCAGTCGGCGCAGGTTGTCATGCTGCCGGATGAACTGCTTGATCTGCCGAGCGCGGCGCCCACTTGAATCGCAACTGAACCATCGAGGGTGAGATGAGCAGCAATACCAAGCCGGTTACCGACCAGTCGTTCTCCAGCGATGTGCTGAAGGCAGTTGGCCCGGTGCTGGTGGATTTCTGGGCCGAGTGGTGCGGGCCCTGCAAGATGATCGGACCGGCGCTGGAAGAGCTGGCAGGCGAGTTCGCCGGCAAGCTGACGGTCGCCAAGGTCAACATCGACGAGAACCCCGTAACGCCGAATAACTACGCCGTGCGCGGCATTCCGACGCTGATCCTGTTCAAGGACGGCCAGCCGGCGGCGACGCAGGTCGGTGCGCTGCCGAAGAGCCGGCTGAAGGACTGGATTTCGGCGAACATCTGAGAAGCGCGGGCAGCCTGTGCTTACAGACCGCCCGTCGGCTACCCCAAAGCAGTGACAAGGGCTTCGGCGCTGCGGCCGTTGGCAATTGCGGACGAACGCCCGTCCCAGTGAACGCCGCCAACCCGTGCGAAGGCGTGATCGGCGTTGGGGTAAACGTAGGCTGCAATGTGGCGGTGGCCCTTGACCGCCTCGACAACCTTGGCGCGGCCCTCCGGCGGGAAGAACTCATCCTTGTCGGCGATGTGGACGATCAGCGGCTTGGTCACCTTCCCCAAATCGCCCAGCAGGTTGTCGAGGCCGACGCCGTAGTACGAGATGTTGGCGTCCGCATCCGACTGTTCGGCCATCATGAACGCCAGACGTCCGCCCAGGCAGTAGCCCATCGTGGCCACCTTGCCATTGGCACCCGGCAGTGAGCGTGCGGCGGCGACCGTGGCCTTCAGGTCTTGGATGCCCTTTGCCTGGTCGAATTTGTTGAACAGCTCGAACGCTTTCTTCCACTCGGCTTCCGATTTGTCGGTGATGTCGATTCCGGGCTCGATGCGCCAGAAGAGGTCGGGACAGACGGCGATGAAGCCGAGATCGGCGACCCAGGCGGCGGTATCGCGCATCGCCTGGTTCACGCCGAAGATCTCCTGGATCAGGACGACAATGCCGGTCGGCTTGGCCTTGGGTTCCGCGACGTGCGCGGAAAAGCTGCCGGAGCCGTCAGTGGCCTGGATGGTGATGCTTGGCATGATGTCCTCCGCCGAGCGCGACGCGATCTCACCGAGATTGCGTCGGCGCTACTCAGGTCGCAATGGCCGGCCCGAGCTCAGAGGTAATGTTCTGCCAGCGGCGCGAATCCGTTGAAGCGCTGGCTGGCGTAGTTCGTGACGTAGGCGCCGGTGGACAGCAGCTCGATCCGGTCACCGGAGCGCAGCGCCATCGGCAGCCGATAGTTCGACTTCTCGTAGATGATGTCAGCGCCATCACAAGTCGGTCCGGCGATCGCCACCGGTCCGGTGGCGCTGCCGTCATAGGGCGTGGTGATGCGGTACTTGATCGCCTCGCCCTCGGTCTCGGCCAAGCCACCGAAGCGGCCGATGTCGAGGTACACCCAACGCACCGGGTCGCTCGGATCGCGCCGGCTCACCAGCACGACCTCGGCGCTCACCAGTCCGGCGTCGCCAACGATGAATCGGCCGGGCTCGATCAGCATTTCGGGCAGCGCGTTGCCGAAGTGCTCAATCATCGAGGTCATGATGGCATCGCCGAACTGGTCGATCTCCGGCACCGGGTCGCGATAGCGTGTCGGATAGCCACCACCCAGGTTCATCATGCGCAGGTTCACGCCGGCCTCGGTCAGGTCGGTGAACAGCATGGCTACCTTGGTGATCGCCACGTCGTACGCGCGCGTGGTGGTCTGCTGGCTGCCGACGTGGAACGACAGGCCGTAGGGGTCGAGGCCCTTCTCACCGGCGCGCAGCATCAACGCGCGGGCGTTCTCCACCGTCGTTCCGAACTTGCGCGACAGTGGCCAGTCGGCGCCTTCATTCTCGACCAGGATGCGGCAGTAGACGCGCGCGCCCGGTGCATGCTGCGCCAGCTTCTCCAGCTCTTCGGCGGAATCGAAGGCGAACAGCGAGACGCCGCGTTGGAATGCTGCGCGGATGGCGGACGCCTTCTTGATCGTGTTGCCGAAGCTGATCGCTTCGGGGCGCGCCCCAGCGGCCAGGCAACTGGCGATCTCCTCGAAACTCGCTGCGTCAAAGCTGGAGTCGAGACGGACCAGACGCTCCAGGATCGGTCGCGCCGAGTTGGCCTTAACAGCGTAGTAGATACGGGCCAGCGGCAAGGCGTGCTGTAACGTGCGGAAGTTGGCTTCCACGCGATCCACATCGAGCACCAGGCACGGCGTAGCCGGCTGCTGCTCAGCGAGAAAGCGGGCGATTTTCGGAGTCATCGCACCGAGCCTCCTTTGGCTGAACGTCCGTCTGAGCGAGGCGACGGAACGTGAGTTGACGAAACGGTCGAACGAACCAGCGACCAGAGCGATTGCCAGAACGCTTGACGTCGTTGCGTAACCACTAGGGCCAGAGGCACGTGCGTTGCTGCGTAGGGGGTCGCACATAAGACCCCCACCCCCCCGATGCAAGACCGAATCTCGGCTCGCGGGAATAAAAATGACCTCGCGTCGCATCGCATGCTGCGCTGTGGCGTTGTGGGTGTCACGATGGCGGCCAGCGAAACGGCGAAAACGTAAGAGTGGACTCGAGTTTGGAAACCCGCGAGCCGACGGCTCGCCGGCGCCGCTGGCGTCGGGTCGCCGTCGGCTCTTTGCGCGAAGCGACCAGAGACCAGGTGGCGCTCGCCGCGGCTGGTTGCGGCTTCTATGCGACGCTGGCGCTGTTCCCGGCGATCAGCGTGCTGATCTCGGCGTACGGCCTTGTCTTCGATGTCGTCTCGGTCGAGCAGCAGTTGGAGGTGGTGCGGGGCTTGCTGCCGGTGCCTGCCTTCAAGCTGATCGACGACCGAGTGCACGAGCTTGTCACCCAGCCCAGCAACGCGCTCAGTCTCGGACTCGCCATCAGCCTTGTGCTTGGGTTCTGGAGCGCCTCGGCGGGGACCAAGTCTGTGCTGTCCGCGCTGAACGTCGCGTATGACACGGTGGAGGGGCGCGGCATTGTTGGGTT
This sequence comes from Acetobacteraceae bacterium, assembly GCA_035701785.1. Classification (GTDB taxonomy): domain Bacteria; phylum Pseudomonadota; class Alphaproteobacteria; order Acetobacterales; family Acetobacteraceae; genus JAMXLO01. Next base: position 6,450 of record DASSRN010000303.1, on the reverse strand, counting down.
CCAGGTCACTGCTCTGGCCATGACGTTGTGCGCCGTCGCGGCGGCCGTGCTGGCGATCGCAGTGTTGGTGTTCCTGCCGACCGTGATCTCGTTCGTCGGGCTGTCCGACTACAGCGCCACGCTGATCAAAGATCTCAGCATGGGCCTGCTCGTGGTCCTGGTAGGGGGCACGATTGCCCTGCTCTACCGATACGGGCCTTCGCGAAAACCGCCGCCGAGACAGCGGATCTTTCCGGGTGCAGTGCTGGCGACTGCGCTGTGGCTGATCGCGTCGGCCGGGCTGTCGTTCTACGTTTCCAACATCGCCAGCCTGGGCGTCACCTATGGGCCTCTGGGCGCGGTCGTCGCCATCATGCTGTGGTTCTACCTGACTGCCTATGCCGTCCTGTTGGGAGCCGAGGTGAACGCGCAGCTGGAACAGACGACTGGCCGCTGAAGAGTTCGCCTGTTACTTGATGCCATCAAGCCCTGGCGAGCGAGCAGACCACCCGAATGGCCCAGTGGGATGAAGGCTACGTCACCGACGTTGCCTATACGACCAATTTCTATCGCGAAATCACGCCGAGTTGGTTGGCGACCGCCAGCCTGCTGCTCGGTCAGCGGCCGCCAGACCTGACTAGGCCTTTCGCCTACGCGGACCTTGGTTGCGGCAACGGCTTTACCGCTCTCGCGATTGCCGCTGCTTTTCCACACGCCACTGTGTGGGGATTCGATTTCAATCCGACGCATATCGAGTTCGCCAATGAATTCGCCGCCCGCGCCGGCCTTGGCAATGCGCGCTTCGTCGAGACCCCGTTTGCCACCTTGGAAGCGATGCCGGACAATGCATTGCCGGATTTCGACTTCATGGTCTCGCACGGCGTGCTGAGTTGGATATCGCCGGCAAACCGCGGGCACCTGGTCGGCACGGTCGCCCGTCGCCTCAAGCCGGGCGGCCTGGCTTATCTGAGCTACAACGTGACGACCGGCTGGGCTTCGATGCTGCCGTTGCGCGCACTGATGCGGATGGTGAGCGCGGGGAGCCCGGAGCGCACCGATGTGGCGGTGCCCGCGGTGCTGGACTATGTGGACCGCCTGAAACAGGCGGGGGCGGCGTACTTCCAGGCGCATCCGACGCTGGAGAACCGGCTGGCGGACATCCGGCGGCAGGACCCGCGCTACATCGCACACGAGTACCTGAACCAGGACTGGCATCCGCTGATGTTCGTCGACATCGCTGTCGAGATGCTGGAGGCACGCTGCCGCTACATGGGCAGCGCGACCCTGGCCGAGAATATCGATACGGTCGCGGTGCCAGCGAATGTCGCGCCGCTGCTGGGCGAAACGCGCGATCAAGTGCTGCGCGAGACGCTGCGCGATATCGGCTGCGCCCAAACCTTCCGCCGCGACGTCTACCGCAAGGGGCTGGCGCCGCTGCATGCTGTCGAGCAGCAGGTTCTGTTGGATGAACTGACGCTCGTATACACTGGGCTGGCGGTGCCCGAAGCAGGCGTCACCTTCGCCGCGCCGGTCGGCAACGTGACTGGCCGGCCGGAGATCTACCAGCCACTGCTGGCGCGGTTGGAAACCGGGCCGCTCAGCGTGCGTGAGGCGCGTGAACTGCCGCCATTCGCCGCCCGGCCGCTGGCCGAACTGATGCAGGCGTTCACCTTGCTAATTTCCGGTGGCTACGCCCATCCGCTGCTGCCGGGGCGGGGAACGCCGGCCGGGCATGAGGCTGCGCGCCGCCTCAACCTGGCGATCGTGGCGGCCAATGCAGTCGGCGCCGATATGCCGCGGCTGGCGGCCCCCGCGATCGGATCGGCGATCGGCATCGACCTGCTCGAGACGCTGCTGGTCGGCGAACTGTTGGGTGGTCGCTCACACGATGTGGACGCACTGGCGAGCGACATGGTCGGAACATTGGCGCGCACTGGCCGCAGCGTGCAGCGCGAGGGCAAGCCGGTGACCGATCCGGCCGAGACGCTGCGTATCGTCACGGAGGCGACGCGGCGCACGCTGGAGACCCGACTGACAACCCTGCAAGGACTGGGCGTACTGCCGGCGTAGGCTCAGGTCAGCGAATCAGCCCGGTCAGCGGGCTAGAGGGGTCGGCCCCGAGCCGTCGTGGCATGCGCCCCGCCAGGTAGGCCTGCCGCCCAGCCTCGATCGCCAGCTTCATGGCCTTCGCCATGCGGATCGGGTCCTTGGCATGGGCGATCGCCGAGTTCAGCAGCACGGCATCACACCCCAGTTCCATCGCAATCGCCGCGTCGGATGCGGTGCCGACCCCGGCGTCCACCAGGAACGGTACCTTGGTCTGCTCGCGGATCATCCAGATCATCGCGGCGTTCTGGATGCCGAGACCGGAACCGATGGGCGCGCCCAGCGGCATGATCGCCACGCAACCCATCTCCTCCAGACGTTTGCACGCCACCGGATCGTCGGCGGTGTAGACCATCACCTCGAAGCCGTCCTTGATCAGCGCCTCGGCGGCTTCGAGCGTGCCCTGCATGTCGGGGTACAGGGTCGGCGGCGGACCGAGCACCTCGAGCTTCACCAGGTTCCAGCCGCCCGCCTCGCGCGCCAGACGAAGCGTGCGCACCGCCTCGTTGGCGGTATGGCACCCGGCGGTGTTCGGCAGGTAGGTGTATTTCTTCGGATCGACATAATCCTGCAGCATCGGCGCCTTGGGGTCCGACAAGTTGACCCGTCGCACCGCCACGGTGACGATCTCGGCGCCGGACGCCTCGATGGCGGCGCCGGTCTCCTCAAGATCCTTGTAACGACCAGTACCAACGATCAGGCGCGAACGGAACCGGCGGCCGGCCACCGTCCAGGTGTCGTCGTGGGGCAGGGAACCATCCATCGTCAGCCTCCACCGATGAAATGCACGATCTCCAATGCGTCGCCGCTCTGGAGCCAGGTCTCGGCGTAGCTGGAACGCGGCACGATCTCCTCGTTCCGCTCCACAGCAACCTTGCGAGTTTCCAAGCCGAGGGAGGCGAGCAACGCCGCGACGGTCATCGGCCCGTCGAAGGCGCGCGCTTCGCCGTTCAGCTTCAGATTGACGGCGGTCTGCATGTTCCAAGTATGGGCGTCCGATGCCCCTGCGACAAGGAAGCCCGGCCGCCAGCCCAGGCGCTATGCGGCTGCGGTCGCCGGCTGATGCGCACGCAGGAATTCGCGTACCTGCTGGATCGTCGCAGCCTTCAGCTCCGGCGGATCGCGCCAGGGAAACGCCGTCGAGGTGGCGTTCGGTGCCAGGGCGGCGACGTCGCGCGAGGCCTGCAAGGGATGGGCGGGGGTTTCGTCGGGCAGCACGAGCAGCGGGGTCCGGCATGACCGGGCGAAGTCGCGCGTCACGCTGTAAACGAAGTCCGGATTGCGCCGGTAGAGGGCGTGCAGGTAGGCCTCGATCGTCGCCATGTTGAGGTCGGGGCGACGGGCCAGGAGTTCGGGCGCCCACACGTCGTGGCCCGAGCGATACATCACGTCAGGGTCCTCGTCCCAGTGTCCGACCGTCTGGCACAGCACAGCGGCGACAACGCGGTCGGGCGCCCGCTCGATGAGCTTCATCGCGAAGCAGCCGCCGATGCAGTAGCCCATGAAGAAGAATTTACGGATGCCGAGGTGGTCCATAAGCCCAAGTTGGTCGTCAGCGAATGCACCCCAGGGGTCGTCGACCGCGATCGGGCCAGTTGACTCGCCGCCATTGGCGTTGCGCTGGTCCATGGTGATGCAGTGGAAGTCGTTCTTGAACGCCTCCATGGCGTTGAAAACCGCGGTCGGCCAATTGCTGGCACGCGAGTTCAAGCCGCCGCCCGGCGTCACCAGCAGGGGGAAGCCGCGACCGACCTCCTCGTAGCGGATGCGGACATCGCCCTTTTGATAGAATGGCATGCACCTCTCCCTACTTTTCTGCCGCCACATTTCCGCGGCAGCTCAGGGTGTCCAGTTCCGTTGCTGCCGACAACAGCGGTCTGGCATGCCGACCGTGGCCGCGCAGAATGTTGATACGCAAAGCACGTGATCAGCGTGCGCTGGGCTGGAAACCTGCCATCCCTGCCTGCCACAGCAGGAAGGTGAAGAAGTCGGCTTGCTCCACTTCGGCCTCCTGCTTGTTGCCGCCGGCGTGTCCGCCGGCGTCCTCGACCCGTAACAGGTCTGGACGGCGACCGAAATTCGCATCGTGAGTTTGCAGGCGGGCGGCGAACTTGGCTGGCATCCAAGGGGATACGCGCGCATCGTTGCGGCCGGTGGCGATTAGCACGCCCGGATACTCGATGCCCCTGCGGATATTCTGATAGGCATCGATCGCATACAGCAGTCGGACACCTTCTTCGGTTTCGGTGGAACCGAACTCACCGGTGTTGAAGGGGCCGATCGGAATCTGCTCGAGGCGCAGCATATTGACCAGGCCCACCTGGATGATCGCGGCGGAGAAAAGTTCCGGCTGCCGCACGATAGCGCCGCCGATCACAATACCACCGGCGCTGCCTCCCACTGCAGCCAGCGTGGTCGTGGACGCCCACCCGGAGCGCTGCAGGTATCGAGCGGCCGCGATGAAGTCGGTCACGCTGTTCTGCTTCTTGTCGAGTCTACCGGCGCGATGCCAGTCGTCACCGAACCCGCCACTGCCGCGCACATGCGCGACCGCGTAGATGCCGCCGTGATCGAACCAGGCCCGACGTGTGGCATCGAACTGCGGCTCCAGCGTTACGCCATAGGCGCCGTAGGCGTAGAGCAGCAAAGGATGCCGGCCGTCGCGAACGGCGCCGCGCGGGGCGACGATCGACACCGGCACCATCGCGCCATCAGCGGCGGGTGCGCGTACGTCGGTCCACTCGATGTCCTCGAACGATACCGGCGAGGGCGGCGCGATGCCGGTATCGGTAAATCGCTTCGTCGCCGGGTCGAACGCGTACACGGTCTGGCTGCGGGTCCAACCCTGCATGCTCAGCAAGACGCCGGGCACAGTCGCATTGGCATTGAGGCGCATGATGGCGCCTTCGAATGGCGTAGCCGGCACTTCCGGCTTGCCACCCCAAGGTATACGTACCAGACGGCCGATACCGCCTTCATCGCGCCGCACATAGAGTCCATCGGCGGCAGCGACCATCGCGGTGATCGTGCCGGCGGACTCCGGCAGCACCGTCTCGGCGCGCCGCAGGTCAGGATGCGCCGCAGGCGTGCGGACAATCCGCTGGCGCGGCGCTTTGCGCGCGATGCGCAGGTAGAGCATGTCGTCGTGCAGCACGACGCCACGGACCTCATCGTCGAAACCGGCGACCCTCTGCCAGACTGCGGTCTTGCCGAGATTCGCTCTCGGCGTGGTGAACACCACCTTTGGGCTGCTTGTGAGCCCCGCATCGTATTCGCCGACCACGAATGAGGACCGGGCAGCGGCCAGTCCACGATAGAAGTAGTTGGCTGGCATGGATGTTCCTGGCACGAGGCCAGGGCCAAATACGCCGACATCGCCAGCAGGATCGGTGCCGATACGGTGCAGAAGGACCTGACCGCCGGTGAGGCCCGCCGATTTCCCGGCTGTCGCGGGCGGCATCCGCGAATACAGCAGCGAGTCATCGTCAAGCCAGTTGGGCCTCGCGTAGCGCGTCCGGTCGATCGCTTCCGGCAACTCGGCGCCGGTGGTCACCTCGGTGATGCGCAGCGTGCCGGTCTCGGCGCCACCCAGTGAGATGCCGTAGGCCACATAGCGGCCGTTGGGCGAGACGCTCCAATAGTCGATCTCGGCGGTCTGCCCATTGGCATCATACCGTGCCGGGTCGACCAGTAGCGCTTCGGCACCGCCGTCCGGTGAACGCACGAAAATTTTCGCCGTCGAGTCCTCGGGACGCGTCTTGGTGTAGAGCCAACGACCACCGGCCATGATGGCGCCGCCAACGTGGGTCTCGCCCCCGCTCAGGCGCCGCAGTTCCGCAAGCAGCGGTGCGCGGCCAGGGATCGCGTCGAGCGTGTCGCGGGTGTACGCGGCCTGTACAGCCAGCCAGGTATCAAACGTCTGTCCGCCGGCTTCCATCCAATGATACGGATCTTCGAACCGCATGCCGAACAGCGTGTCGATATGCGCGATCGCCGGCGTCGGCGGTGGGCCGGCAGCAGCCAACGCCAAGAGGCTCAACATGGCCGCACCGGTGAGTGCCTTGCGCATGGCTATCGCCAGCCGCGGTCAATAGCGCTGCGGCACATAGAGTTCCGGCGGCAGCGTGTGGCGTTCGTAGTCGGGGTCGAACACGCGTTCCGGCAGCATGACAGGCTCGTGCTGCACCTCCTGGTATGGCACCAGCGAAAGCAGATGTGCGATCATGTTCAGGCGCGCTCGCTTCTTGTCATTGCCTTCGATGATATACCACGGCGCCTCGGGGATGCTGGTGCGCTGGAACATCTCTTCCTTCGCCCTCGTGTACTGCTCCCATCGCACCCGCGACTGAAGGTCCATCGGCGACA
>DASSRN010000302.1:0-17295 GCA_035701785.1 Acetobacteraceae bacterium | reverse complement strand
GCTTTACCCAAATTGAGTTGTTGCATGCGACTGACCGTGTTCGTTAACACGAACCGGTGAAACGACTCTTCGATGACACAGCCGGAATGGTAGCCTCCCACAATCGCTGACCAGCCTCGAGGAGCGGCCAAACAGGGCTCGGAATACGCTCCATGGATATGCCTGATTCCTCCATTGCCGAATTGACCCGGCGCATCGCCTCGACAGAGGAGGGAGCGATCGACGATCAGGTCGAACTGTTGCGCCGTCTCATCTTTGAGAAGCTGACCTATGCCGTCGGCCGCGACACGCTGCTGGCGGGCGACCGCGACTGGTTTGTCGCGACAGTGCTGGCGCTGCGCGATCACATCGTGCATCGCTGGCTGGCGAGTGTGCGCGACGACAGCGCGCAGCAGCGCAAGCGCGTCTACTACCTGTCGCTGGAATTCCTGCCGGGGCGGCTGCTGTTCGACTCGCTGAACAATGCCGGACTGACCGAGCAGGTCCGCCAGGCCCTGGCCGCGCTGCACGTCGACCTCGAGCGACTGCGCGGGATCGAGCCGGATCCGGCTCTGGGCAACGGTGGCCTGGGGCGGCTCGCGGCCTGCTTCATGGAGAGCATGGCCAGCCTCGGCATCCCGGCGCACGGCTACGGCATCCGCTACAATCATGGCTTGTTCCAGCAGGTGATTCGCGAGGGCTGGCAGCACGAGTACCCCGAGAACTGGCTGTCACTCGGCAATCCGTGGGAGTTCGAACGCGCCGAGATCGCCTACAAGATCGGCTTCGGCGGGTGGGTGCAGGATGCCGGCGCCGACCGGACCGTGCCTTCGGTCTGGCATCCCGACGAGACGGTGATCGCCATCGCCTACGACACTCCGGTGGTCGGCTGGCGCGCGCGTCATGCCAATACGCTGCGGCTGTGGTCGGCGCGTGCGCCTGATCCGCTGGCGCTGGAAACCTTCAACCGCGGCGACCACGTCGGCGCGCTGGCTGCGCGCGTGCGCGCCAATGCGATCTCGCAGATCCTGTATCCCAGCGACGAAACGCCAGCGGGGCAGGAGCTCAGGCTACGGCAGGAGTATTTCTTCTCGTCCGCATCGCTGCAGGACCTGCTGACCCGCCACATCCGCCAGTATGGCGTGCTGCACAACCTGCCCGACAAGTGCGCCATCCAGTTGAACGATACCCACCCGGCTATCGTGGTGGCCGAGCTCATGCGCCTGCTGGTGGATGAGCATCTGGTTCCCTGGGACGAGGCGTGGCAGATCACCACGCACACAATCTCTTACACGAACCACACCCTGCTGCCCGAGGCGCTGGAGACCTGGCCGGTGCCGCTGATGGAGCGCGTGCTGCCGCGCCATATGCAGATCATCTACGAGATCAACAAGGCGCACCTGGACGCACTCACCGCCCGGCCGGACGCCCCGGCACCGGCGGATGTGTCGCTGATCGATGAGCACGGCGAGCGGCGGGTGCGGATGGGCACGCTGGCGTTTCTGGGTTCGCACAAGGTGAACGGCGTGTCGGCGCTGCACACCGACCTGATGCGCGCCACCGTGTTCCGTTCACTGCACCAGCTGTTCCCGGACCGCATCGTCAACAAGACCAACGGCATCACCTTCCGCCGCTGGCTGCACACTGCGAACCCGCGGCTGATCGGGCTGCTGCGTGATGCGATCGGGCCCGAGGTGCTGGACGATCCGATGGCGCTGGAGCGGCTGATGCCGCTGGCTGATGACAGCGCGCTGCATGACCGGCTGCACAGCGCCCGGCGGGCGAACAAGCAGGCGCTCGCGGCAGTGGTTGCCGAACGGCTGGACATCCGGATCGATCCGGATGCCCTGGTCGACGTGCAGATCAAGCGCATCCACGAATACAAGCGCCAGTTGCTGAACATCCTGCAGACCATCGCGCTGTACCACGCGATGCGGGCACAGCCGACGCGGGACTGGGTGCCGCGCGTCAAGCTGTTCGCCGGTCGTGCGGCGGCCAGCTACCGGCGTGCCAAGCTGATCATCAAGCTGATCCACGATGTGGCGCGCGTGGTGAACCATGATCCGGCGGTCCGCAACCGGCTGAAGGTGGTGTTCCTGCCGGACTACAATGTCAGCCTGGCTGAGGTGATCATCCCGGCCGCAGACCTGTCAGAGCAGATCTCGACGGCCGGCATGGAGGCGTCCGGCACCGGCAATATGAAGCTGGCGCTGAACGGCGCGCTGACCATCGGTACGCTGGACGGCGCCAACCTGGAGATCCTCGAGCGCGTCGGTCCTGACCACATGTTCGCCTTCGGCCTGACCACCGAGGAGGTGGCGGAGCGTCGTCGCCGGCAGGGTGCGCCACCGAACCTGTCGGCCGCGATGCAGGAGGTGCTGGACGCGATCAGCGTCGGCATGTTCTCGCCGGACGAAAGGGACCGCTACCGCGATCTGGTTTCCGAGCTCACCGCCGGCGACTGGTTCATGGTGACGGCGGATTTCGATGCGTATGTGCAGACCCACCGGGCAGTGGCCGACCGCTGGCGCGACCCGCACGCATGGTGGCGCTCGAGCGTGGTGAACACCGCCAACATGGGCTGGTTCTCCTCCGACCGCAGCATCCGCGAGTACGCTCAGGAGATCTGGGGTGTGCCGACCGCCTGAGCTACCCTGTTCCCTCTCCCGCGCAGCGGGGGAGGGTCAGGGAGGGGGTCTTGGCATCGCGCTTCACCATTACCTATCGCATCGCCTCCGATGCCGCCTCGATCGAGGCGCGCGCCCAGGCGGTCGCCGTCGAGCAGAGCGTCGAAATGCCGGTCTCCGCCATCGCCGAACCCGAGATCGTGCGCGACATCGTGGGGCAGGTGGAGGCAATCGCGCCGGCAGGCGACCACGTGTTCGATGTCCGCATCGGCCTCGCCACCGCCACCGTGGGCGACGATGCCGCGCAATTCCTCAACATGCTGTTCGGCAACACCTCGTTGCACACCGACGTGGTGCTGCTCGACGTGGACGTACCAGCCGAGTTGGTCGCCGCGTTCGGCGGTCCCCGCCATGGCATCGAAGGACTCCGCCGCCGCGTCGGCGCGTTCGGCCGTGCGCTCACCTGTTCGGCGCTGAAGCCGCAGGGAGTTTCACCGCTGCGTCTGGCGGAACTCGCCGGCCAGTTCGCCCGCGGGGGCATCGACTTCATCAAGGACGACCACGGGCTGGCGGACCAGCGCTATTCGCCCGCCGCCGACCGGATCGTCGCGGTTGCCGATGCGGTCGGTGCGACGCGCTACCTGCCCAGCCTGTCGGGCGACCTCGACGCCATGCGGCGCCAGATCGAGCTGGCGCAGCGGCACGGCGTCGATACCGTGATGATCGCGCCGATGCTGGCTGGGTGGGCGACGATGCAGACCCTGGTGCGGCAATATCCGGACGTGGCGTTCTTCGCCCACCCCACCATGGGTGGAGCCGCGCGCGTCGCGCCCGATCTGCTGATTGGCAAGCTGTTCCGCCTGCTGGGTGCCGATGCGGTGATCTTCCCCAACCATGGCGGCCGGTTCGGCTATTCGCCGGCGACATGCCGCTCGCTGGCCGGCAACGCCCGCGGCGCCTGGCATGCGGTGCGGCCCAGCGTGCCGGTTCCCGCCGGCGGCATGACGTTGGAGCGGGTGCCCGAACTGCTTGACTTCTATGGTCCCGACGCGATGTTGCTGATCGGCGGCAGCCTGCTCGCGGCCCGTGAGCGGCTGACCCAGGAGACCGCCGCCTTCGCCCGCGCAGTGGCGCAGCACAGCTATCGGTGAGATCGCATGGATATCGAACAGCAGACCCCGTTCCGCGCCTTCCGCGACTACCGCTGGGACGAGGTCGCCTGCCTGCCTTACAAGGAGGACGGCGCGGCGCCGTTCAAGGCGATCTCGCGCCAGGTGCTGTTCGCCGAGCCGGAGCTTGGCTGTGAATGGCGCTATTTCGAGATTGCGGCCGGCGGTTACTCCACGCTGGAGCGGCACGAGCACATGCATGCGGTGATGATCCTGCGTGGCCATGGCCACTGCCTGGTGGGCGAGGAGGTGCAGCAGGTGAAGCCGTTCGACCTGGTGTCCATCCCATCCTGGACCTGGCACCAGTTCCGCGCCACCGATGGCGAGCCGCTGGGCTTCCTCTGCATGGTGAACGCGCTGCGAGACCGGCCGCAGCTGCCGACCGAGCAGGAGCTGGCGGCGCTGAAGGCGTATCCCGCGATCGCCGCCTTTCTGGGCGGCTGAGCTACTGCGCCGCTTCTGCCCGCGGTTCGAGTCCGAACAGCGCATAGGCGCGAGCGCTGGGCGGCCAGCTGGCGACGATCTCGGTGCGCCACACAAACGCCGCCCCGACCGCCAGCAGCAGCACGAGGACACTCGTTGCCCACGCCAGTTTCAGCCGGACCGATGACCGGGGTGCGGCCGGCTGCGCTGCGAGCCGGTCCATGGCGGAGGGGCGCGGCTCGCTGATCGCCGGCCGTGGTTCGGCGACAGGTTCCGGTGCCGGCTGCGCCTCGGGCTCCGGCTCTGGCGCCGGCGAGGCGGCCAGCGGCGTCCACTCGCGGGTGCAGCGCGCGCAGCGCACCACGCGTCCTGACGGCAACAGCGAATCCGGGACGTCGTAAGCAGCGCCACAGAAAGGGCATTCAATGCGCATACCTGGGAATGGTGCTGGAGCGCCGGGCGCGAGGCAATGGCGGCGCATCGGCCGGAATGGCAAGAATGTCGCCGATGGTGCGATTCGATGGAGTCGGACTGAGCTATGGCACCGCCGCGGCCCCCGAGGTGCTGCATGACCTCACCTTTGCCCTTCCGGACGGCGCGTTCCGCTGGCTGCTGGGCGCCTCGGGAGCCGGCAAGACCAGCCTGCTGCGGCTGATGTATCTGGCGCTCCGGCCCACACGTGGCAGAGTCGCGATACTCGGCACCGACATCGAATCAGCCGACCGCCGCCTGATGGCGAAGCTGCGCCGGCGGATCGGCGTGGTGTTCCAGGACTTCCGGCTGATGCCGCATCTGTCCGCGTTCGACAATGTAGCGCTGCCACTGCGGATAGCCGGCCGGCCCGAAGGGCAGATTCGTGCCGATGCCGGCGAGATGCTCCGCTGGGTGGGCCTGGACAGGCAGGCAGACAAGCGACCGGCGGAACTCTCGGGAGGCGAGCAGCAGCGCGTGGCGATCGCCCGTGCGGTCGTCGGTCGGCCCAGTCTGCTGCTGGCCGACGAACCGACCGGCAATCTCGACGAGGTCCAGGCCGAACGGCTGATGCAACTGTTGCAGGAGATGAACCGCCTCGGCACCACAGTGGTGGTCGCCACGCACAACGACGGACTGGTGGAGCGCCACCCGGCGCGTGCGCTCCGCCTGGCGCGCGGCCGGCTGGTGTCGGAGCGGTAGCGCTGTGGCCTCGCTGCGTGCGCGCCGCTCGCTGCGCCCGGTCGGGTTCGACGAGTTGGGGCTGCGCCGCGCCATCTCCGACCGGCTGCTGCCGTTCCTGGTGGCGGCGATGGCGTTCCTGGCTGCGTTGGCGTTGGCCGGCTGGGTCGGGGCGGCGTCGCTGGGGCGCCACTGGCAGCAGGGAGCGGGGTCTTCAGTGACGGTGCAGGTGCCGCGACCCCAGGAGCCAGCGGCGGGGCAGGGCGGCGGGAGCCGGATAGATCGGGTGCTCGCGCTGCTGACCGGCGCGTCGGGCATCGCCTCGGCACGCGCTCTCGGCGACGAGGAACTGGGCGATCTGCTGCGACCATGGCTGGGCAGCGGCGCCGAGAGGCTGGCGGTGCCGCTGCCTGCCGTGGTCGCAGTGCGCCTGGCCGATGCGGACCAGGACCTCGGTGGCCTGGCGCGCCGGCTGGACGGCGTCGCGCCGGGAACGCTGGTGGAGAGCCACGGTGTGTGGATCCGGCGACTGGCAGTGCTCGCCCGCAGTCTGCAGGCCTGCGCCGGCCTGGCGCTGCTGCTGGTCGCGGCAGTGGCGGCTGCGGTGATCGCGGTCGCCACGCGCGCGGGCCTATCCGCCCGGCGCGACGCCATCGACATTGTGCACGGCCTGGGCGCCACCGATGGCTATATCGCCGCGCGCTTCGCCGGACGCGCCACGCTGCTTGCCGCGGCGGGCGGACTTGTCGGCGTGGTGCTGGCTCTGCCGGTGCTGCTGACGCTGGCGAACCTTGCCGCGCCGTTCAGTGGCGATATGTCCGGCGACACCGTTGCGGGCGTCCTGGGGACCATGCCGGCCGCGCTGTGGCTTGCGCTGCCTGGGATGCCTGCCGCCGCGGCGGCGATCGGCCTCCTGACCGCGCAGGTCACGGTGCGGCGCTGGCTGCGGCACCTGCCATGACGGTCGCCATGGTCCGGCGCCTGTCCGCTGCCCTCGGTATCGTGCTGTTGACAGGCGCTGCGGCGTTCGGCGGGGGCTTCGCCTGGTTCGTGCATCTGGCGGGGCAGTCTGGCGACCTGCCGGCGCATACCGACGGGATCGTGGCATTTACCGGAGGCCCCGACCGGGTGGAGACCGCGCTTCGCCTGCTCGCCGATGGCCGCGCCGACCGGCTGCTGCTGTCCGGCATCGGTGGGGGCGCGGAACTGACGGAACTGGCACATCGCGCCGGGGTCGATCCGGTGCCGTTGGCCAGCCGCGTCTCCATCGACCGCAGCGCTGCGACGACCCGCGGCAACGCGAGCGACACTGCAGACTGGGCAAAATCCAACGCGATCCATACGCTGCTGGTGGTGACCGCGTCCTATCATATGCCCAGGGCGCTTACCGAACTCACGCGGGCGCTGCCGGACGTGACGCTGTATCCCATGCCCGTGGTGCCGGCAGACCGGCCGGATCGGCCTTCGCCGCCGCTGCGCCTGATCGCCGAGGAGTACATCAAGTTCCTCGCGACGACGACGGGCCTGTCTTCCGTCCTGCCGACCCGCGAGCCGACGCTGAACCATGTCGACCATGCCGGATGACCCTGCTTCGCTCGGCGCTATTCAATATGTTCTTTTTCACGGCGACCTTCGTGCTGACCGTGGGGCTGGCGACGCCGGCGCGCCTATGGGCGCCGCATCGCGTGCTCGACGTGGCGCGGCTCTGGGCATGGATCATGCTTTGGGGACTGCGCGCCATCTGCGGTATCCGGCTCGAGGTGACCGGCCGGGAGCATCTGGGTTCCGGTGCCGCCCTGATCGCGTCGCGCCACCAGTCGGCGTTCGACACCTTCGTGTGGCTGACCCTGGTGCCACGCTGCTGCTACGTGCTGAAACGCGAGCTACTGCGCATTCCGCTGTTCGGACCGTTGATGCCGCTCGCCGGAATGATCGCAGTGGACCGAGAAGGCGGGGCGGCAGCTATGCGCGCCCTGATGCGTGAGGGCGAGCGCGCGACACGCGAGGAGCGGCAGATCGTGATCTTCCCAGAAGGCACGCGCGCCGAATCGGGAGCGATGCTGCCGCTCCAACCCGGCATCGCCGCGCTGGCCGGGCGGACCCGGCTGCCGGTGATACCGGTCGCGACCGACTCGGGCCGATGCTGGGGACGTCGGGCGTTCCACAAGCGTCCGGGGACCATACACATCAACATATTGCCGCCGCTTCCTGCGGCGTTGCCGCGGCCTCGCCTGATGGAGTGCTTGGGTGCCGCGCTGGCCCGAGGGGTTGGGGAAAACTCTGTGGGTTGACTTGTCCACAAGCTCAGAGGCGTGCGTAATAGCCACGCACAGACCATTGCAAACGCTCAGAATCATTCACTGATGTCACAGCCGGTACGTTTCAAGACACTGTGGGGATGAAGTACCGTAGAACGTTCCGGTTGCAGGTCGCCGTGTCTGCATGCGGGTTTGGCCTGTCGGTCGGGCCTGCCTATAAGCTTTCCCGGAATCGATGTGAGGCAAGATGCGGCGTGGGCGAAGGTGGTGGACCATCCTGGTGGTTGCGCCGCTGGTTCTGCTTGCTGCCGACACGCTCTACTGGTGGTTCGCGGCGCGCGACCTGGCGCGCGGCTTTGCTGCCTGGGAGGCATACGCACAGGGTACCGGTTGGAGCGCACGGCATGCTGCCCCGGTTCGCGGCGGATGGCCCTTTTCCGCGACACTTGAGTTGTCCGGGATTTCGCTTGCGCGCGCCACGTCCAATGCGCAGGAGCAGATGTCGTGGAGCGCTAACCGACTTCTGCTGCGAGTAGACCTGGCGTTGCCGACGCAGCTTGCCGTCTCGGTCGAGGGACAGCAGCGCCTCCAGCTGCCCGGCGCGGAGGTGCCCTTCACCGCGGAGCGTTTTCGGCTGGAACTGCCGCTGCCTGCCGGCGTGTGGCCAGAATCCGTCGCACTGGCGGCCGAGAATCTGCACGCCACCATCCCGAACGGTGGTGCGCCCGCGGTCCGCTCGCTGCACGCCCGCGCGGATACCGTGCCAGGCGCACAACCAGGCGAGTCGGCACTGAGCCTGGCCCTGGAGGCCGAGGATCTCCAGCTTCCGGGAGGAATGAGCCGGCCGCTCGGGCCGCGCCTTGCGAAGCTCGAAGCGGAGGGTTTGCTGAATGGCCCGGTGCCGACCGGGCACACGCCCGCGGAACAGGCCACCGCATGGCGTGACGGCGGCGGCTCGCTGGAGATACGCAGGCTCGCGGTAAATTGGGGGCCGCTCGACCTCACCGGCACGGCTACTCTGGCATTGGACGACCAGCTACAGCCGATGGGGGCCGGCAGCGCCCGCCTGGTAGGGTATGCCGAGACAATGGACGGCCTGGCGGCGCACGGCGTGATCAGCCGTTCCGCGGCAACCGCCACCAAGGCAGTATTGTCGCTGCTGGCGCATGCGCCCGATGACGGCGGTCCGCCCGACGTCGAGGTGCCGCTGACGCTGCAGTACCGCACGCTCTCAATGCGACAGGTGCCGCTGCTGCGCCTGCCGGAACTGGATTGGCCTTAGCATTGCGAGCTTGAGCCGGTTGCGTCCCTGCGATAGAGTGATGTCGATGTTGTATCGCCCGAACAGCACGCGAATTAGCGGCCCGGCTGCCTGAGCAGCCGGGGAGTCCCCGCCCTTCCTTTTGCGTAGCCCGTTCGGAGTCCTCACCTATGTCTGTTGAACCGCCGGTTTCCGTCCGCTTCATGCTGGACGTCGATGCCACGCCCGGCCTTCTGCCGCGTCTGCTGCAACCCTTCGCCAGGCGCGACCTGGTGCCCGACCGCATGTGGTCGCATCGCGCCGGCGATGCGATGCATGTCGAGATCGCGATGACCGAGATGCCCTGCGAGATGGTGCACCCGGTCGAGGGCAACCTGCGCCAGGTGGTCGGTGTGCGCAGCGTCACCCGGGTCAGATCGGCTGCGCTGCGCGAGGCTGCCTGAGCCGGCCCAAAACCCGCTGCCGAAGCTGATGCGGCCAGCACCTCGTCACCATGGCAGCACGCTGACGGCTCGCGCCACGGCATGATGCGCAATGCGGTTCGCAATCGGGTGATGGTACCAAACAAGCGGAGAGCCGAAGAAGGTGATCTCGCGCTGCCGATAGCGGCGCATCCAGTGCGACCCGCTCAGCATCGCCATGTAGCGGGTATGGAACTCGGTCCTGCAGACATAGAGTTTCGACTGCGTGATGGCGAACGGGACGTATGCCCCATTGGCGCCACGCAGGAAGTCCACCACGCCGACCATGGTCTCCGGCCATTCCGGGCTGCAGAAGTCGTCGAACGCGATGATGCCATGCGGCGCCAGCACGGCGGTTGCCAGGGCAACGTCGTTGCGGATGTGCTCGATCATGTGTCCGCCATCGATGCTGAAGAACCGCACGGGTCCGACGGCATCGAGGATGTCGTGGGCCGTCAGCCGCTCCGACGGTCCAATATGGAGTTCGAACGGGATCCCGAACCTCTCGGCGTCGCTGCGGAACCTGCGCAATTGCAGGCTTGCGCCGTCTGCCACCGGCCCGCTTTCGAACAGATCGGCTGCGAGCGCCTTCTCGCCCGCGGACAGCGCCTGCCCCATCAGGAAAAAAGAACGACCGAAGTAGACGCCGATTTCGGCGAGGCCGCCGGATAGCTGCTGCGCGGGCTGGTAAAGCAGGACCGCCGCATAAGCGCTGGCATCGACCGGGTGCAGCCAGCCGGGCACGCGGAACATGCCGTGGCGAATATAGCGGCGTAATTTGGATTCCACGGCTACAAACTGAAGCCACCCGCAATCCCTGGCAAGCAGCCCGCGGCCGCCTTGGCTTCAAGCTTCTGCAGCCCGGCGTTGGCCGACCGGCTGTGAGCTGCGCTGGCTCATCAAGAGCGGTGCGGCATCGCCTCGCCGTAGAAACGCCGTCGCAGCGCCTGCGAGATACCAAAGCCGGTTTCCAGCATCAGCCTCGGACTGCTTTTTGGCCTGATACCCATGTGGAAGCCGAACGGGTCGACGATGATGCCGCTGCCCGGCCCGCCAATGACCTGGAACAGATTCTGCGCCCCATAGATCGCCAGTACCTCTTCGTTCGGGTGTCCGCAAAGCATCGTCCACTGGTGGCGACGGTCGTGGCGCCGATGGCTGCCTTTCACGTAGGCAAACGGTCCGGCATCCTGATTGACGTCGGTCATGTAGAAAAAGAACTTGAGCGTACGCCAGTCGTCCAGATCGAAGTGCAGCCGGTCCTGCGAGGCGAGACTGAGTTCCGCGTCATTGACCGTCTCGGTCGGGAAACTCCACCAGAGGCGAGTGCTGATCACGCGTGACCGACTGCCGAGGTAGGCGGCGCTTATGGCATGCAGCACCGGATCTTTGCACAACTGCTGGATGTCCGGCAGTCCTTAATCCGGTTCAGGTATTGCCCCGTCAGGATAGCGCGCCTGAAGGCACGCTGCGCCTCGACGTGCTGGGATGCTTGAAAAGCCAGGCTGCGGTCGAAATTACCGAAGCAGTCGTGCTGACCGGCGAACTCTCGAATCCCGCGGCAGATCGACTCAGGAAGTGCAATACCTTGGGTAAGCCCGGTCGCGCGGAGTTCCGTGACCAGCTCGCTTATCGGGACCCGGCCGAACACCGCGCTCGTGACGGTTTGGCTGACCGGTTTGGCAGCCGGGAGCAACCGCCATAGTAACTGTCGAACCGGGGTCAGTCGCGCCAGAATGAACATGGCCAGCCATGCAGGGTTCTGTCGTGTGTCGGCGATGTAGATCGGCGCCCGTGCGCGTATGCGAGTCAGCACTCCCACACGCTCGCGCACTACAATACGCCTGAACCGTCAGCCAGCGCACCACACAGCCGCTTCGGGGCGACGTCCATGCTCCATTGCTTAAGCTGAATCAGTGCGTCTATTCCAGCTTTGCTTCATCAAGTTTTTGTTTGGATGAAACCGTACAGTTATTGTAAACTGGCGGCCCGCGCCGGTTCACTTTTGGCGATCTCTGCCTGGGTCGTTTCCAGCAATGCCTTTGTGGCTTTCGAGGTTGTCGGGCTCCGCCTCAGCAATGCAGTGGCCTGCGCGGCTACAGGAAGCACAGCGGCGTCAGAACATGCAAGCGGGTGTTCCACGTGAGCGCCGTAATACGTACCGGACGCGCGTCGTTTTGCGCTGTCGGGCCCAAATATGAACTATAAGTAATCCTTATTCACCCTACGTGAATTGTCACCAATCTATGACAAAGAGTATAGTCGCCAATGAGCTAAATTGCAGTCTCGGAGCGCCGTAAGGAGCTACGGCTGGACACGATTTCTCTTCCTTGCTGCTACTATTAAAGGGCGGGAATGAAATGCCGCTCGCTGAGACCAGTTCTGAAAGGTATGAGGTCGCTGTCAGCTGGCGAGACGTTGCCCAAAGCGTCTGGCTTACGGCCCCTGACGTTGCCTTGGATTTCAATGGCCCTGCCGGGCGGCCATTTGAGCTGTTTGCTGAATGGCAGCGCTCCTCGCCGATTCACGTCACGTTCCGCAACGTTGCGCGTCGCCATGCTGACCGCGTGGCGGTTGCGGATGGTGTCGTGCAATTCACCTACGCTGAACTGAACAGAGCCGTCGCGTGCGTCGCCGACGCGATTGGATCAGTCGATAATGCTGGTGGCGCGATCGGCGTGTTGCTGCCCAACTCGGCACTGTTTTCGGTAGCCGCGTTGGCCTGTCTGACCACGGGACGTCCCTATATCCCGTTGGATTTGCGCTATCCAATCGATCACAACAGACAGATCATCAGCGACTCCCAGTTGGCAACACTGGTTGTCGCGAACGAGGAGGACTGCGTCGACTACGGCCTGCCCGCGACAATAGCGCT
The DNA here is from genome assembly GCA_035701785.1 of Acetobacteraceae bacterium. Taxonomy (GTDB): domain Bacteria; phylum Pseudomonadota; class Alphaproteobacteria; order Acetobacterales; family Acetobacteraceae; genus JAMXLO01. Next base: position 5,090 of record DASSRN010000302.1, on the reverse strand, counting down.
GATCCGACTCAATGCAGTGCTGGAGTCAGGCGATCTTCCGTCGGAAGCGGCGCCGGGTGCGGACATCGATCTCGATGCGCCAGCTGTCATCCTCTACACGTCCGGATCGACCGGGAGGCCGAAGGGTTTCGTAAACAGCCAACGCGCGTTACTGCAACGTGTTGAGCAGCGCGTGAACTCTGGTCACCTGAGCTGCGACGATACGTTTCTGCCGCTCAGCAGCCCTTGCACGATAGCGGGCCTGCGGGAGGCCATCACGCCGCTACTGGTCGGCGGGATGTTGTACGCACTCGACCCGCAGACGGTCGGGCTGCGTGAGATCCGTCGGGTCATGAGGGATGCACGAATATCGGTTTCTTGGTGCGTCCCGGCGCTGTTTCGCGCGCTCATGGCAATTGATCAAAGCACAGAGGATTTCGCATTCCTGAAGATTTTCCGTATCGGCGGAGAGCCTATCCTGGCGACCGATATCCTGTTGCTAAGCAGATCCTTGCCTCCGAGCTGCTTTATTCAGATCGCCTATTCCTCGACCGAGACGACTGGCGCTCAGATGTTCGTTCTTAGGGACATCCGACAGGAGAGTGCGGTCTTGCCGGTCGGCTATATGTTGCCGGGAGCGAGCTATGCAATCCGTCGCGAGGATGGCAGCTCCGCGCTGATCGGCGAAATCGGCGAGCTGGTCATTCGCAGTCCCTACGTCGCCCTCGGTGAGTGGGTCGGTGGCCGCGTCGTGCCCGGCGCCATGTATGATGATCCGTCGGATCCCATGCAGCGCATTTATCCGGTGGGTGATCTGGCGAGCATCGATGCGACCGGACTGCTTTCGCTCGCTGGCCGCAAGGACCGCCAGGTCAAGGTGCGCGGGGTGCGGATCGAGCCGGGCGAACTGGAGGTGGCACTTCGGAATTTCGCCGGCGTCTCCGACGCCGCTGTCATTGTGCGGACCGCAGGCACGACCAAAGCCCTGGTCGCGTTTGTGACGCCCTCGACATTGACTTCCCTAAGCTCTGTGGCTGCGCGCGAACTGGTTGGCGAACTCAGGGCCATGATACGTTCCTCGCTGCCGGGGGCCTTGTGGCCGTCGGCGATCCATGTCTTGGCCGAGCTGCCCAAGCTACCAGGCGCGAAGATCGACGGCATGGCGCTTCGCCAGCTTGACCAGAAGCGCTCAGCGTCCTCGCCGGAACCCGTGCTTCTCGCACCATCCCCGCCCCAGGACATTCATCGCACCGTCGTGCGAAGTTGGCGTCGGGTGCTGGGCTCGCGTTCGCTCGCCTTGCGTCAAACGTGGGAGGAGGCAGGCGGCGATTCGCTGAAATTCCTCATGTTCATGTTCGATCTCGAGGAAGGCCTTCGGCGGCGGGTGCCGATTGACATATTCGATCCCACCATGAGCGCCGACGATATGGCCGCAGCGATCTGCGCCAGTCTCGCGGCCCCATCTGCTCTGCAAGGCGACGTCAGGGACCCGATTTTCGTCTGCCCGGGCGTGATCGGCGACGATCCAGCGCTGGCGGCGTTTCGCCTGGAAATGGGCGACGCGTATCGGTGGGTCACTGTGGACTATCCCGACATGGTCGCAATGACCGGACCGAGCTTCGGCCTCGACAACGTAGTGGCCCATGTCGCGAAGCAGATAGCGTCTGCATGTCCGCCCGGTCCTATTCGCCTTCTCGGGTTCTCATTTGGCGGTATCCTCGCCTACGCATTGGCGAGGCACTTGCTTGCTGCGGGACACGAGATCGGCTTTCTCGGCATTATCGATACCAACGTCTCCCATGGCAGGGCGGCTCGCGATGTACGCTTCGAAGCATCCCGCAGTCGGGTGCACGTGAGGGAGCTGGGTGCGTTCCTGCGGCGTGAGAACCTGCTCGACAACGTCTTGCGTGTAGTGGCGAAGGAATTGCTGCGATGGAACGCGCGCTATTTACTGCGCAGGCTGGCAGGACGAGATAGCATTCCGATTGCGCCGAAGATCCGCTACGTGATCCATAGCTGGGCGACCCGTTATATCCGTATGACGCTAGCGCAGCGCTACCTTGATGATGTGGGGGACGACCGGCTGCCGCTGGACCTGACCCTGTTCCGTTCGGCTCAGGTGCGGCCGGCTGCTGGGCCGGATCTTGGTTGGAACAGCTATGCCGCCACGGTGAAGGTAGTTGACATTCCAGGTGACCACGAGACGCTATGGTACAGCAACAACCGGCCGTTCTTGGTGACCGCAGTGCGCGAAGTCCTCGGCGCGTTGGAGGCGATCGAGGGTGCCTAGAGCGGTGGGCGGACAATCCCGTGCAGCTCCACCGCTACACCAGCAAACACTCCGTCAGCCGCCCTTTGCGGACGATGTCCTCCGGTGATTCGCTCCTGCAGCGTTCCTCCGCGATCGGACAGCGCGGGTGGAAGCGGCAGCCGGATGGGATGTTCGCCGGGTCGGGATAGCTCTCGCCCAGACCAACATCCGGCAGCCCCTTGCCCGGTTCCGGCGTCAGCACCGACGACAGCAATGCACGCGTGTAAGGATGGCGTGGGTCGTGGAACAGCGCCTCCACCGGCGCCTGCTCGACGAAGCGGCCGAGATACATCACAGCAACCTCGGTCGCGATGTGCTCCACCACGGCGAGGTTGTGGCTGATGAACAGGTAGGTCAGTCCGAGATCGCGCCTGAGCGCTGCCAGGAGGTTGAGTATCTGTGCCTGCACCGACACATCGAGCGCGCTGGTAGGCTCGTCGCACACCACGATGCGCGGCCGGAGCACCAGCGCGCGCGCGATCGCCACGCGCTGGCGCTGCCCACCGGATAGTTGCGCCGGCAGCCGGTCCGCCATCTCGGCGGCAAGGCCGACACGTCCCAGCATCTGCATCACCGTGTCGCGCTGCCGCGCGGCAGGGATGCCGCCCTGCGCCATTAACGGCAGCCCGACGATGTCGCGCACGCGCTGGCGCGGGTTAAGCGAGGAATACGGGTCCTGGAACACCGGCTGGATCAGTCGCGCGCGTTCCCGCCGGCCGATCGCGGCGAGGCTGTGGCCATCGATCAGCACCTCGCCCTCGGTCATCGGCAGCAGGCCCAGGATCATCCGCGCCAGCGTTGACTTGCCGCAGCCTGACTCGCCGACGATGCCCAGCACGTCGCCGGCGGGCAGCGCGAACGACACGCCGTCGACCGCGCGCACGACGCGCTCGGGCGCCATCATGCCGGTGCGCGTGTAGAACACGCGGCGTGCACCGCGCACCTCGACCGCCGCTGTCATGCGGCCTCGGCGCGCGTCCAGTCGGACGGCAGACGGCACAGGTAGTCGTGCGTCTCACCCGCCTGCTGCCGCGCCACGCTGCGCGCGCACTCGGGCATGGCGTGCGCACAGCGATCGCGGAACGCGCAGCCGACGAAGCCGGGCGCGATGCGCGGCACCACGCCGGGAATGCTGCCGAGTTCTCGGTCGCGCCGCACGCTGCCCGGAACCGGAATGCAGCGCAGCAGGCCGCGTGTATACGGATGTGTCGGCGCCGAGAACAACTCGGCGGCCGGCGCGCTCTCCACCACTTCGCCGGCATACATCACCGAGACGCGGTCCGCCATGCGCGCGACAATGCCCAGGTCGTGCGTGATCAGCAGCAGCGACAGCCCGAGTTCGCGCTGCAACGTTTGCAACAGGCGCAGGATCTGTGCCTGCACGGTGACGTCCAGAGCGGTGGTCGGTTCGTCGGCGATCAGCAGTTCGGGGTCGCACATCAGCGCCATCGCGATCATCACCCGCTGGCGCAGTCCGCCCGATAGCTGGTGGGGATACTGCCGCAGCCGCATGCCTGGCGCAGTGATGCCGACGCGCTCAAGCAACTCGGCGGCACGTTCGAATGCCGCGGCGCGCGACACGCTGCGGTGGCGTTCCACCACCTCCGCCATCTGCGAGCCGATGGTGTACGCCGGGTTCAGGCTGGTCATCGGCTCCTGGAAGATCATCGCAAGCCGGTCGCCGCGCAGCCGCGCCATGCCGCGCTCTGACAGCCGCGTCAGGTCATGGTCGTGGAAGCGCAGGATGTCGGCGCTGCGCAGAGCGGTACGCGGCAGCAGGCCCATCAGGGCTAGCGCGGTCACGGATTTGCCGCAACCGGATTCGCCGACCAGACAGTGGGTCTCGCCGCGGTTCACCACCAACGACACGCCACGAACGGCGGCGACACTGGCGCCGAAGGTGACGCGCAGGTTAGCGGCTTCCAGGACGGAGGTCATGCCACTCAGACTCCCCTCCCCTTGGGCGAGGGGGTTGGGGGGAGGGGGTGCGGGAGCTGTGGCACGGCCCCCTCTCCTCGACCCCCTCCCGCAAGGGGAGGGGGAGATTCTTGGGCTGCCCGTGGCTCATCGTGCCCGCCCCGTGCCGAGCAGGTCGCGCAACCCGTCTCCAAGCAGGTTGATGCCCAGCACCAGCACGAACAGTGCCGCACCCGGGATCATGATCACCCACGGCGAAAAGAACATGTAGTCCTTGCCCTCGGCGATCATCAGCCCCCACGACGGCAGGGGCGGTGGCACGCCAAGCCCCAGGAACGACAGCGCCGCCTCCAGCAGTATCGCCAGTGCCATCTCGAGCGTTGCTACCACCACCAGCGGCGTCAGGATGTTGGGCAGCACCTCACGCAGCACGATATGCAATCGCGATGCACCCGCCGCTTGTGCCGCGGCGATGTAGTCGAGCGTGCGCACCTGCATCGTCGTGGTCCGCGACACCACCGCGAAGCGCTCCCACAGCAGCAGCCCCAATGTCAGGATCACCACAGTCAGCGAACTGCCGATCAGCGCCACCACGGTCAGCGCGACGAGGATCAGCGGGATCGACAGCCGGCAGGTGATGACGAACATCACCACATCGTCGACGCGCCCGGCGAAATAGCCGCCCAGCACGCCCAGCGTGATGCCGATCAGCCCCGATGTGATGACAGTGAAGATGCCGATCGTCATCGAGATGCGCGCGCCGTACAGCAGTCGCGACAGGTAGTCGCGCCCAAGCTGGTCGGTGCCGAATGGATGCACCGCCGATCCGCCCTCCATCCACTCTGGTGGCACCAGGCGCAGGTTAAGGTCCTGCGCGAACGGA